>DASUDK010000059.1:0-15541 GCA_036275655.1 Limnobacter sp. | reverse complement strand
TTGAACACCCAGCAGGAAAATGGGTGATTCTGGGTTCTCTTGTGAGCCTATTTGCTCTATAAACGGCGCTTGAATCGGCGCCTAGTTCGTGACCCCAAAAGGAATAAACATGAAAAACTCTATTTTGATCGCATCCCTGTTTGCAGTAGCCTTGGCCGCTTGTGGCAAGAAAGAAGAAGCAGCTCCTGTTGAGCCAGCAGCTCCTGCAGTAACTGAGCAAGCTCCTGCAGCACCTGCTGCTGAGCCAGCAGCTCCAGCAGCCGAGCCAGCAGCTCCTGCCGCTGAGCCAGCAGCCACTGAGCCAGCTCCTGCTCAAGAAGAAAAGAAGTAATTTGATGGCGTTCAACTGAGCGCCTCAAATGCAAAGGCCCTGTTGCGCAAGCACAGGGCTTTTTTATTGAGTGCAACTCACAGGCTGTGCTGACAGTGAGACCTAAGCAGCAGCCAGACGCTCCAATTCAAGCCACGAGAGCCCCTCTTCCTGGCAGGCAATGTCAAAGGGAATACCACGCGGGCTGAGCACCTCTGACCACATCCGTCGCACCACCTCAGGGCAATTGGTTGTTTTGCTCAAATGCGCCGCTACCACATAGCGCAAGCGCCCAGAGTTCAAATTGCGCAAAATTTCGCAAGCCACCTGATTGCTCAAATGACCATAATCTCCACCGACTCTGCGCTTCAAACTTGGCGGGTAAGGTGAATTGGCCAGGCGATCTGGGCAATGGTTGGATTCCAGAATCAGCGCCTGCACCTTGTTGAGCATGTTCACCAGATGGGGAGTTGAGCTGCCGCAATCGGTCAAAATGCCCGCTGTGAATCCGTTGGGCCCCTCGATCAACAGTTGCACAGGCTCTGCCGCGTCGTGTGGCACTGGGAAAGGGTGAACACGCATGTTGTTCAGCAGAAACGGCTGATGGCTGTCTATGAGCCTCACTCGACCGGTTTCGAGGTAGTCTGTCTGTGCCAGCTTGCTGCGCAGCGCAGCTCGCCAGGTCCCATGGGTCAGAAACACAGGCGTACCAAAACGGCGACTGAATTTGAACACGCCGCCGATGTGGTCATCATGCTCATGCGTGACCACAATACCGTGGATGTCTTCGGGCTCAAGACCGAGGCGTGACAAACGGCTGACTGTCTCTTTGACCGCAAAACCGCAATCCACCATGAGGCGGCCGGCAGCGCCGCCATCGCCAGATTCAAAAATCCAGCAATTGCCCTCGCTGCCACTCCCCAAACTTGCAAACCTCACGGCTTGCCAGGTTTAGCGCAGCTTGGCAGCCAATCTGGTGGCTGCCTCTTCTGAAACCTTGGCATCCACAGCAGCGCCACGCTCAGAAGTGAACTTCACCACGGTGGCCGTGTTGGATTGCGGTGCCACAACCACTTGGAAACGCTGATCCGCTTTCAGGGATTTGTCGTTGCCACTGCCACCAAAAATTTTGCCAAAAAAGCCACCACTCTTTTCTTGTGCAGCAGAGTCTGGTGTGTATTTCACGTAATACACACCATTGGAACGATCACGGTCTTCAACAATGAAGCCTGCGCGATCGAGCCCAAATCCAACCCGACGCCATGCCAGTGGAAAATCCTCAGCCAACACCAGTGCGGTGCCGTCGGCCTGCTTCTGTACAGTGATGAGCTCACGCACACTGCCACCGGCTTTTTCAGAGGCTTTCTCGTCGCCAGTCAGTTTAACCAGCAACCGGTTGAGCATCTCTGCTTCGAGTTCGGGGTCGTTGGGCCTGTTCATCCAAACCATGGATGTCTGGCTGGCATCGGTGTAATTCTCTTCCATGCCCCGGTGGGTGATAAAAATCTCAACCCCGCCCTCCACTGGCTCCACGCGGGTGCGGTACCGGTCACGCTGGTTGCTGGAGTACATGCCATCAAACACGCGTCCAATGATCTTGCGCACACCATCCATCGGAATGGCAGCACGGTTTTCAGCCCAGTTGGTCTCCATCAAACCAATTTTTGGATCGTCCACGGCAAGCTCAAAACCAGTGGACTTCCAAAATTCACGCAACTGGGGCCACAGCTTCTCGGCGGGCATTTTCACAGCCAGCGAACGCACATTGCCAACACGTTTGAGCTCCACTTGATCTGTGGTTGCCAAAATCGGCTCGGCGGTTTGTGCGGCGGGACGTGCCGCCGCGCCAGAACGACCACCGCCACTGTAGAAGGAAGATGCAGACACCGCGCCTGAACCACTTTCACCGGGAATCAAAAACTGTTCATCGGCGCTTTGCGAGGTCAAATCGGGGGGGACCTCCAATCCCTTCTCACGCTTCTCCGCTGTGCGGTAGGCCACCTTTTGGTTTTCAACCGCTTGCTGGTAGCTCGCACAACCTGCGGCAATTCCCATGGATGCACACAGCAACAAAATTTTGAGGGGTTGGGTGGTGTTCAATTTCATGCTGACTTCGACCTCAATCGATCAACCGGTGGGCACGCAATGCGGCATCCACGGTTTGGTGAAAATTGGATTCCAGACGGGTAAGGGGCAAGCGCACACCTGGCGCCATCTTGCCCATTTTGCTCAAGGCGTATTTCACTGGAATTGGATTGGCCTGACAGAACATGGCTTGATGCAGATCCATCAATGCCAGGTTCATGGCATTGGCGGCTTTTGCATCACCCGCCATGGCGGCCGCGCACAGCGCGTTCATAGCCTTGGGGGCCACGTTGGCAGTCACTGAAATGTTGCCCTTGCCGCCCATCAACATCAAATGCACTGCAGTGGGGTCATCACCGCTATAAACGGCAAACTCCGGTTTGCAATCCCGGATCAACCAGGCGGCGCGCTCCATGTTGCCGGTTGCCTCTTTGATGCCCACCACACCATCGACTTGAGACAATCGAACCACGGTGGCATGCGCCATGTCGGCAACGGTGCGGCCAGGCACGTTGTATAAAATCACAGGCAGATCAACCGACTCAGCCACTTTGCGCATGTGCTGATAAATGCCTTCTTGTGTGGGCTTGTTGTAGTAAGGCACCACCTGCAGGCTAGCAGACGCTCCGACCTTGCGTGCGTACTCCGTGAGTTCAATCGCTTCGGTGGTTGAATTGCCGCCAGTGCCAGCGATAATCGGTATGCGACCTGCAGACTGCTCCACAGCCACCCGGATCAGCTCGCAATGTTCTTGAACGTCCACGGTGGGCGACTCCCCTGTGGTGCCCACGGCCACGATCGAGTCGGTGCCTTGTTCAATATGCCAGTCAATCAGCTTGCGGTAGCTGTCATAGTCCAGCGAACCGTCTTCAAACATCGGCGATACAATCGCAACAATGCTACCTGTGATCATTTCATCCCTTCGACAAAGAGTGTTTTCGTTCCAGATTGTATCTCAGACCAAGCACCAGAAATGAACATGCCCCGTTGAATCATCGCAGGGTTGGGTCGCAGCCGAAGCCCTTGCTCAAAACGCATGGCATTGAGCCCTTGGAACGCCTGCAACAACTCGTTGGGCCGCAGTAAAAAATCCGGGTTGCGTGGGGAACCGAATTCGGCGTTGCCAGCCATGAACGTTTCATAGACCAACAACCCCCCCTGTGACTTCAAGTTGTCCAAAAGGTTCGGCAGGTGTGGCCTGTAAAGGTAGTTGGTGACCACAATCACGTCATATTGTTGACCGAGCAAGGGCCAAGACTCCTGCTCCAAGTCCATCAGTTCAAAATCAACACCCAGTGCCTGCAAATCCTGCTCGGGTTGCTGGCGGTCCACCGCATGCACAGCAAAGCCCAATTGCGCCAACCACACGGCATGGCGACCCGCGCCACAAGCCAGGTCAAGCACACGCGCCTTGGCAGGGCCATGGGGCTGGTCCTCAAGCCATTGCTGAACACATTGCACCACCCAATCGGAAGGTGTCAAACCCTGGTGCTGTGCCAATGTTGGCATATCAAGAGTAGTCCAGGCCCATGGCTTTGCGCACATCGCCCATGGTTTGCTGCGCATACTCGCGTGCACGGTCGCAGCCTTCTTTCACGATATTGCGCACCAATGCAGGGTTGTCTGCATACATCGCGGCGCGCTCACGCATGGGCGTCAGCTCTTTGATCACCGATTCAATGATGGGCTCTTTGCATTCCAAGCATCCAATCCCGGCCGAACGGCACCCGTTCTGAACCCACTGCTTCTTGGTGTCATCGGAATAAATTTCATGCAACTGCCAAACTGGGCATTTTTCAGGGTTGCCTGGGTCGTTGCGGCGCACACGTTGCGGGTCTGTGGGCATGCGGCGAATTTTTTGGGCAATGTTATCGGGTGTTTCACGCAGGGACAGGGTGTTTTGATAGCTCTTGGACATTTTTTGGCCGTCCAACCCAGGCATCTTGGAGGCCTCCGTGAGCATGGCCTTGGGCTCTGACAAAATCATTTTGCGCCCGCCATCCAGATAACCAAACAGCCGCTCTCGATCGCTCGCACCCAGGCTTTGCGCCTCAGCCAACAAAGCATGCGCCTGCGCCAAGGCTTCAGTGTCACCCTGCTCTTGAAACTTGTTGCGAAGCTCCAAATAAGCCTTCATCCGTTTGTTGCCCATTTTTTTGGCAGCATCCAGGGCTTTTTCTTCAAAACCAGGCTCACGCCCGTACAAATTGTTAAAACGGCGTGCAATCTCGCGGGTCAGTTCGATGTGCGGCACCTGGTCTTCGCCCACAGGCACCTGCGTGGCGCGGTAAATCAAAATATCTGCGGATTGCAGCAAGGGATAACCCAAAAATCCGTAGGTGGAGAGGTCCTTTTCACTGAGCTTTTCTTGTTGGTCTTTGTAGGTGGGCACACGTTCTAACCAGCCCAAAGGCGTGGTCATGGAAAGCAACAAATGCAATTCGGCATGCTCTGGCACTTTGGACTGGATGAACAGCGTCGCCTTCTCAGGGTCTACTCCGGCGGCCAACCAGTCAATCACCATGTCCCACACGTTTTCAGCGATCACCTCCGGGGTGTCGTAGTGGGTGGTCAAGGCATGCCAATCGGCCACAAAAAACAGGCAAGGAACTTCGTTCTGAAGCTTGACCCAATTTTTGAGTACACCGTGATAATGCCCGAGGTGCAACAGACCGGTGGGGCGCATGCCCGACAATACGCGTTCAGGAAACATGATGAATTAAAAGTTAAACAAGACAGACAGAGCTCCCCACGCTGCCCCAACAATTGGCTGGATGAATGCGGGAAGGATATTTAGCATCAGCAGCGCGATCAGGATGATCATGCCATACGGCTCCGTTCTGCTGAAACTGTAAGCTGCAGAACTGGGCAGCAGACTGAAAAGAATTCGACCGCCATCCAGGGGTAGGATCGGCAAGAGATTGAGGGCGGCCAGCACGAGATTGACCACAATCCCGGCCTTCGCCATTTCGATGAAAAATGGATCCGAGAATCCGCTGAACAACTGCACCTTCAACATGAATGCCCACAAAATGGCCATGATGAAATTGGCACCCGGGCCAGCAAAAGCCACATAACGAATATCCCGCTTTGGGTTGTTTAAATTGCCGAAATTCACTGGCACGGGTTTGGCCCATCCAAACAAGAAGGCCCCAATCCCCATGAGGCTGGACGACACCAGAATGGCAATCGGCACAAGGATGGTGCCCACCAAGTCGATGTGCTTGACTGGGTTGAGCGTGATGCGTCCAGCCAGCATGGCGGTGTTGTCGCCATATCGACGGGCGACGTACCCATGAGCGGCCTCGTGCAGGGTGATGGCGAACAACACGGGCAAGGCGTACACCGCGATGGTTTGAATGATGGATGAATCCATTACAACGACTCCTGTTCGTCAATGCTCACGGGCTCCAGCGCCCCAGTGAGTGGGCCTGCGCCCACACGCACCACCAGCGGGTTATCTGCGGTCCAATCAATCACCGTGGTTGGAAATGCACCGCAATACTGTCCATCGTCCACAATCAAATCCACCTCGTTGCCCACCGCCTCTTGGGCCTCCCAGCCGCTGCGGGCCGGCTCGGCCATGCCCGACAGTTGCAAAGTGCTTGCGATCAATGCGCCTTCGGTGTGGGCCAAAATCGCTTGCACCACAGGGTGCGCGGGCACCCGCAGACCAATGGACTTTTTCGATGGATGGGACACCCGCTTGGGCACCTCTTTGGTCGCTTCCAAAATGAAAGTGTAAGGACCAGGGAACACCGACTTCAGCAGCCGGTATTGCACATTGTTTACCTTGGCGTAGCTGCCGAGCTCGCTCAAATCCTTGCACAACAACGCGAGGTGCTGCTTCTCGGAGATGCCCTTTAAACGACGCAATCGCTCAACAGCATTTTTGTCGTCGAGGTGGCAAACCAGGGCATAACAACTGTCAGTTGGGATCGCAGCAATCCCGCCGGCGTTGATCATGTCTGCGGCTTGTTTGCAAAGACGAGACTGGGGGTTGTCGGGATGTACGTTGAAATACTGCGCCAAAAGTGATCCTAATCAGGTGAACGTCTTGCTCCAATTATCCCAGATCGGCACGCAACCATCGGGCAACTGCGGCAATTCGCCCAGATTGACTCTTGATTCATCGGGTCCATGGAAATCTGATCCGCGCGAGGCCTTCAAACCGGCCCGGAGTGACCGACGCGCATACTCGCGGTATTGGTCAACGGTGTGGCTGCCAGTGACCACCTCGATGCCAACCCCGCCCAGCTTGATGAATTGATCAATCAGCTCATCCATTTGCATGGGGCTCAAGCTGTATCGGCCAGGGTGCGCAATCACTGGCAATCCATTGGACTCCAAAATCCATTGCACCGCCTGCGGGAGACTTGCCCATTCATGCGGTACAAAACCGGGTTTGCCTGGCGTTAAAAAACGCTCAAACACCTCACGAATGTCTTGGCACACCCCCCGTTCCACCAGGTGGCGGGCAAAGTGAGTCCTGCTGATCAGTGCCGGGTTGCCCACATACTTCAATGCACCCTCATAGACGCCCTCAATGCCCACTTTCTCCAGTTGGCGCGACATTTCCATGGCGCGCTCCGTGCGCCCGCTTCGAACACTGGCCAAGCCTTGGGCAATGGGTGAGTCTTCATAGTCGATCATCAAACCAACAATGTGCAGGGTGGTTCCCATCCAGGTGACTGATATTTCAACACCAGGCACAAATCCCAAACCATGAGACTTGGCGGCCGCCTCTGCACGCGCCAGACCGCCCACCTCGTCGTGATCGGTGAGCGACCAAAGCTGGACACCATTTGCAGCGGCGCGTGCAGCCAACTCCTCGGGCGACAGCGTGCCATCCGAGGTGGTTGAGTGGCAATGCAAGTCTGCATTGATCAGATGTGGGTCGTTCCAGTTCAAATCGGCAATTGCGTTCATGGTCCTATTGTGAGCTTATTGGCTGGCTTGCGCCACCTCCAGTTGCATCAGCCAGGCCAACTCATCCTCTGAAAAACCTGCCTTGGCCCTGGCGTCAAAATTGAATGGTGATCGCGGCTGTGGTGCAACATAAGCTTTCAAGCAATGTTCAAACGCCTCAATCGGCGCCATACCCGCTAGCCTACACTGGTGGTTGAACCACGCATTGCCAATGGCCACGTGACCAATTTCATCGCGCAAAATGATGTCCAGCACCTGAGCGCTGGCCTCATCACCCGCGTTAGCGAGTTTGTTGCGGATGGCCGGAGAAACATCCAAACCACGCGCCTCCAGCAAACGCGGCACCAGCGCCAACCTGGCCAACAGGCTATCGGCTGTCTTTTCAGCCATTTGCCACAAGCCGTCGTGTGCCGGGTAGTCTCCATAGATCACGCCATAATCGGCCATGCGCTTGCACAACAAACCATGGTGGTGGGCCTCTTCTTGGGCCACCCGCAACCAATCCAGGTAGAAATCTTTGGGCATGCCTGCAAACCGCACCATGACGTCGAGCGCCAAATTGATTGCATTGAACTCAATGTGCGCCAAGGCATGCAGCAACATGCCTCGCCCCACAGCCTCGCCCACACTGCGCGTTGGCACATGCCTGGGGTGAACGAGCACGGGTGCAGACGGCCTGCCGAGTTTGGGTTGCAACATCAACTCGGTGTCCAACGCAAACTCTGGACGGATGGCGGCCACCGCCAGCATTTTTGCAGAAGGATCCTGCATGCCCAACGCATGCAAAGCGGCTTGCCGAATTTCCTGCTGGGGCTGATGTAAATCCATGGGCGAACCGAAAACACTTTCAACCATGGTATTTTAAGCCAAGCACCCAGCACCTAAGGAGATCCCCGTGGCGAAGTACAAAATCGATGGGCACAGCCCCCAAATCCATCCAAGCGCCTACGTGGCCAACATGAGCAGCGTGATCGGCAAGGTTAGACTGGACGAAAACACCTCCATTTGGGATTTTGCCGCCATTCGGGGCGACAACGAGCTAATTCACATCATGGAGGGCAGCAATGTTCAAGAGGGTGCAGTGCTGCACACCGACATCGGCTACCCCATGGTGGTTGGCAAAGGCGTGGTGGTGGGCCACCAAGCCTGCCTGCATGGGTGCACCGTTGGCGACGGCAGCCTGATTGGCATACGCGCTGTGGTGTTGAACGGTGCAAAAATTGGAAAACACTGTATCATCGGCGCCGGTGCGCTGGTCACTGAAGGCAAAGAAATTCCAGATCGGTCTTTGGTGGTTGGCTCTCCAGGCAAAGTGGTTCGCACACTGAGCGACGAGGACGTGGCAAAGATGGTGGGCGCAGCCTTTTATGTGATGAAGGCCAAACTCTTCAAAGAAAAGCTTGAACGACTAGACGATTGACATGACGGACACCCTACGCACCCTCATTTTTGAATCCGCCAGCTGCCGGGCCCAGATGATTCATCTGGATGCCGCATGGCAGCAAATCGCCAGCCACAACCACCACCCTGCTCCAGTCATGAAAGTGATGGGCGAGTTGGTGGCCGCAAGCGCCATGCTTTCAGCATCGCTCAAATTTGAAGGCTCTTTGATTTTGCAAATTCAAGGGGATGGTCCAATCCGCCTATTGGTGGCCGAGTGCAACAGTCGCTTGGGTCTTCGAGCGACCGTCAAAATGCGTGATGATTCCGAAATTCCAAACGATGCCGATTTTATGAGTTTGGTGAATGCGCGAGGCAAGGGGTTGTGCGCAATCATTCTGGACCCGCGCAATCGCCAGCCGGGTCAAACCCCTTACCAAGGCATTGTGCCGCTCACCGGGCAATCGGTGGCTGATTCGCTGGAAGCTTACATGCATGGCTCTGAGCAACTCGAAACCAAACTCGTGCTCAACGCCAACACACAATTTGCTGCAGGCCTCATGCTGCAGCAAATGCCTTTGCATGGCGGTAAAGTTGCAGGAAGCAATCACGACCCCGATGGATGGTCACGCCTGTGCGCCTTGGCGCAAACCCTGCAAACCGATGAACACCTGAACACCGACACATTTGAGCTGGCCAAGCGTTTGTTCTGGGAAGAGGAACCCGGCGTGCTCGCTGAGCGAAAAGCGCATTTTGAGTGCACTTGCTCGCGCGATAAGGTTGGAGCCATGCTGATCACGCTTGGGAAGGACGAATTGGAAGATGCTCTCCAGGAAAACCCGACCGTGGAGGTGCAATGTGATTTTTGCAACGCAAACTACGCATTCACAGCCAGCGATTGCCGAGGGCTATTTGAAAACCCACCAAGCCCACCATCTGCCACGCTGCACTAATTGCTTTGAGCTGGCTCAGGATCGGCCACAGGCCGATCTGTGGGCTGGGGCTCAATGAGCTGGATAAACACCTCACCTTTTTTGATCATGCCAAAGTCGTTGCGTGCGCGTTCTTCGATCGCCTCAACGCCTTCAGTGAGGCTTCGAACATCCCCTTCGAGTTGTTGATTGCGCAATCTCAAAGCCTCGTTCACCTGCTTTTGTTGCGTGAGCTGATCTTCCAGTTCGCTCACGCGCAGCATGCCCCCTTTTCCAAACCACAAAGGGTATTGGAGCAGGATGAGCAAACCCAACAGTATGAGAGAAATTAGCCTGGGATTCATATACAAGAAGGCCCCGCATTGCGGGGCCAGTTTCACGCCAATCAGTCCAGGTTGTAGAAGGCTGCACGGCCTGGGTAATAGGCGATGTCACCCAGGTCTTCTTCAATACGCAGCAACTGGTTGTATTTGGCGATGCGGTCGGAGCGGCTCATGGAGCCAGTCTTGATTTGCATGGCATTGGTGCCCACGGCGATGTCTGCAATGGTGCTGTCTTCGGTCTCGCCAGAGCGGTGAGAAATCACGGCCGTGTAACGAGCACGCTTTGCCATTTCAATGGCGGCGAAGGTCTCTGTCAGCGTGCCGATTTGATTGATCTTGATCAAAATCGAGTTGGCGATCTTCTTCTCAATGCCTTCAGACAAAATTTTGGTGTTGGTTACAAACAGATCATCCCCCACCAGCTGAACTTTGCGGCCCAAGGTTTTGGACAGGTAAGCCCAACCGTCCCAGTCGTCTTCAGCCATGCCATCTTCGATGGAGATGATGGGGTACTTGTTGCACCAGCTCTCCAGCAAGTGAGCAAACTCCTGCGAGCTCAACTCCATGCCCTCGCCGTCCAACTTGTACTTGCCGCCCTTGTAGAACTCGGAGGCTGCGCAATCCAAACCCAAAGCCACTTGTGTGCCTGGCTCAAACCCTGCGGTTTCGATGGCCTGGATGATCATTTGAATGGCGGCTTCATGGTTGGCCACAGACGGCGCAAAACCACCTTCATCGCCCACCGCGGTGGACATGCCTTTGTCGTGAATGATCTTTTTGAGCGCATGAAACACCTCAGCACCGTAGCGGATCGCTTCGCGGAAAGATGGAGCACCCACTGGCAGAATCATGAACTCCTGAAGATCCAGGTTGTTGTTGGCGTGCGCACCACCATTGATCACGTTCATCATGGGCACCGGCAAACTCATGCCACCCATGCCACCAAAGTACCGATACAGCGGCAAACCTGTCTCTTCTGCGGCGGCTCGCGCCACAGCCATCGAAACTGCCAACGTGGCGTTGGCGCCCAAACGGCTCTTGTTCTCGGTGCCATCCAGATCGATCAGATTTTGGTCCAGAAACACCTGCTCTTGGGCATCTAGGCCAAGGATCGCCTCTGAAATTTCGGTGTTGATGTTTTCAACAGCCTTCAACACGCCCTTGCCCAGGTAACGGGATTTGTCGCCATCGCGCAGCTCCACAGCCTCGCGTGTGCCAGTGGAAGCGCCGGATGGAACCGCCGCACGACCCATGGCGCCGCTCTCCAGCAGCACATCACACTCCACGGTGGGATTGCCGCGGGAGTCAATCACCTCACGACCAATCACATCAACAATCGCGCTCATATTTTCCTCTTGGATGGATTTAAATGATTTGAATTTTTTTCGGCGTCAGGCCATCAGTTCTTGTTCAGCCAACGGGCCCGACTTCACCAAGCGATCCAGCGCCTGCAGGGTTTGCAAGAGTGCCTTCATGCGAGGCAAGGGCCAAGCGTTGGGGCCATCAGACATGGCCTTCGCAGGGTCTGGGTGGGTTTCCATGAACAAACCCGCCACCCCCACACCCACAGCCGCGCGGGCCAACACGGGCACAAACTCCCGCTGCCCGCCACTGGCTGTGCCCTGCCCACCAGGCAGTTGAACACTGTGCGTGGCATCAAACACCACGGGACAACCGGTGTTGCGCATAATCGCCAAGCTGCGCATATCCGAAACCAAATTGTTGTAACCGAAGCTCACACCACGTTCGCACACCATGATGTTGTTCCCGTCGTCGCCACTTGCAATGCTGGCGGCTCGGGCCTTTTCAACCACATTGACCATGTCGCCGGGGGCCAAGAACTGTCCTTTCTTGATGTTCACAGGTTTGCCACATGCCGCCACCGCTTCAATGAAATTGGTTTGGCGGCACAAAAAGGCAGGTGTCTGTAACACATCGACCACGGCTGCAACGGCCTCAATTTCTTCGATTTCGTGCACGTCAGTCAGCACTGGCACATTCAAGGTCTTTTTGACGTTTTCGAGAATGGCCAAGCCTTTGTCGATGCCCAAACCTCGAAAACTCTTTCCTGAACTGCGGTTGGCTTTGTCGTATGAACTCTTGTAGATAAAAGGGATGCCCAGGCTTCGGGTGATCTCCTGGAGCTGCCCAGCGGTGTCCATGGCCATTTGCTCGGATTCAATCACGCAAGGGCCAGAGATCAAAAAGAAAGGCTGATTAAGACCGACGTCAAAGTTGCACAGTTTCATGGTTTGGATCTCCTGAATGGATTCAGCTTACAACGCCTTGCTTTGTTTGTGGGCGATGGCGGCCTTCACATACGCCAGGAAAAGCGGATGGCTGTCCCTGGGTGTGCTTGTGAATTCCGGGTGGAACTGCACGCCAATGAACCATGGATGATCAGGCAATTCCATGATTTCCGGCAAATCCTCGGTGGGGGTGCGCGCAGAAATGCGCATGCCAGCGGCCTCGAGCTGAGGAACAAAATTGTTGTTCACTTCGTAACGGTGGCGATGGCGCTCATTCACCTCAGCGCCGTAAATGGACTCGGCCAAGGTGCCAGGCAAAATCGGGCAGCGCTGTGAGCCCAAGCGCATGGTGCCACCCAAATCGGACTGGTTGCTGCGCACCTCGGTTTTGCCAGTGGCATCTTTCCATTCGGTGATTAGTGCAACAACAGGCGTTTCGGCTTGGCTGTCAAACTCCGTGGAGTTGGCCTTGGGCAAACCGGCGCAATGGCGTGCAAACTCAATCACCGCCAATTGCATGCCCAGGCAAATGCCCAAGTACGGCACCTTGTTTTCTCGAGCAAATCGAATGGCCGCTATTTTGCCCTCGGTGCCTCGCTTACCAAATCCGCCCGGCACAAGCACAGCATCAAGTTTTTGAAGGCCCTCGGTGCCTTTGGACTCCAACTCCTCAGAATCGATGTAATTGATGTTCACCCGCGTGCGGGTGTGCAGGCCAGCGTGGTTGAGTGCCTCAATCAGAGATTTGTAAGACTCGGTGAGGTCCACATACTTGCCCACCATGCCGATGGTGATGCTTTGGGTGGGGTTTTCTTGTGCATGCACAATCTCCGCCCAGCGGGACAAATCGGCCTTTGGCGCCTGCAAACCCAGCTTGTCCACCACAATGTCATCGAGCTTTTGGGCCTCCAGCATGGCTGGAATTTTATAAATTGTGTCCGCATCCCAAACGGAGATCACAGCCTCCAGTTGGACGTTCGAGAACATCGAGATTTTTGCACGCTCATCGTCGGGAATGGGCCGGTCTGCCCGGCACAACAGTGCGTCGGGATAAATACCGATTTCGCGAAGCTTTTGAACGCTGTGCTGTGTGGGTTTGGTTTTCAGCTCACCCGCAGAGGCAATGAAAGGCACCAGCGTGAGGTGCACAAAGCACGCGCTGTTGCGCCCCAGGCGCAGGCTCATTTGGCGGGCAGCTTCCAAGAACGGAAGGGACTCAATGTCACCCACGGTGCCGCCAATTTCGACAATGGCCACATCCGTCTCACCGTTCCAGGCAGCACGCGCACCTTTCTCAACAAAGGCCTGGATTTCATTGGTGATGTGAGGGATCACCTGCACTGTTTTGCCAAGATACTCCCCACGGCGCTCTTTGCGCAACACAGATTCGTAAATCTGCCCGGTGGTGAAGTTGTTGGCCTTTTTCATTTTGGCCGAAATGAAGCGCTCGTAATGGCCAAGGTCCAAGTCTGTTTCAGCGCCATCTTCCGTCACAAACACTTCACCGTGTTGGAAAGGACTCATGGTGCCCGGGTCCACATTGATGTATGGATCCAGCTTGAGCATGGTGACTTTGAGGCCGCGGCTCTCGAGGATAGCGGCCAGGGACGCAGCAGCAATGCCTTTGCCCAGAGACGAGACAACCCCGCCTGTAACGAATACGTATTTGGTCATGGTGCCAAGCGGCGCAAAGCGCGCAGTTGGAAACGTGAATTATAACCTGAGCACGCCAGGACCATGCCAAAGAACATCATCAAAACTGCAGTTGGCACCCTGTTTTTTCTTGAAGCTCTTCTCGGCCAACACCGGGCGCCATTTCCAGCACTTTCAAACCTGCGGGTGTTACGTCCATCACCGCCAAATCGGTGATGATGCGATTGACCACAGCCTTCCCAGTGAGCGGCAAGTTGCAATCCTTGAGGATTTTCAAATCCGTGGTCCCATCCTTTTTCTTGGCAATGTGTTCCATCAGCACCACCACCCGAGACACGCCAGCCACAAGATCCATGGCACCGCCCATGCCCTTCACCAGCTTGCCGGGAATCATCCAATTCGCCAAATCGCCTTTCTCACTCACCTGCATGGCCCCCAAAATGGCCAAGTTGATGTGCCCACCACGGATCATTGCAAAAGACTCAGAACTCGAAAAAAACGCAGAACCAGGCAAGGTGGTCACAGTCTGCTTTCCTGCATTGATGAGGTCTGCATCCACTTGATCATCGTCTGGGAAAGGACCAATGCCCAGGAGCCCATTCTCACTTTGCAACATCACATTCATGCCTTCCGGAATGTGATTGCTCACAAGGGTGGGCAAGCCTATTCCCAAGTTCACATAAAAACCGTCTTGCAATTCACCGGCAGCGCGCGCTGCCATTTCATCTCTCGTCCATGCCATGGTGTTGTGCTCCAAATCAGGCTGAAGTGCTGGTGGTACGCTTTTCAATCCGCTTCTCGGGATTGGCGTTCATCACCAGGCGTTGTACATAAATGCCGGGGGTGTGAATAAAGTTGGGATCCAGATCCCCCACCTCAAGCACCTCCTCCACTTCAGCCACCGTGAACTTGGATGCGGCAGCGCACTCTGGGTTGAAATTGCGCGCTGTGAGCCGATAAATCAAATTGCCGGACTTGTCCGCCTTCCAGGCCTTAACCAAGGAAATATCGGCCGTCAGGCTGTGCTCAAGCACGTAATTTTCACCACGAATCACGCGGGTTTCTTTGCCCTCGGCAATCTGCGTGCCAAAACCGGTTTTGGTGAAAAACGCCGGGATGCCCGCACCACCAGCCCGAAGCTTCTCGGCCAGGGTGCCTTGGGGCGTGAACTCAAGCTCCAATTCGCCGCTCAAGTACTGGCGCTCAAACTCTTTGTTCTCACCCACATAAGAAGAAATCATCTTGCGAATTTGCCGCGTCTCCAAAAGACGCCCCAAACCGAAGCCGTCCACCCCTGCATTGTTCGAAATCACCGTGAGATCTTTTGCACCCGACGCACGCACCGCGTCGATGAGGGCCTCTGGAATACCGCACAAACCAAAACCACCCACGGCCAATGTCATGCCATCCTTAATTTTGTCAGCCAAAGCCTCAGTGGCGCTGCCCACAAGTTTATTCATCCCCATGTCCTGGTCCTTTTAGCTTACGAATTTGTGGCGATAGTGTACCGTTTCAACGCAGACACTTTTTGTGCTGCATTGCACAAAAAGCAAGTTTGTCAGACTAGAGATCAAAGTCAACTATTTTTTCCGGATATGCAATAAGCTTTCGGCTTAAAATCCAAGCAGTGCTTGGGTTGCACAACAAATTGCGAACATTGAAGGAGACGCACGCAATGTC
>DASUDK010000058.1:0-7116 GCA_036275655.1 Limnobacter sp. | reverse complement strand
ATCTGCCACAGACTTGGGATAAATCATCAACATCCAAATTTGATCTTGCTCATCCACTAAAAAGTAACAGACCCTAACACCGGAAGACTTGCCTGAACCGGGGCGCGACCATCTAAGCTTTCTTACTCCGCCGGACCCTCTGATAACGCTGCCCACTTGAATTATTGTACTTTCAATCAAAAAATACGCAAATTGCGTATTCCGCAAGAAATAAATTAACAGCGCAGGCCTCGTCTGGGGTGTTGATTTGCACCCAAATTTGACCCGGGGGGATCTAACTCAACAGCGAGGAAAGGCAATCACGAACCAATCGCGGTGATTGCACTGACAATCATCAGCGCCAAGGTTGTAAGCAGAAAGACGATGGCGAATTGAAACTGAAGTTTGACGGTGATGGCGGACATGACTTGGAATGATGGTCCAAAGATTCAACATCCAAGTTTGTGTTGTTAATTCCAGCGGGGTTCCATCGGATTTGCCGAGCCGCTACATGCGGCCCGAGTTATTTTCGGTCCATGAAAATGGATTAATTTTTTGCAGATTCAAGGCTTCTTCAAAAAGTCACCAGGTTTGGGGCGCACGCCAATCTCAATGGTGACCGCGTTTTCTTTGCCCTCGCGCAACAGCTTGATGACTTTTTTGTCCCCTGGTGCGTAGCCGGCGATCAAGTTCAGCATTTGCGTGGTGTCTTGGATTTTTTGCCCGTCCAAGGTCAGCAAAATGTCGCCCACCTTCAGCCCGGCTTTGTCTGCGGGTCCATCCTTCACGATGCCCGCAATAATCACGCCGTCCCTTTGTGGTAGGTCAAAGGCGGTGGCCAGTTCGGCGGTGATGTTCTGCTGTTCCACGCCGATGTATCCCCGGGTCACCGTGCCCGTGCGCACAATTTGGCTCAGCACGTTTTGCACAGTTTTTGCAGGAATCGCAAAACCAATGCCCAATGATCCACCCGTGCGGCTGTAGATGGCTGTGTTGATGCCCAGCAGATTGCCGGCCGTGTCAACAAGCGCGCCCCCGGAGTTGCCTGGGTTGATGGCTGCGTCGGTTTGGATGAAGTTCTCAAAGGTATTAATGCCCACGTGGTTGCGCCCCAGTGCGCTCACAATCCCCATGGTGACGGTTTGCCCCACGCCAAAGGGGTTGCCCATGGCCAGCACCACGTCCCCCACCCGCACCGAGCCTTCCTCGGCAAATTGCAGGGTGGGCAGGTTGTCCAGTTTGATGCGCAGCACCGCCAAATCGGTTTCTGGGTCGGTCCCCACCAGTTCGGCGGCTGCCTTGCGTCCATCGTTCAAGCTGACCTCAATTTCGTCGGCCGCCTCCACCACATGCTGGTTGGTCACAATCAGACCTTCGGCATTCACAATCACCCCCGAGCCCAGGCTGGGTGAAACCTCCTCCTGATTCCCAAACTGCTCCTCCAGTTCATCGCCAAAAAACTTGCGGATTTCCGGGTCTTCAAAGAAGGGGTGCTTGGGCAGTGGGGTCAGATTTTTGGAGGTGTAAATGTTCACCACCGCGGGCATGGCTCGGTCAACAGCCTGTCGATAACCCACTGCACCTTCTGAGGAGGCGGTGCTGAAGGTGGGCTTCTGCAACCACGCCGGGGTCCATTCTGGGCGTAACACTTCCGTGATGAAATACAATGCAAGCAGTACCGCCAGGGCTTGCGCGAATGTCAGCCAGAGTTTTTTCAACATGATGGAAAGTGGGTGTGCCGTTGAATAGTGTCGATCGAAATGCATTGGAACGTGATTTGCGGGATTTGCTGGACCCCGCACGCATGTCTGATTATTGCCCAAACGGGCTCCAGTTGGAAGGAAAGCCTCGGATAGAGCGACTCATCACCGGGGTTACCGCGTCCAAAGCGTTGATTGATCTGGCCATCGAACGCAAGGCCGATGCCATCTTGGTTCACCACGGGTTGATGTGGAAAGGCGATCCCCAGGTGTTGGCCGGGTTTCGCAAAGCAAGGCTGCAGGCGGCCCTGGCGCACAACTTGAACGTGTTTGCATACCATTTGCCTTTGGACAAACACCCTGAATTGGGCAACAACGCGCAATTGGGCGGCATGCTGGGCTGGCCCAGCGAACGCGTGGTGGGGGACAAAGGTTTGATTCACATGGGAACCCTGCCAGCGCCAATCCCCTTGGGCGATTTGGTGGCGCGTGTGGAGGCGGTGTTGGGTCACCGGGTGCAAGTGGAGGGGCAGGGTGAATTCACCAGGCCGATTCGCACCGTGAGTTGGTGCACCGGGGGCGCACCAGGTTACGTGGAGGACGCCGCTTTGCATGGCGCGGATCTCTACCTCACCGGGGAGTTGTCGGAGCCGGCGGTGCACGTCGCTCGGGAGACGGGCGTGGCCTTGTTGGGTGCTGGGCACCATGCCACCGAGCGCTGTGGCGTGAAGGCATTGGGCGAATGGATTGCCGCCAAGCACGGCATTGTGGTGGAGTTTCACGATCTTTTTGTGGCGGTGTGACGGCGCGGCCGAGCCCGAATTGTTTACTAATGTATTTGCCGCACGTGGCGCTCAAGTTTCACGACTCCGCCGGAAAATCAAGATTTTTGCCCGAAAACTGCTTCTAGTTGCACTGGCGCTGAGTTACAATCTCGGGTTGCATAGATCACTACTTTGGCCAAAGTCCATCGGTACGATGTGCGAATTACTGGGGCCGTGCTGGATTGCACGGCCAGGGCGCGGGGCAAGGTGTACTGGATTTTTCTTTCGGGGTTATTTTGATGAGCAATAATCAACCTGTAGACAAAGAGCGTCGTGTGTGGATGATCGCTTGCGGAGCTGCTGGCGGTGTGGCAGCCACAGCAACCGGTGCTGCGTTTCTGACCACCCTGGCCCCCTCCGAGCGAGCAAAAGCCGCCGGTGCACCGGTCGAACTCGATATTTCTGGCATGAAGCCTGGTGACATGAAGACCGTGGAATGGCGCGGTAAGCCCGTTTGGGTTGTTCGTCGAGACGAAAAAATCGTCGCCGAGTTGGCCTCGCTCGACAGCCAGTTGGCTGACCCCAATTCTGAGCGCAACCCCGCAGACCTCACGCCTGAATACGCGCGCAACACCTACCGTTCCATCAAGCCAGAGTACTTGGTGGCCGTCGGCATTTGTTCGCACTTGGGTTGTTCGCCCACAGCCAAGTTTGATCCGGGCCCCCAGCCTAGCTTGCCAGACGACTGGAAAGGCGGGTTCTTGTGCCCATGCCATGGCTCCACCTTTGACATGGCCGGCCGTGTATACGCCAACAAGCCCGCACCAGACAACCTGGAAGTGCCTCCGCACAAGTACCTGTCTGACACCAAGCTGTTGATTGGTGAAGACGAGACAACCGCCTAATGCGACTGAGAGCGAGGAGTAATCATGGCCGCAGATAAAAAAGTAGAAACATCGGGTTTGTTGGGCTGGATCGATCAACGATTCCCCCTCACATCGACCTACAAGG
Source organism: Limnobacter sp. (assembly GCA_036275655.1). Lineage (GTDB taxonomy): Bacteria > Pseudomonadota > Gammaproteobacteria > Burkholderiales > Burkholderiaceae_B > Limnobacter. The sequence continues at coordinate 3,662 of DASUDK010000058.1, read as the reverse complement.
CGCACTTGTCTGAGTACTATGCGCCCAAAAACTTTAACTTTTGGTATTTCTTTGGTTCGCTGGCGCTGTTGGTGCTGGTGATTCAGATCGTGACCGGTATTTTTCTGGTCATGCACTACAAACCGGATGCCGCCAAGGCATTCCAGTCCGTGGAATACATCATGCGTGATGTGCCCTGGGGCTGGCTGGTTCGCTACATGCATTCCACCGGCGCATCCATGTTTTTTGTGGTGGTGTACCTCCACATGATGCGCGGCCTGCTGTATGGCTCCTACCGCAAACCCCGTGAGCTGATCTGGATTTTCGGCGTGGCCATTTTCCTGTGCTTGATGGCAGAAGCCTTCTTCGGATACCTGCTCCCATGGGGGCAAATGAGCTACTGGGGCGCCCAGGTGATTGTGAACCTGTTCTCGGCCATTCCCGTGATTGGCCCAGATTTGGCCATTTGGATTCGCGGTGACTACGTGGTGTCTGATGCCACACTGAACCGCTTCTTCTCCTTCCACGTGATCGCCATTCCGCTGGTGTTGCTTGGTTTGGTGGCGGCGCACTTGGTTGCATTGCACGAGGTGGGTTCCAACAACCCCGATGGTGTTGAAATCAAAGAGAAGAAAGACGCCAGTGGCAAGCCACTGGACGGCATTCCCTTCCATCCTTACTACACCGTGCACGACATTCTCGGCGTGGGTGTGTTCTTGATGGTGTTCTCTGCGATTGTATTTTTTGCACCGGAGATGGGCGGTTACTTCCTGGAATACAACAACTTCATTCCAGCAGACCCCTTGAAGACGCCTGCGCACATTGCCCCTGTGTGGTACTTCACGCCGTTCTACTCCATCCTGCGCGCCATTGACTTCCCCTTGTTTGGCCTGGATGCCAAGTTCTTGGGCGTGATGGCGATGGGTGGCGCGGTGGTGATCCTGTTCTTCCTGCCGTGGTTGGACAAGAGCCCTGTGAAGTCCATCCGTTACCGTCCCGCGTTCCACAAGTACATCTACGGCGTCTTTGTGGTGTCGTTCATCGTGCTGGGTTACCTGGGTGTTCAGCCACCGTCGCCCGTGGGCAACGTGGTTGCGAAGATCGGCACTGTGATTTACTTCCTGTTCTTCCTCGCCATGCCCTGGTGGTCGAAGATGGGCAACTTCAAACCCGTGCCAGACCGCGTGGTTTTCGCCGCACACTGAGCAAGTTTGGAAGACAAGGACTAGACGATGAAAAAATTTTTAGCATTGCTGGCGTTGGTTCCCTCGCTCGTGTTGGGCGCTGGCAGCAATTATCCAATGGACAAGGCGCCAGACCTCACCAACGACCTGGCTGCCTTGCAGCGTGGCGCGCAGTTGTTTGCCAACTATTGCTTGAACTGCCATTCCGCCGAAAGCATGCGTTACAACCGGCTCAAGGACATTGGTCTGACCGATGAGCAGATCAAGCAAAACCTGATGTTCGCCACCGACAACGTCGGCAACACCATGACCATCGCGATGGACCCCAAAGAGGCCAAGCAATGGTTTGGTGCAACGCCACCTGATCTTTCCCTGATCGCACGTTCGCGGGCAACCACGAGCTACGCTGGCGCCAACTACATTTACACCTACTTGCGCACCTATTACCGCGATCACAGCAAGCCCACCGGCTGGAACAACATGGCTTTCCCCAACGTGGGCATGCCGCATGTGTTGTGGGAGTTGCAGGGCGAACAGACGCCAAAATTTGAAGAAGTGGCCGATCCACACAACCCTGGCAAGACAATCAAAAACTTTGTCGGGTTTGAGCTGACCAAGCCTGGGCAAATGACCCCCACCGAATACGACCGTGCCATGGCCGAGTTGACCAGCTACCTGGTTTACATGGCCGAGCCCGTGCGTGAGGACCGCTTCAAGCTGGGTGTGATTGTGCTGCTGTTCTTTGGTGTGTTTACAATCTTTGCCTGGCGTTTGAACGCAGCCTACTGGAAAGACATCAAATAAGCCTGCTGCTTTGATCAATGACCGGCTGGAGCGTTAAGTCGCTCCGGCCATTTTTTGTTTTGGGATGACTACATCATGATGGTTCTTTACTCAGGCACGACCTGTCCTTTCTCTCAGCGCTGCCGTTTTGTGCTTCATGAAAAGGGCATGGATTTTGAAATCAAGGACATTGACCTGTTTAACCGTCCTGACGACATCAGCGTGATGAATCCATACAGCCAGGTGCCCATTCTGGTTGAGCGCGATTTGATTCTGTATGAGTCCAATATCATCAATGAGTACATTGATGAGCGCTTCCCCCACCCCCAGCTGATGCCCGCTGACCCGGTGATGCGCGCACGCACACGCCTGTTCTTGTTCAATTTTGAGCGCGAGCTGTTTCAGCATGTGAGCATCATTGAAAAAGCTGGCAATCCCAAAGCCATGGAAAAAGCCAAGCTCTCGATTCGCGAGCAACTCACGCAGTTGGCCCCCGTGTTTTTGAAAAGCAAATACATGTTGGGTGAAGAGTTTTCGATGCTGGATGTGGCACTGGCCCCACTGCTTTGGAGGCTGGAGCACTACGGCATCGAGCTGCCAAAGTCAGCTGCTCCCCTGATGAAATACGCGGAGCGCATTTTTGCGAAGCCCGCCTTTATTGATGCGCTTACACCGTCTGAAAAGGTGATGCGTCGCTGATTGGACGTACAACATAGGAAGCATGGCGTGACCGAAGTATCAACCAAACCATATCTGATTCGAGCCATTCATGAATGGTGTGTGGACAATGGTTTCACGCCTTATCTGGCTGTGGCTGTGAATGAACAAACGCAAGTGCCACGCGAGTTTGTGAAAGCCGGCGAAATTGTGCTCAACACGTCGCCTTTGGCCACCAACAAGCTGCAGTTGGGCAATGAGTGGATTGAGTTCGAAGCAAGGTTTGGCGGCGTGGCCCGCCAAATCATGGTGCCCATTGAGCAAGTCAGCGCCATCTATGCCCGTGAAAATGGGCATGGCATGGCCTTTGAAGTGACAAAACCCTTGGCAGAAATTGAGGGCGACGGCAACGAGGCTGTGCAGTTCGTGCTGGACGACAAGAATGATTCCACCGCAGGGCAAGACTCCGCACAACAGCCTGGTGGCGCTGGTGGTTTGAGGTCTGTTCAGGGCCCGCCGGAAGACCCGCAGCCAGTGAGTGTTGGAAAAAGTGGATCTTCAGGTGAAAAATCTGAGAAAAAACCAGGTGCAAAGAAAAAACCGCACCTAACTCGAGTAAAATAAGGCCCTCTTAAGCGTGCCGCTTTAGCTCAGTTGGTAGAGCAACCGCCTTGTAAGCGGTAGGTCGTCAGTTCGAATCCGACAAGCGGCACCATTCTCTTTTTCCCTCCCAGTTGATTTCCCCGGGCTGAATTGCAGTGGCTTGAACGTAGGCCTCAAGCCTGGCCATCTTTAATGGCCCGAGGCCGAGCTACTTTTCTGGCCACAGGCCGATCAGAGGCTTGTTTCTCGCTGAAAACCTGTTGATCCCTTGGCTCCGCCTGAAGAGACCTGGGCCCAGAAACCGCCGGAAGCCAAGCCCCTTGGCGACGGCCAATCTGTATTTCCCTCCCTGAGCCTGGCCTGAACTGAGGCCCACCCTCGAAAAAAGAGGTCGGGCTGGGCCTCTGCCCCGTTGGGTCACCGTTCATGCACGGCACGGTCGGGCAGATTGTCCTG
>DASUDK010000057.1:0-22933 GCA_036275655.1 Limnobacter sp. | reverse complement strand
TTCAGGCCAATGCTTTTGAGGTCCGTTGCTGTTGTCATGAGTTTGGTACCATTTGAGGCTAATCGAGTACAAGTAGCTTATGATAACGCCTTTGATGGGCAAGTTTGCGCACCAGATAAGGTACCCTGTTCCCACTTTTCATGCGATTCTCACAACCCATGCGTATTTTAAGACTGAACCTGATGCTTTGTGCAACGCTTTCTGTTGGCCTGGGCGCATGCTCTTCCACCCCTGGGCTGTCAGGCTACGTGCCATCGTTCGTGAAGCCATACAGATTCGACATTCAGCAAGGCAACTTTGTAACGGAGCAAGAGGTATCCCGGCTTCGCGTTGGCATGAACAAAGACCAGGTGCGATTCATCATGGGCACGCCGTTGCTGAACGATGCGTTCCATGAAAATCGCTGGGACTACGTGTACCGCTTGGCCAAGGCGGATGGCAACATTGCCCAGTCACGCTACACCGTGGTGTTTGAAAACGGTTTGGTGGCGCGCCATGGTGGAGAAAACCTGCCCAAAAATCCGACCGATCTACTGGGCCCAGACGCCAACACCCCGGTGCCCAAAGGCCCGCTTCCGGCCGAACGCCCCGCTGAAGACATCAAGGAATCTGAAACCGTATCGGGCTCCGAACGAGCTCCTGTGCTGAAGTAACCATGAACAAACCAATGCGAATCACCATTGCGGGCGCCAGCGGGCGCATGGGCAAAACCCTGATCGAAGCGGTGTTACAACACCCGGATTGCACCCTGGCTGGTGCCTTTGACCTGCCCGGCGCAAACACCCTGGGCCGGGATGCAGGCGACTTCATGGGCATTCAAACCGGCGTGCAGGTCACCGACCAAATTGAGCAGGCCATTAGCGGTGCCGACGTCATCATCGATTTCACCCGCCCGGAAGGCACGCTCAAACACCTGGAAATTTGTGCCCGCCTCGGCGTCAAGGCCGTGATTGGAACCACCGGGTTTGAGCCCAAGCAACTCGAAACGCTTAAAACCTTTGCGGATAACATCGCCATGGTGTGGTCACCCAACATGGCCGTGGGCGTCAATGCCACATTCAAGCTGCTCGAGGTTGCGGCAAAAATCCTCAGTCAAGGTTACGACATCGAGATCATCGAAGCTCACCACAATAAAAAGGTGGACGCTCCCTCCGGCACCGCATTGCGGATGGGCGAGGTGATTGCCAAATCCCTGAATGTCGATCTCCAAAAGGTTGGGGTCTTTGCACGCGAGGGCATCACTGGCGAACGTGAGCAGGGCAGCATCGGTTTTTCGACCATTCGCGGAGGCGATATTGTTGGCGATCACACCGTGTTGTTTGCTGGCACTGGCGAGCGCATAGAGATTACCCACAAATCATCCAGCCGCATGACTTACGCGCAGGGATCGATTCGTGCAGCCGCGTATTTGATGCAGCACTCCAAAGGCATGTTCGACATGCAAGACGTGCTGGGTCTTAAAAACGTCGCAGTTTGAACACACCGTTTGCAGGATTGAATCGACACACTTCAGGCAAAGCTGTATAAGATTGCGATAAGCGTTTGTATAGCTTGCCTATTTCCTGGTTTGACATGGAGCCAACCAATGCCGCAATCACTTCTCGGGAAACTCGACGAGTTGCAGGCCAAAATCACTTTGCTGACCAAAGCCCTGGAACAAAGCCGGTTTGAGAACAAAACCTCCCGCGAGCACATTGAAGCACTGTCCCGCGAAAACGAATTACTCAAAAAGAAAGTCCATCACGCCCAAGGCCAGATCAACCAAATGCTCAACCAGTGGTTTCCTGAACTGGAGCTGAACTCGGAGAACGAAGTTGGAAGCACTTGACGTCAAAATCATGGGGCGGGATTTCAAGATCGCCTGCAAACCCGACGAGCGCGTGGCTCTTCAGCAGGCCGTGAATATTGTTGAAACCAAAATGTCTGCCATCCGAAACACCGGCAAAGTCGTCGGACTGGATAAAATCGCAGTCATGGCAGCATTGCAAATCGCTCACGAGTCCCTCGTAGGAAGTAATTCTTCAAATCCGGTTTTGGGGCTGGACATCGAGACAATTGAGCGTAAAATTGAATCCATCGAGCAGTTGATTGATCACAGCCTGAACCCGGCCGACAAGCCGAAAAACGCTGACCTGTTCGATTGAATTGCCAGTTAATCTCTGCCGTGTTGGTGTTGGTCAGCATTCCGTGAACCAATATCTGTGATCCCGGTTGCGGAATTTTTATGAGTCGGTGTGAGTCCCTCTTAGTCAGGGAAGCCTGAAGACTCTGATACTGCGACCCACTTGAACCTTAGGTTCAGGGATCGGACCAGCGTCACATCGGCAGAGACCCCTTAAGATGGGGCGATTGAACACCGCGTTCAGTCGCCTTTTTTGTTTCAGGTTCGACCTACAAGATGTTTGATCCCCTATTTATTGCTGCCCTGTTGGTGCTGGGTGTGGCCAGCGGAGTGTTGGCTGGTTTGCTGGGCATTGGTGGCGGCATGCTGCTGGTCCCTTTTCTTACATTCCTCATGGTGAGCCAGGGCGTGCCCGCTGAGCACGTGGTGCACGCTTCAATTGCCACATCGCTGGCCATCATCATGTTCACCAGCATCTCGAGCATGCGAGCCCACCACAAAGCTGGTGCCGTGCGTTGGGACATCGTGAAATACCTCACACCTGGCATTTTGGTCGGTGGCTTTGTGGGTTCCAAAGTTGTTTCTTACTTGCCCACCAAAGAATTGGCCCTGGTGTTTGGTGCATTTGTGATTTTTTCTGCCTATCAAATGTATGCCGATAAAAAGCCAAAACCAAGCCGCACGCTGCCCGGCAAGGCAGGCTTGGCTGGTGTGGGCAGTGTCATTGGCGCGGCGTCTGCCATTGTGGGTGCAGGAGGTGGATTCTTGTCAGTGCCCTTCATGGTGTGGAGCAACATTCACTTGCGCAATGCAGTGGCCACCTCGGCAGCACTGGGTTTTCCAATTGCGGTGTTCTCCAGCATTGCTTATGTGATCAACGGTCAACACTTGCAAGGCATGCCACCCGGTTCTCTGGGCTATGTGTATTTGCCAGCAGTGGCCTGCGTGGCTGTTATGAGCGTGCTGTTTGCACCATACGGTGCAAAACTCGCACACACATTGCCAGTCAAAAAAATCAAACGCATTTTTGCTTTGCTGCTGGCCTTCATTGCCTTGTCGATGATCTACAAAGCAATCACTGGTTTTTAAATCGCAGCATCATTTCTTGCGCTTGCCAGCTGCCTTGGCCTGGGCGGCCACCAGCGCTGTCATGGTTTCAAAGCCTGTTGGCTTGTTCTTGGACCAATACAACAGGCAAACGCCCATCAAGATCATGGGCAAACTTAACCATTGCCCCATTGATAACCCAAGCGACAGCGTTCCCAAAAAGCGATCCGGCTCACGGGCAAACTCAACCACAAACCGCGCTGCACCATACCCAATCAAGAACCATGCAGACACGGCTGCCCTTGCCCTTGGCTTGCTGGCAAACCACCACAAACCCACAAACAAGGCAATGCCCTCCAAGCTCATTTGATACAGCTGCGATGGATGGCGTGCCAACGCATCCCCGGCCTGCGGAAAGACCACACCCCACCAGCCGTCGGTGGGTCTTCCCCAAAGCTCCCCGTTGATGAAATTTCCCAGTCGCCCCAAGGCCAAACCAATCGGCACCGCCGGCGCCACAAAATCCATCAGGTCAAAAAATTTCCAGCCCTTGCGCTGTGCAAAAATAAAACAGGTGAGTAACACCCCCAAAAAGCCGCCGTGGAAAGACATGCCACCTTCCCAAATGGCCAAAATCTCGCCAGGGTTGCTTAAATAATAGGCAGGTTTGTAAAAAATCACGTAACCAAGGCGCCCACCGAGGATCACACCCAGCACCGACCACGTCAGCAAATTGTCCACATCGTCCATTTTGATGGCGGGAAACAGGTGCAAACGCCGCTTGGCCAGCACAATGAAGGCGATGAAAGCCAACAAATACATCAAGCCATACCAACGAATGGCCACGGGCCCAATGGCCAGCGCCACGGGGTCAAACTGCGGGTGCACAAACATGTGAGGGACTCTCAAGATGAAAACTTGTCAATTGTACCGCCGCAAAGCATGCACTTTGTGACGCTGCGCCAGTCGTTCCATTCGCCTTGAGGGCATTCAGTGGTAAATTCACGGTTTGTTTAGAATCCCTCTGTGAGCATTCGCCATGAGCATCAATCGCCGTTCCAAAAACATCACCCAGGGCGTGGCCCGTTCTCCAAACCGCGCCATGTATTACGCCATGGGCTACAAAGATGACGACTTCAACAAGCCGATGATTGGCGTAGCCAACGGCCACTCCACCATCACCCCCTGCAACAGCGGCTTGCAGCCACTGGCCGATGCGGCGGTGAAGGCAGTCAAAGAAGCTGGAGGCAACCCCCAGATTTTCGGCACACCCACCATTTCTGATGGCATGAGCATGGGCACCGAGGGCATGAAGTACTCCCTGGTGAGCCGTGAGGTGATTGCCGATTGCATCGAAACCGCGGTGCAGGGGCAATGGATGGACGGCGTGCTGGTGATCGGTGGCTGCGACAAAAACATGCCCGGCGGCATGATCGGCATGGCCCGCATGAACGTGCCTGGCATTTATGTATATGGCGGCACCATCAAACCTGGACGCTACAAAGGAAAAGACCTCACCATCGTGTCTGCCTTCGAGGCCGTGGGCGAATTCACCGCTGGCCGCATGAGTGAAGAGGACTTCAAGGGCATCGAGAAAAATGCATGCCCAAGTTCTGGCTCCTGTGGAGGCATGTACACCGCCAACACCATGAGCTCAGCCTTCGAGGCACTGGGCATGAGCCTACCCTACTCCAGCACCATGTCCAACATTGATGCGGAAAAAATCACCTCCACCGAAGAATCTGCCCGTGTGTTGATTGAAGCGGTGAAGAACGACTTAAAGCCGCGCGACATCATCACCAAAAAGTCCATTGAAAACGCCGTGGCGGTGCTGATGGCCACAGGTGGCTCCACCAACGCCGTGCTGCACTTCCTCGCCATTGCAAAAGCGGCCGATGTGGCTTGGGACTACGAAGATTTTGAGCGTGTGCGCCTGCGTACCCCAGTGATTTGTAACCTCAAACCCTCTGGCCAGTACGTGGCCACAGACCTGCACGAGGCAGGCGGCATTCCTCAAGTGATGAAGATTTTGCTGGACGCAGGTCTGTTGCATGGCGATTGCATCACCATCACGGGCAAAACCATTGCGCAAACACTTGCCGATATTCCGTCTGCTCCACGTGCAGATCAAAACGTGATTCTGCCCATCGAGAAGGCATTGTACAAACAAGGACACCTGGCCATCCTCAAAGGCAACTTGGCACCTGAGGGTGCAGTGGCCAAAATCACTGGCTTGAAGAACCCAGTGATCACCGGTCCAGCCCGCGTGTTTGACGACGAACAAAGCGCCATGGACGCCATCTTGGGCGACAAAATCAAAGACGGCGACATTTTGGTGTTGCGCTATTTGGGCCCCAAAGGCGGCCCTGGCATGCCCGAAATGCTGGCCCCGACCTCAGCCATCATCGGCAAAGGCCTTGGCGAGACAGTGGGTCTCATCACCGACGGACGCTTCTCTGGCGGCACCTGGGGCATGGTCGTTGGCCACGTGGCTCCTGAGGCGTATGTGGGTGGCACCATCGCACTTGTTCAAGAAGGTGACAGCATCACGATGGATGCCCACCAAAAGGTGCTTGAACTTCATGTGAGTGACGAGGAGTTGGCCAAACGCAAAGCCGCCTGGGTTAAACCCAAACCACGCTACACCACTGGGGTGCTGGCCAAATTTGCAGCGCTGGCCAGCAGCGCCAGCAAAGGTGCAGTCACCGATGGGGATCTGGGCCTGTAGGCTTTAAAACAACAGGCAGAGGGCAGAAAATCACGCTGTTTGACATGACAAACAGCGGATTTGTCTGCCAAAATGACCCCCGATACGTTATAAGACGTGCAAACTGAAAAAGACGAGGAGTTCAGTATGAAGAAGCAAATGGGTGTACTGGCTGTTGCAGCCACCATGGTTGCCATGCCTTTTGCCGCCAGCGCCGATGAAGCCCTGGCCAAAAGCAAGGCCTGCCTGGCCTGCCACCAAGTGCAAAAGAAAGTGGTTGGACCTGCGTTCAAAGACGTGGCCGCCAAGTACAAAGGTCAAGCTGGTGCAGCCGAAATGCTGGCTGGCAAAATCAAAAACGGCACCAAAGGCGCTTGGGGTCCAGTGCCCATGCCCGCACAAAACGTGACCGAAGCCGAAGCCAAAAAACTGGCCGACTGGGTTCTCACACTGTGATTGCATGAGCGAGACTGGGTGCAGTTTTATCTCACCAGTCCGCGTTAAAAAAGCCAGCTTTTAAGCTGGCTTTTTTTATTTAAAACAAGAACCACTCAGGATCCGTCAAACTGGATGTTTTGACGTTTCACCAAGTCGGCCATCTTTTTCATTTCTGAGGCGATTTCAGCAGCATGTTCCGCAGGCTGATTGCCCACGGGCTCTGCGCCACTTTTTCGGAAGCGCTCTTGAAGATCTGGCATGGCCAGCACTTTCACGGTTGCTTCGTGCAAACGTTTCACAATTGCATCCGGTGTTCCCGCTGGCGCAACCAAGCCGTACCACACGGAATCATTGACAGCTGGCAGCCCCAACTCTGCAAACGTGGGCACATTGGGCAAACCGTCCACGCGTTTGGGCCATGCGACAGCCAACGCTTTCAAACGGTTGGATTGAATATGGGACATGGACGAGGGAAGGTTGTCAAACATCATGTCCACAGAACCACCCAACAGGTCGTTTAGCGCAGGGCCTGCACCGCGATAGGGCACATGCAGAATCTTGGTGCCGGTTGCCAATTGGAATTGCTCCCCCACCATTTGTTGGATGCTGCACTGGCCTGAGGTGGCGTAGCTCAGCTTGTCTGGGTTTTGTTTCACATGCGCCAAGTATTGTGCAAAGTCCTGGGCTGGGAATTTTGGATTGACTGTAAGCACATTGGGCACGCGTGCCATGTTGGTGATGGCTTTGAAATCTTTGACAGGGTGATAAGCCAGTTTTGGATTGCAGGCAGGGAGCACGGCATGGGTTGAGAAAGTGGAAACCCCCAGGGTGTAACCATCGGGAGCTGCTTTGGCGACCATGCCGGTGCCGATGCTGCCTCCGCCACCGCCACGGTTATCGACCACCACCGCCTGCCCCAACTCCTTGCTGAGTTTGTCGGCCACAATGCGGGCCACAATGTCGGTGGTGCCGCCAGCTGCAAAAGGCACGACCAGTGTGACCGTTTTGTTTGGATAATCACTTTGCGCGTTGGCCACCAGGGACATCAACAACGCGATACCACCTACTACACCACGGATGCTGCACAAACTCATTGAAACCTCTCTTAGACGTTCAGTGGACGCCAGCACGGGCGCAACATGCGCCGGTTGCCCTGGCAACAAGCCCCCCACACTAAAATCCGTAGGCGGGATCTTACTGAGTAAACCCGGAGCACAAGAGGTTCGAAATAAATCACCAAATGTTACAAATCAACTCCGGGCTGTACCCTCAACTCACTGCAATACCTTCAAGGGTGTTTTGCCTTGCTTGTTGTAGGTGTTCACAGTCACCGCGGCATTTTTTACATCCCCCACCTCGTCAAAGGTGATGGTGCCAATCACACCCTGGTGTTGGATGGTTTTCAACTTCGGCAAATACTTTTTTGGCTCTGCTGATTTGGCCTCTTTCATGGCCATGCCCATGGTCATGACAGCGTCGTAAACAAAAGGCGCATAAACTTGGATATCGGCTTTGTATTTGGCCTTGAAGCGCTTCTCAAACGCTGGGCCACCAGGCATTTTGCTCAGGGCCATGCCACCCTCGGCACAAATCACGTTGCTGCCCACGTTGTCCCCACCCAGCTTGCTCAATTCGGTGGTGCAAATCCCGTCGCCGCCAATCAGACTGGCCTTGATGCCCAGTTGCTTCATCTGGCGCAACATGGGCCCTGCTTGCGCATCCATGCCGCCGTAAAACACCACATCGGGATTGGCACGCTTGACTGCGGTCAAAATGGCGGCAAAGTCGGTTGCTTTGTCGTTGGTGTAGTGGCGCTCTACCACTTGCGCACCGTTGGCCTGCACGTTTTTGGCATAGATATCGGCCAGCGGTTGACCGTAGCCAGTGCGATCGTCAATCACCACCACCCGCTTGGCCTTCAAATCGCTCACCGTGAATTTGGCCAAGGCCACGCCCAATACGCCATCGTGTGCAATCACGCGGAACACGGATTCAAACCCCTGCTGCGTCACCTTGGGTGTGGTGGCAGAGGGCGTTATTTGAGGAATGCCACAATCGTAGTAAATGCGAGACGCTGGGATGGTGGTGCCGCTGTTGAGGTGACCGACAATGCCGTTGACCTTCATGTCGCACAATTTTTGAGCCACAATCGCACCCGTTTTGGGGTCCGCGGCGTCATCCTCTGGCACCAACTCAAATTTGGCAGTGCCACCTTCCAGTTGAATTTTCATCGCGTTCAAGTCATCAATGGCCAAGCGAGCACCCGATTCATTGTCCTTTCCGTAATGGGCCTGGGGGCCCGACAAGGGTGCGATGTGCCCAATTTTCACAAGCACCTCCTTGGCAAGCACCGGCGAACCGTACGCCATGCCAAACACTGTGCCTGCACTGCACAAACCCAACACACTCAAGCGCTTCAAAAATCCGTTTTTGCTCATGCCTGTCCTCGGTGATCAAATTGAAGTGAGAGGCGCACACCCACTGCCCTGTGGCGCTGAGCGTTCAATGTAGCACTGAATCCAGTTTTTGCGCAGTGCCCCCTTGGCCTGAGGATGGGCGCACGTAAGACGCACGTTTTCCTGTTGAGCTCATTCACCAGCCAGCGCTTTGTAATATTCTTGTGATCAACACAATTCGAATGGCGACCCCACAACCCCTGGCATGGACATCTTCATTCAGCAGTTAATCAACGGCCTGGTGTTGGGCAGCATTTATGCGCTCGTGGCGCTTGGCTACACCATGGTCTACGGCGTGCTTGGATTGATCAATTTTGCACATGGTGAGGTGCTCATGGTGGGCGCCATGGTGGCCTTTTCAGCCATCAGCCTGATGGTTGGGCTCTACCCAGACACACCCGGCTGGATACTACTCACCGTGGGCGTGATCTGCGCTGTGCCAGTTTGCATGGCAGTCAGTTTCAGCATCGAGAAACTCGCCTACCGCCCCCTGCGAAATGCCCCGCGCCTTGCCCCACTCATCTCGGCGATCGGCGTGTCCATCGTGCTTCAAACGCTGGCAATGATCATCTGGGGACGCAACTACCTGATCTTCCCCACCACGCTGCCCACCGAACCCATCACCCTCCTCCATTTCCCACCCACGCCCAGCATGGATTTTGAACGCACGGTGTCCATCACCCCGGTGCAGGTTCTCATCGTGGTGGTGTCTGCCCTGCTGATGGTGGGCCTCACCATACTGGTCAACAAAACCCGCCTTGGGCGCGCCATGCGTGCCACTGCAGAAAACCCCGCGATTGCCAGCCTCATGGGCATCAACCCCAACCACATCATTTCTGCCACGTTTGTGATTGGTGCAGCGCTGGCTGGGGTGGCCGGCGTGATGGTTGCGGCCAATTACGCCGTGGCGCACTTTTACATGGGTTTTTTGCCTGGCCTCAAGGCATTCACCGCAGCGGTGCTGGGTGGGATTGGCAATATTTACGGGGCGATGCTTGGCGGCTTGTTGCTGGGCGTTGTTGAAAGCCTGGGTGCAGGCTACCTGGGCACACTCACAGGTGGATTTTTGGGCTCCCACTACCAAGACATTTTTGCGTTTGCAGTGCTCATCCTGGTGCTCACACTCCGGCCATCGGGGCTGCTGGGCGAGCGCGTGGCGGAGCGGGCATGAGCAATCGCCTGATTCAACGCCAATTGATTGTGCTGGTGGCGGTGGCCGCCATGCTTCTAGCCTTGCCATGGCTTGCAGGCATGGTGGGCAACAGTTGGGTGCGGGTGCTCAATCTTGCCCTGCTGTATGTCATGCTCGCCTTGGGGCTCAATATCGTGGTGGGCTTTGCCGGGCTGCTGGATTTGGGTTACATCGCATTTTATGCGGTGGGGGCGTATTTGTATGGGCTGCTCGCGTCGCCGCACCTCACAGACAATTTTGAGGTGATTGCGGCCATGTTTCCCGACGGCTTACACGCATCGGTGTGGGTCATCATTCCACTGGGGGCACTGGTTGCAGCTGTCTTTGGTGTAATGCTGGGGGCACCCACCCTGCGACTTCGAGGCGATTACCTGGCCATTGTCACCTTGGGGTTTGGAGAGATCATCCGCTTGTTTTTGAACAACCTCAATGCACCCGTCAACATCACCAATGGCCCGCAAGGCATCAATATGATTGAGCCTGTTGAAATAGGTGACATCCGTTTTGCACGCACGGTCGAGTTATTTGGCATCGAGGTGCCGGCACTGCATCTGTACTACTACCTTTTTCTGACCCTCACCATCCTCATCATCGTGGTCTGCATGCGGCTGCAGCACAGCCGCGTGGGGCGTGCTTGGGCCGCCATTCGAGACGACGAAATCGCGGCTAAATCCATGGGCATCAACACGCGCAACATGAAGTTGCTCGCCTTTGCTTTGGGTGCCTCGTTTGGTGGTGTGGCGGGCGCCATGTTTTCTGCTTTTCAAGGCTTCATCAGCCCCGAATCTTTTGGTTTGATGGAATCCATCATTGTGCTGTGCATGGTGGTGCTGGGCGGCATGGGTCACATCCCTGGCGTTGTGTTGGGCGCCCTGCTGCTTGCTGGATTCCCAGAGGTGCTTCGTGAGTTGGTGACTCCCTTGCAAGAAATGCTTTTCGGCAAAGTGTTGCTGGATGCTGAAATTTTACGCTCCCTACTCTACGGCCTCACCATGGTGCTGGTGATGCTCTACAAACCCAAAGGCTTGTGGCCTGAGCGCAAGGGGAATGCACAATGAACGGCATGGCATCCGATCTGCTTCAAATCACTGGACTCTGCAAACGGTTCGGCGGGTTGCAGGCGGTGGATGGAGTCAACCTTCATATCAAAACCGGGGAGGTGTATGGATTGATTGGCCCCAATGGTGCAGGCAAAACCACTTGCTTCAACTTGATCACTGGCCACTACCAGACCGACGCGGGGCAGTTCGCATTTCGCGGTAAAACTTACAAACCCACATCGCCTGAAACCGTGGCTGCCATGGGCATTGCGCGCACATTCCAAAACATTCGCCTGTTCAAATCCATGACCGCGCTAGAAAATGTGGCCATTGGCATGCACTCCAAAACCCACCAAGGCGTGCTGGCCTCTGTGCTTCGCACACCGGGTCAACGCAGTGAGGAAAAGCGAATCCGGATTAGGGCCATGGCTCTGCTCGAATATGTGGGCATTGCCCCCTATGCAAATCACCTGGCCACTGAACTCTCGTATGGCGATCAACGCAAACTCGAGATTGCTCGGGCGCTTGCCAGCGAACCGGGCTTGCTGGCGTTGGACGAACCAGCCGCAGGCATGAATGCCACCGAAAAGCTGCGCCTGCGCGAATTGATTGCGCGCATCCGCAGCGATGGCACATCCATTTTGCTGATTGAGCACGATGTGAAGCTGGTGATGGGCATTTGTGATGCGGTGACAGTGCTGGACTACGGCAAAGTAATCGCCCAAGGAACACCCGCAGAGGTGCAATCCAATCCGGCTGTGATTGAGGCTTACCTCGGGGGGCTTCACCATGCTTGATATTCAGGGTTTGACGGTGAGCTATGGCGGCGTACAAGCAGTCAAAGGGATCTCCTTGTCTGTGAAAGCGCATGAGTTGGTGTGTCTAATTGGCTGCAACGGTGCGGGCAAAACCACCACATTGAAGGCACTGGCAGGTTTGTTGCCATTCCACGCGCACCATGCCAAATTCGATGCGCAACACGATTTGCAGCAACTGCCAGCGCACGCGCGTCTTGGGCTGGGCATGGCACTGGTGCCCGAAGGGCGCGGCGTGTTCACGCGCATGAGCATTGAAGAAAATCTTGAGCTTGGTGCATCAGGGCGCAGCAACAAGCGCGCCATCGAGGAGGACAAGGCCCATTGGTTCAGCATGTTTCCACGGCTCAAAGAGCGTCGCAAACAATTGGCTGGGACCTTGAGCGGTGGGGAGCAACAAATGCTGGCAATTGCCCGTGCACTCATGGGGCGGCCCAAATGCCTGCTGCTGGATGAGCCCAGCATGGGATTGGCGCCAATCATGGTTGAAAAGATTTTTGAGGTGATACAGACCATACACCAACAAGGCATGACCATTTTGTTGGTGGAGCAAAACGCACACATCGCGCTGCAAATCGCAAACCGTGCCTATGTGATGGATTCTGGGCTCATCGACATCCAAGGCAGTGCCTCTGAACTCATGCACGACCCGCGGATTCGCGAGGCCTATCTGGGTGAAACACCAGCAACTGGCACAAGCGAACCATCGTCCTGAAAATCAGTGCGATTTAAATCTGATCCGCCTGCGAGGTGAAAGAATCTGCAAAAAACTCCTCCTCGGGCAAGCCACACTGAGCCACAAAATCCCGACGTGCCGAATCCACCACAATCGGGGCGCCGCAGGCGTACACCTGATGCCTTGAAAGATCCGGGAAATCCTGCATCACCGCGTGGTGCACAAAGCCGGTTCGGCCTTGCCAAGCGCATGCGGGTGTGGGCTCCGAAAGAACCGGCACGAATTTGAAATTGGGGTACTGATCTGCCCATGCTTGTGCAAGCGCCATCATGTACAGGTCGGCCTTGGTGCGCCCGCCCCAATACAACACAAACTGGCGATCGTTGCCCTTGAAAAAAGCCTGCTCAAGCAAGGATTTCATGGGTGCAAAGCCGGTGCCACTGGCCAGGCACACCACAGGTTTGCGCGCGTCATCACGCAAGAAGAAAGTGCCCATGGGCCCTTCGAAACGCAAAATCTCCCGCTCTTTCATGGTGCCAAAGACGTGATCTGTAAAGAGACCTCCAGGCATATGGCGGATGTGTAGTTCAATGCCGCCCTCCTGGTAAGGCGCGTTGGCCAAAGAATAGCTTCGGCGAGAACCATCTTTCAAGATAAACTCGATGTACTGGCCAGCCAAGAATTGCAGCACCTCATTGGCTGGCAGTTGCAGTTTGAGCACCGCCACATCTGGCGCCGGTTTGGTGATGCTCTGCAAGCGACAGGGCATTTTTTTAATCGGTATGTCGCCCAGGCCACTCAACTCGCGCACCTTGATGGTGACAGGCCCAAGCGGCTTGGCACAACAGGTGAGCACCTTGCCCCGGACGCGTTCCTCTTCTGTTAATGCACGCGATTGGTAGGTGCCGTAGTCCACCTGCCCTTCAACAAGATCGGCCTTGCAAGAGCCACAAGCGCCGTCTTTGCAGCCATATGGCAGAATAACGTTTGCTCGAAGTGCAGCGCCCAGGATGGACTCATCGTGCTCGCACTCAAACTGTTTTTGGCTGGGAAGTACATCTACGCTGTGATTCATCAAACTGCATTCCGTGATTCTGATACCGAACCGCCCCTGTTCTACAAGCGGAGTCGCCCGCGGGCATTCAGGCGCAATCGCATTGCAATTGCCGGGTGCGGGCAAGTGGGCTTGACCTTGTTGAAACAGCACACCGGGTCCCATTTTACAGCGACTTACCGGCCAGGGGATTCTTCCCATGCCAAGCGGACACGTATTGCAGACACCGGGGCCAAGCCGCTTGGCGTAGACCTGCAAGAAAAAACACACCTGTTGCGCATGCTCAGCGTATGCAACCGCGTTATTTGGATGGCCCCCCCCGACACAACAACCCCCATGGACACCACCATCCGCAAGGCCGTTCTATGGCTTGCCACACGGGCATGTCTGTTAAAAAAAGGCAGACCCGTGCTGACATACATCTCCACCACCGGCGTGTATGGCGATGCCCAGGGCGAGTGGATTGACGAGCGCACCCCTTTGAACCCCCAATCGGAGCGTGCCAAACGCCGGGTGCAAGCTGAAACGCAGGTGCGCCTCGGTTTGACCCGCGGTGTGGCCGTGCATGTGTTGCGTGCGCCAGGCATTTATGGTGACGAAAGACTACCCACCGACAGGCTCAAGGCTGGAACACCAGCCATTGTGGCCAGCGAAGACTCATGGTCCAATCACATCCACGAGCTAGATCTGGCCCGCTTGGCCCTTTGGGTAAATCGCAAAGCCTTCACATGGGCGGTGGTCAATGCGTGCGATGAAGCGCCGACAAAAATGGGCGACTACTTTGATGCCGTGGCCCAGGCCACTGGCCTGCCACCCCCACCTCGGTTGTCGCGCAAGCTGGTCAAAGCACAAGTCAGCCCCATGATGTGGAGCTTCATGGCCGAGTCGCGAAAAATACGATCCAGGGCAATGGCCAAGCTTGGGTTCAAATTGAGATACCCCAGCGTTCAAGCCTTTCTAAGCAAACATTTTGTCTAGATTTTTATCAATCTCCGATTGAATTTTTCCTTTGAATGCCTTGAGCATAAAACCAAGGGAAATATCCAGTGAGATGTCTTTGTCGGTGACATCCAGCGTGCCTTTAACGCCAGAACGGCTGAAATTCAGCGTGTTGCCGCGCCACTGGCTGTCCAGCTGAAATTCTTTTTGCAACTGGTCAGCCAGCTTTTGGGCGATGCCACGGGCTTCTTCAAGAGACAGATTGTGGGTGCGATGCGCGTGAATGTCGGCCATGGTTCACTCTTTGTGGTGGTTTGCACGAAATGTAAAGCCAAGTGTACCGCAGCATGCGATTAAACGGCAGCAAACCAGAAGTCGTAAGCCATTTTGGATGACGGCGTCACATCGTTTTCAAAACCAACCACGCGGCGGGCAAATCGCATCTGCGACTCGATGATGCGTCTAAAAATACTGCTGTTGGCCGATTCACGCGCAATGATCTTTCGCCAGGCCATGAGTTGGGCTTTCAAAATATCGTCCGGCGTGTGGTAGTACCGCACGCCTTGCTTGCGGCGCATCTCTTCGTAATCGGTCGAAAACCGGTCTGAAGCTTTCCAACTCAAATCCGCTGAGGAAGCTTGCAGGGCATATCGAATGATGGACCGCAAAGAAAAAGAAAGGCCATCAAACCTTTCCTTGTTGAAGATCACCTCAAACACTTCACAGCTTTGGTGAAAACTGCGGATCATACAGACCGAGGAAACACTCGGAAAACCGAGCGCGCGATCGGAACTGGGGTTGTTGAATTCCGCTGCATCAATCAGCCCTTTGTCCAGCCAGGGCACAATGTCCGCAGGCTGCAGCGCTGTGGTGTTCAATCCCAGTTCTTTGAACACATCAGCGGCCAAACCCACGGCGCGAAACTTGAGCTTGTCCAAGTCTTTCACGTTGTTGATCCGGTTTTTAAACCACCCCAAGGGCTGAGCCGTGAGCGGACCGTACATGAATCCTTGAATGTTTAGATTCATCTCTTTTTGAACCAGCTCGTCATACAGCTGCTGACCACCACCATACTGGAACCAGGCCAGAATCTGATTGGAGCTCATGCCAAAACTGGGTCCACTGCCGAACAGGGAAAAGGCTGGATGCCGATCGTGCCAGTAGGTGGGGACCCCGTGCCCACCATCCAGTTGCCCTTTGTGCACCGCATTTTGAATGCCAAATGCTTTCACGATGCTGTTCGTGGGGTACACATCAATGCGCAATTCCCCACCTGACATGTCGTTGACCTTTTTTGCAAAGTCCTGGGCAAACTCATTGAAGATGTCGCGGGTCGGCCAAGTGCTTTGAAACTTCAACACAATGGGGCGAGTGCCCTTAACCACAGCGGGTGCAGCCGCCTGGGCTTGATGCGCACCGACCAAGCCTCCTGCGGTAACCGCCAAGGCCTTTTGTACAAACGCGCGGCGCTCCGGTTTGGACATATGTGATTTATCCCACCAACACCAAATGAACCCTGTAGGGGCCATGAGCCCCCAGCACAATGGTTTGCTCAATGTCGGCGGTTCGAGATGGGCCAGACACAAAATTCAAAGCGCGCGGCATGGCGCGATCGTCTGCGCGCAAGCGTGCAAAGGCTTCTTCCATGGTGTGGACCACCTGGTCCTTTTTTACCAAGGCGATGTGGGTCTCTGGCAACAAGTGTGTGCTGGCGGGTTCATCGGGCCTGCTCGCAAACACCAGCGTACCAGTCTCAGCCACAGCATATGCCACACCACTGATGCCAATCAGGTCATCTCCGTGTGGCGCACCCACGCGTATATTCAAACCCGCCCCTTGCCAATCCAAATTGGCGAGACTAGGCCAAACGGCTGGGGTTCCCTGCAATTGATGCTCAGCGATGTAACGGGCGCAAGCTTGGGGAGCCTCTGCCATGCTGGGGACATGGGCCACCGTGCACAACATCGATTTGGAGCGTTCAACAAACAAGCCAACCACATCGGCCACCGCAGAGGGGCCAGGCCCACGCTCATGCCGCTCCATGTAAGCATGAGCCTGTGCAACCTCGGTGGTGCGAAAGCTTTCTGGCCGACCTTGCAATGTGCGAATGCGACCAAAAATTTCTGCGCGTGCAGCGTTGGTGTTTAATTCGTCAGCGGGAGAGCGGCTCAAGCAGTCACCTGTCCAGAAATGGGTTCGTTCAGGGAATTATAGGCAATCGTCTTGCTGCATGCCCCTAGGGTATGCCCCCATGCCTTCCGCCGAATTTGAGCATGCGCTCAGGCAAGGTTTGCGCCGATGGATTACAATAGCGCGTTAACTTGGATCACCCTTTACCCGCTGCCATGACTCACGTAGTTACCGAATCCTGCATCAAGTGCAAATACACAGACTGTGTGGACGTATGCCCCGTGGACTGTTTCCGCGAAGGCCCCAATTTTTTGGTCATCGACCCCGATGAGTGCATCGACTGCGCAGTGTGTATTCCTGAGTGCCCGGTCAACGCCATTTATGCAGAAGAGGATGTGCCGGCAGACCAAGTGAAATTCATCGAAATGAACGTTGAATTGGCCAAAGGCTGGCCCAGCATCACTCGGATGAAAGAGCACTTGCCCGATGCAGACGACTGGAAAGACGTCAAAGACAAGCTGCAGTATCTCGAAAAGTAAATCCCCTTGAGCAGTACCACGCAAGACGCCCAAGACAAATACACCCGGGAGACCATCACGGATCTCCGGGTGTGGGTGCCAGGCAAACTCTTCTCATTCAAGTGCACCCGCCCCATTGGCTACAGGTTTGCGGCAGGCCAATTTGCCCGTTTGGGCGTTGAAAACACTCTGAATTTGGCTGGAGAACCTGAAATTATTTGGCGTGCATACTCCATGGTGTCCAGCCCGTATGACGAGCATTTGGAGTTTTTCTCGATTGTTGTTCCCGATGGTGCTTTTACAACCCACTTGAGCAAGCTCAAGGTCGGCGATCCCATTCACATTGACAAAACCAGCTTTGGCTTTTTGACCACGGCCAGGTTCGAATCAGGGGATGATTTGTGGCTCTTGGGATCAGGCACAGGCCTTGCCCCCTTCTTGTCTATTCTGCATGACCCACTCACTTGGGAGCAATTCAAACACATTGTGCTGGTGCACAGCGCCCGAACAGCCGAGGAGCTTGTTTATCAGGACATGATTCGGGGGTTTACATCACACCCGGAGCTGGCCGAGCTGATCGACGATGTGAAACAACGGTTTTTTTATGTGCCGGTGGTCACGCGGGAAAAGGTCGCCGATTGCCTGGAAGAGCGCATTACATTGCTGCTTCAAAACGGACGCCTCGAGAAAGCCACGGGGCTGCCCTTGAACCCACAACGGAGTCGCTTCATGATTTGCGGCAATCCGGACATGGTCACCGACATTCGTGCCGTGCTCAAACAACAGGGCTACAAAGCTGCACGTCGCAACAACCCAGGCGAAATTGCAGTCGAAAACTACTGGTGATCGCATGCGCGTGTTAACAAGCTTTACACGTGAAACACAATTGTTGCAATGCACAATGATTTGCATGATAATTGTTGACCAGATCACCCGCGATGGGTGCGCCCTGTCTATCATCTAAAAAATCACTCACCTGGCCCAGGCTTGGAGGCTTCATGCTGTATCAATTACACGAATTGCAACGCGCCCTGCTCAACCCCATGACTGTGTGGGCAGAAGCCGGCGCAAAAATGTACAGCAATCCGTTCAGCCCCTTGGCGCACACGCCGCTGTCACGCAGAATCGCAGCAGGTTTTGAGCTGATGTACCGGCTGGGCAAAGAATACGAAAAACCAGAATTTGGAATCAAGACCGTAAAATGCGGCAATCGCGAGGTGTCCATCGCACAGGAAATCGTAGAAACCAAACCTTTCTGCAAACTGATTCACTTCAAGAAACTGATCCCCAGCGAATCCAAACCCCTGCCCAAGCAGCCCAAAGTGTTGGTGGTTGCGCCACTGTCTGGGCACCACGCCACCCTCTTGCGCGACACGGTAAAAACCTTGTTGCAAGATCACGACGTGTACATCACAGACTGGGTAGACGCTCGCATGGTGCCCTTGTCCGAAGGCGCATTTCACTTGGACGACTATGTGCACTATTGCATCGAATTTATTCAACTGCTGGGCCCAGACGTGCACTTGATTTCAGTTTGCCAGCCCACAGTGCCCGTGATGGCTGCCGTCAGCCTGATGGCAAGCAACAACGACCCCAAACAAGCCAAGAGCATGACCATGATGGGTGGCCCAATTGACACGCGTCAAAGCCCAACCGAGGTGAATGCATTGGCCACCAAAAAGCCATATTCCTGGTTTGAAAACAATGTGATTTACACCGTACCACACACCTACCCGGGTTATCTTCGCCGCGTCTACCCAGGATTTTTGCAACACCTTGGTTTTGTGAGCATGAACCCAGACCGCCATGTACAAAGCCACTACGACTTTTACATGCACTTGGTAGAAGGCGACGGTGAAAGTGCCGAAAGCCACCGACAGTTTTACGACGAGTACAATGCGGTGCTCGATATGCCAGCCGAGTATTACCTGGACACCATCAAAACAGTGTTTCAGGACCATGCGCTGCCCTGCGGCACCTGGGAAGTTCGCGGCCAACTTGTAAAACCTGCAGACATCAAGAACGTTGCACTATTTACCATCGAAGGCGAACTCGATGATATTTCTGGCGTGGGCCAAACCAAGGCTGCGCTTGACTTGTGCAAAGGCCTGCCGGCCAAAAAGAAGCAACACTTTGAAGCCCCGGAATGCGGACATTATGGTATCTTCAGCGGTCGCCGCTGGCGTGAAATCATTTACCCAAAGATCCGGGAATTCATTGCTGCCAATGCATGAACAACGTGTTCAACACATAGACAACTTGTTGCCTCAAACCCAATGCAAGCAGTGTGGGTTTGACGGCTGCTTGCCTTACGCCCAAGCGTTGGCCCGTGGCGAAGTAGACATCAACCGTTGCCCGCCTGGCGGGGATTCCACCATCGCCGCCTTGGCCAAGCTGTTGGGCAAACCCGCCAAGCCGGTCGATCCCAGTTGCGGCATCACCATCGAGCGGCACATTGCCAGCATTCAGCCCGAACACTGCATTGGTTGTACCCTGTGCATCAAGGCATGTCCCGTCGACGCCATTGTGGGCAGCAGCAAACGCCGCCATGCGGTGATTGCTGCATTGTGCACCGGCTGCGAATTGTGCATCCCCCCCTGCCCGGTCGACTGCATCGACATGGTGTACATGCCCGAGCACAGTGCCTGGAACACCGACTTGGCGCACGCTGCCCGTGATCGCATGCACTTGCGCAATCAACGCCTGCTGCGCCAAAAAGAGACCCAGGCACAGCGGCTAGAAAACAAAGCCATCCGAAAATTGGATGAATTGAACCAAGCCAGTGAATCCGCCGATGCAGAACTTGCCAAAAAACGCGCGGTGGTGGAAGCTGCCCTGGCCAGAGCCCGTGCACGCCGCGCCAATGCATCATGAACAAAGAAAAACGCTCCGAGATTTTTAGGCGCTTCCAAGCGGCCAACCCCGAACCAAAAACAGAACTCGAATACAGCACGCCTTTTGAGCTGCTGGCTGCGGTATTGCTCAGTGCACAAGCCACCGACAAAGGCGTGAACATTGCCACACGCAAACTGTTCCCCGTCGCCAACACACCCGCGGCCATCGCCGCCTTGGGTGTGGCAGGCGTGGAGGAGTACATCAAAACCATTGGCTTGTTCCGCTCAAAAGCAAAGCATTTGGTGCAGACCGCCGAAATTTTGCGCGACCAATTCAATGGCGAAGTCCCCACCAATCGCGAAGACCTGGAGAGCCTGCCTGGCGTGGGACGAAAAACCGCCAATGTCGTTTTGAACACCGCGTTTGGCCAGCCCACCATGGCCGTGGACACGCATATTTTTAGAGTGAGCAACCGCACAGGGATTGCACCGGGCAAGGACGTGCTAGAAGTCGAAAAGCGCCTGGTCAGGCTGGTTCCACACGAGTACATGCTCAATGCCCATCATTGGCTTATCCTGCATGGGCGCTATGTTTGCAAGGCACGCAAGCCCGAATGCACGCGGTGTAGTATCGTGGACTTGTGCGAATTCAAGAAGAAAACCCAATGAGCCACGCCATTTGTGCACAAGACTTTGACGAAGCCACCTTGGAGCACGGCCTTCAGTTGTTGGCACGCGCCATGGAACAAGCCAACCTGCGAAGGCACTCCGATTATGTCAGCCGCGTTTTCTTGTTGTGCACACCGCACTTTGCCGACCAACTGGAAGAGCTGGCCCACGCTTGTGTTGCCAAAACCAATTGCCTGAATGTATGGGGGGGCTGCGCCAGCGGTCTTCTGGGTGAAGGCCAGGTGTATTTCGATAAACCAGCCCTTGTGATCGCCATTTTTGGCGAGATCTTCGAAAGCACAAGCCACGAGGCCGAAGCCCTGCATTTGTGCTTGATCGAACATGAACAAGCGCTCTTGGCCACATCAACGCTGAACACGATTGAGCCCGACTCCCCATGCCTGTCTGCCAATACCTTGGGCCTTCTGTCTTATGGCGCAAACTATGCAAAAATACCGCGCATCGAGCATGGCCGCGCTTGCCATGAGGATTTGTGTCAAACAACGCTGCGGGTGCAATCTCCCCGGGTGTTTAATTCAGAGGGGTTGACCTTTTTCACGGATGTGCAAACCGTGACCGAGAGCAATGGCCTTTTTTTGATTGGTGTGGGCGGAGAAAAAGCCGCTTTGGCACTGAACTGTCCGGAACATCAAACCCGCCCAGTGGGTTTGCGCTTGCAAGTGATTCATGAACATGGCGAAAGTTGGGTGCCGGTGATGGAGATTCATGCCGACGGCACCTTGGGGCTTGCAGCCCCGGTGATGAAAGGGCAACGTATTCGCTTGGCCAGGCGCACACAACAGGCGATTGCGCATGAGCTGCCTCACTGGCAGTCCGAGATCACATCGACGTTTGGTGGTAACGCCCCATCCATTGGGATCATGTTCAGCGGATTTGAACGCAGTCATTTGTGTCACGCCAATGAAAACGACATCGCCTCGGTGCTGAAAGCATTTCCCAGCACCGAATGGCTTGGCGTGTTTGGCCAGGCCGCCTGGCTAAGCCAAGATTTGCAGGTCATCACCCCACCCCGCAACAACCGCCTGAGCGTCTGTTTCTTTCACCCGCCCAAGGCGTGATCAAACCAGCATTCAAGAGAGCTGCATCCATGTTTAACCCCACACGAGATCAAGCCCGGCTGTTTTTTTTGAACACCTGGAAAAAATATCATCAGGAACACCCCCTGAGCGAAGCAGAGAGCCTGGCCTTGGAATGGATGACCAAGCATCCAGAGTACTTTCCCACTTTTGACGCGGAGCCCGAGACAGTGCTGGCGCAGGATTACGCCGTGGAGGCAGGTCAAAGCAATCCATTTTTGCACTTGTCCATGCACCTGGCGGTGGCGGAGCAAGTCAGTATTGATCAACCACCAGGGATTCGAAACGCATACGCCAAACTCTGCGCCAAATTGAATGACGAACACATGGCCGCGCACCAGGTGTTTGAATGCCTGGCTGAACAGATCTACCAGCAACAACGCAATGGTGTCCCGTTTTCAAGCGACGCTTACATTGAGTGCATCCTGCGGCACAGTGGGGTATAAAAAAACCCGCTGGTGATAAAGTCAGCGGGTTTTCTTTGGCGCAGCGTGGTGTGCGCTTACTTCTTCAAATACAGCTCACCATCCAGAGAAGCAAAAAAGGCAGCCAAGTCTGCAATGTCTTTTTTGCTCAGACCAGCAGCCATACCCGCCATGATGGCGTTGTTGCGCGTGCCGTTTTGATACTGCTTCAGGGTGTTGGCCAGGTAATCCTTGTGCTGGCCAGCCAACTTGGGATAGGCAGGGTCCATGGTTTTGTTCCAGTTGCCTTCCACGGCGTGGCAGGCTGCGCACTGGGCTTCCGCTTTGGCTTGACCTGCTGCAATGTCAGCCGCCTGGGCTGAAAACGAGGCTGCCATCAGGGCAGCAGCAATCACGAATGTTTTTTTCATGTTGGTTGTCCTTGGTGGCGGTTATTTGGCTTGTGAGTAGTAAGCGGCCAGGTCTGCAATATCCTGGTCGGTTAGGGTTTCAGCAATGCCGCGCATGGTGGGGTGCTTGCGATCGCCTTTTTTGTAGGCGTGAAGCGCAGCTTCCAGATACTTTGCATTTTGGCCAGCAATGTAGGGCACGTTGTAAACCTCTGGGAAGCTCGCCTTGTAACCGGGAATGCCATGGCAGCCGATACACATAGAATTCTTGGCCAGGGCTGCCTTCGCGTCGCCTTCAGCAGCCTGCGCGGGCACCGTGAACACCACGCCTGCCAGCAGACCCACAGCGCTCATGGCGCGAACAGTCAAACCGATACGTTTCATC
>DASUDK010000056.1:0-3971 GCA_036275655.1 Limnobacter sp. | reverse complement strand
GAACAGGCGACAATCGATGGAACACACAATGCCCGGGAGGTGACTGCCCAGCATGTGATGGCGAATTTGTTTTTCAACTGCATTGACAATTTGGTTGAGCGACACAGAGTCAATGTCGAGGTAAGAGCCTGTGGCGCTGCTTCGGCTGTATTCACGAATCAGTTGCTCAAATTCGGCGTCCAGCATGAAGAGTTGCAGCTTGCGCTGGCGCGCGTATTGGTGGCAAATCTGCTCATACAAGGTGCGTCGAATTTGTTCACCAATCACTGCCGTGTCTCGCTCACGCTGACCCCATTCAATGAGCGCATTCAAGATGGAGCGCATGTTTTTAATGGACACGGACTCACTCATGAGTCGCTGGATGATGTCCACCACCTTGGTGGCTGGCAACACACGCTCCAACTCTTTGAGCTGCTCTGCAAACCCCTCGCCCAGGCCGGTGATGTGGCGTTGGTATTCGTTGAGGGTGAAGAGTTGATCAATTCGTCGAACCAGCAAGGTTTCAATTTGAGAAATAAGGCGGTTCTCGTAAGTGATGTACTCCAGGCCATGGCTCTCCAAGAGTGGCTTGAAGGTGGGCTCACACAGCATGTCGTACTTGCCGGTGACTTGGTCTTTGTCGATGCTGTACTCCAGGCCAGGCACACGGTCTGCCTCGGCCTGGGTGGAGCGAATGGCCATTCGTTTGTCGGACAAGCGAATGATCGAGCACGGAACACCGTACACATAGAACTCAATGTCTGGTTCGGCGTGCGATGAGAACTCAAACAAGGGCATGAGGATGCCAAGGTTCTCGACTTGCCTGTTGCGTGCGAGCCGGCAGATGTTTTGAATTTGAATGGCCATGTTTGGCTCAATGTCTGCTGGCATGCGCACTTCAAGGGCACTGAATGTTTTGGTGTGGACCACGTCATCGAACTTGCTGTTCAAGTTGGGCGTGTTGCCCATCATTTGGCGAAACTGGTCTTTCACACTCACGTCGTCGCTGGCGTTTTTTTTCTGTGTGCCGTAGTACCAGCCTGCAAACAAGCCTGCCGACGCCAACAAAAATACAGTGGTGGGCATCCCAGGCACAAAAGCAAACATGAGGCAAAAAATGCCGCTGATTTGCAGGGCATTGGTGTTGCGGGTGAGGTCACGCACCATGTCGTTGGCGGTGCTGGATCCATCGGCCTCCGATTTGGTGACGCGCGTCACAATGAGACCCGCTGCAATCGAGATCATGAGGGACGGGATGATGCCGACCATGCCGTCACCCACCGACAAAATGACGTAGGTGGACCCCGCCGTGGAAAAATCCATGCCCTTTTGCAGCATGCCCACCGTGAGGCCCCCCAGCAGGTTGACCACGGTGATGACCAAACCTGCGATGGCGTCATTTTTAACAAATTTGATGGCGCCATC
Source organism: Limnobacter sp. (assembly GCA_036275655.1). Classification (GTDB taxonomy): domain Bacteria; phylum Pseudomonadota; class Gammaproteobacteria; order Burkholderiales; family Burkholderiaceae_B; genus Limnobacter. The sequence continues at coordinate 2,567 of DASUDK010000056.1, read as the reverse complement.
CATGGCACCAAACAGTTGTGACTCTTTTTCAAGGGCAGAACGTTTGGCTTTGGCCTGGGCCTGGGTGATTAAACCTGCACGCAAATCACCATCGATGGACATTTGCTTGCCCGGCATGCCATCCAGAGAGAAGCGGGCAGCCACCTCGGCCACGCGCTCGGAGCCTTTGGTGATGACCAAAAAGTTGACAACCGAGATGATGAGGAAAATGGTGAGGCCCACAGCGATGTTGCCCCCCACCACAAATTCACCGAAGGTTTGTACGATGTGCCCGGCATCGGCCTCCAGAAGAATTTGTCGGGTGGTGGAGATGGTGAGGGCCAACCGGAACAGGGTGGTCATCAGCAAAATGGCTGGAAATGATGAAAAGGCCAGGGGTGACTCCAGCAACACCGCGCTGATGACCAAGACAATCGAGATGGTGATGTTGAGCGCCAACAACACGTCCAGCACCGCCGGCTGCAGGGGAATGACCATCATGACAATCATCAAAATGATGAGGGCCGCGCCAACCACCTCAGATCGGGCTGAGGCCAGCCTGGCAAATCGGTTCATGATTTCTATCACAGCGCTCGCTCCGTTTTGTTTTGCTTTTAAATACCCCTAGCTGTATTTAAGTGATCAACGGGGAGCAAAGGTTCCGTGGCGTAAAGCAGAACGGTTGGGCTGCCCAGGCATGGAACTTGATGCGACAAGCAGCCACCCAAAAGCATGGGTACGAAATTAGGCGACCAACATGCAAAAACCAACCGTGACCATGCACGCACTCACCACCGAAAAGCTGGCAAGCGTGAATGCGGTGAACAGCCAGATCACAGACCCGCAAGAACACCTGTATTGGTGCAGTGACAGTGTTCCTTTTGGAAAACAGTTGCATGCATTTGCGTCAGGCGATGAACCGGTGGTGTGCTGGACTGCAAGCAATCACGAAGACGCCGTAGTTGGGCACCTGGAGTTGCACCACAACGAATTTGGTTGGGTGATTGCGCGTGTGTGGGTACATGCCGCTTGGCGGCGAACCGGGGTGGCGCGTGCGCTCTACCTGTGCGCCCTGGCGCTTGTGTTTAGGCACGCAGACACGGCCGCATGCTTTTGTTACTCCAACAACCACCCCAGCAAGAACCTGCAAAAAAGCCTGGGTTTTGAGGAGGTTCCGGATTGGGAACACCAGACCATCGATCTATTGAAACTGGGGCGTGCATGTTTTGAGCGCCTCAGCATGGACAGCGCCCAACTTCACACCGAGCCCAGCTTATAAGCTCAACACCGTGCTCAAAGCGCGGCGCAGATCTTCCTCGCTTCGGCCAGAGTATTCTTGCAAGGCACGGAACTGATCCACGCCAATGGTACCCACATTGAAGTAATCACTTTCGGGGTTGGCAAAATAAAAGCCTGAAACACTGGCCGCCGGGTTCATGGCCAGGCTTTCAGTCAGTGTCATGCCGATTTCTTCGCACTGCATCACGTCAAACATGTTTCGCTTGATGGTGTGCTCTGGGCAGGCGGGGTAACCCGGCGCAGGGCGAATGCCTTGGTACTTCTCGGCGATGAGTTCTTCGTTGCTCAAAGTCTCATCGGCCACATAGCCCCACAAATCCTTGCGAACCCGTTGGTGCAGGCACTCTGCAAAGGCCTCGGCCATGCGGTCGGCAATGGCCTTGAACATGATGCTGCTGTAGTCATCGTGCGCGGCCTGGAATTCCTTTTCTTTTTTCTCGACCCCAAAACCAGCCGTGACGGCAAACATGCCAATGTAATCATCCCCATGGCCTTTGGGGGCAATGAAGTCGGCCAGCGATTTGTTGGGGATGCCTTCGCGCTTTTCACCTTGTTGCCGCAGGGGACTGTAAGTGAACAGCACTTTGCTGCGGCTTTCATCCGCATACACTTCAATGTGATCATCATCCACTGTGTTGGCCGGGTAAAACGCCACCGCCGCATTGGCTTGCAGCCAGCGGCCTTCGATGCATTTTTTCAGCATGGCCTGGCCATCTTCAAACACCTTGCGGGCTGCTTCACCCACCACCTCGTCTTGCAACACGCGGGGGTATCCACCGTGCAAGTCCCAGGTTTGGAAGAACGGCGTCCAGTCGATGTACTGTGCAATGTCGGCCAAGTCGTAGTTCTTGAAGTAGCGTTTGCCAATGAACTTCGGCTTGGGTGGTGTGTAATTGGCCCAGTCAATTTTCTGTTTGTTGGCGCGTGCGGCTTCGATGCTGATGAGTGGTTGCGCCTTTTTGTTTGCATGTTGTTCACGCACGCGCTCGTACTCGGCCTGCAAGTCGGCCTTGAATTGGTCGGCCTGCTCTTCGGACAACAAGCTGGAAGCCACGCCCACAGAGCGGCTGGCGTCTGACACATACACCGTGGGGCCACTGTAATGCGGCGCAATTTTCACAGCGGTGTGCACGCGGCTGGTGGTGGCGCCACCAATCAACAAGGGGATGCCACGGTCTCGGAAGTAAGGGTCACGCTGCATTTCAGAGGCCACGTACGCCATTTCTTCCAGTGAAGGTGTGATAAGGCCAGACAAACCAATGATGTCGGCATTGATCTCTTTGGCTTTG
>DASUDK010000055.1:0-2077 GCA_036275655.1 Limnobacter sp. | reverse complement strand
GTGTTTTTAGACAGCAAGTCCGGCACCCCAGGGGCGGACAACTACAAAGTCAAAGGCAACATTCATTGGGTGGATGCTGAAGATGCATTGCCTGCCACTGTGCGCCTCTACGACCGCTTGTTCACCGAGGAGCATCCAGATGCCGGTGGCAAAAACTTTCTCGACAGTTTGAACCCCAATTCACTCACCGAAGTGAAGGCCTACCTGGAGGCCGGCCTGCGAGATGCCTGGGTGGGGACGGTGTACCAATTTGAGCGCCATGGCTACTTTGTGACCGACCTGAAAGACCACACCAACGACGCCCCGGTGTTCAACCGCACAGCGACGTTGAAAGATGGCTGGGTGAAGTAAGGCAAGGTCATCGGGTACACTAAAGCTCACTTGTGTACCCCCTGGCAGCATGGCAAGCAACCCAAACTACAACATTCGTGGCGCCTTACTCACCATTCTCAATGGCATGGCGCCCGATCCGCAGCACGATGCAGACATTGCACACCTGTGCCATTTGGTGGCATGGTTTCGCGACGGCGCGCCCGGTTCGGATTTTGAGATTGAGCGGCGGTTCACCATGGTGGTGGAAGCGCTTGAGGGCTCCGAGGAACTGCGATTGCAGGTCAAAGGTTATCTTGAACAATTCCTGAAAGAATCCCGCTACCGCTACACCTTTGCAGAGCTCGGTATTTTGGGCAATGAGACCTTTGGGCAGGCCATCAAGAACCGGATTTTTCAGCGCCTGTTGCCAGCCACGGTGGAAGACAAAACCGTGCGAGAGTCCCTCAGCCTCATGTTCACCAAGTCCAGCGATCACGAGTGGCTGGAGCGCATCCGTGTCGAGAGCTGGAAGCGTTTGTTCAAGATCTTGGCATGGCAAGACCCAGCCATGCCGCTTTGGATACGCATCCAGCACGAAATGTTGGAGGCCATGGAAATGCTCGCGGTGCGCATTGCAGCGGCAGGCATTGATTCTGAGGTGGTGCGTTGCCTGGGCATTGCAGATCGCCACACCTCGCCGTTTGTTGAGCAGTTGCTGGAGCTGCGCAGCCTGATTGCCCAGGCGCATGAAAAGCTGGGTGGCCAATCCTCCTTGGAAGACCTTGGGGATCACCTCGACGTCTTGCTGGACCAATGCACCGGGCAAATCAAAAAGGCCTATGCGCAAGCCCGTTTGCAGGGCGTGTCTGTCACTTTGAGCATGCAGCTGATTCGCTTGGAACAGTCGATTGCCCGCATGCGAACTTTGCTGCAGTTGTTGGGTGCACTGCCCACGGCGGATCGCACCGCCAGTTGTGTGCGATTTTTCTGTGTATTGACCCGAGAAGAAAATCGCAAGCACTCGATTGGTGATTTGTGGACCAGCATGACCGACAAACTGGCGCTCCGCATCACCGAGCACGCCAGCCAGACCGGCGAAAAATACGCCACAGAGACCCGCTCTGAATACTGGGGCATGGCCAAAGCGGCCATGGGCGCTGGTGTGATTGTGGGGTTCATGGCGCTCATCAAAGTGGGGTTGGGGGCCTTGCATTTGCCGCCCCTTTGGCAAGCTGTTGCATTCAGTCTGAATTACGGCTTGGGCTTTGTGCTGATCCACATTCTTAAATTCACGATTGCAACCAAACAACCCGCGATGACGGCGGCCAGAATTGCCGCCGCCATTGATTCTTCCAACGGCAAGTTGGGCTCGGTGGAGCGAATCGTCGAGCTCATTGTGCAGGTGGCGCGCACACAATTTGTGGCGATCTTGGGCAATGTGATTTTTGCATTCATCACAGCCATGGGCATTGGTTTGGCCTGGGTGGCGCTGTTTGGCGTTCCCCCCGTAGGCGCAGACAAAGCGCAGATCATGCTCGACGAGATTCACCCCCTGTGGTCGGCCGCCATCCCGCATGCGGCGATTGCAGGCGTGTTTTTGTTCACAGCGGGTGTGATTTCTGGCTATTACGACAACTTGTGTATTTACTACCGCCTGCCAGACCGTTTGCGCAAAGTGGTGTGGTTGCGCAAAAGGTTGGGGGTGGTGCGCCTGAACAAGCTGGCCGATTATTTGGCCAACAACACAGGTGCGTTGGCGGGCAAC
>DASUDK010000054.1:0-7379 GCA_036275655.1 Limnobacter sp. | reverse complement strand
AAAGACAAGTTTGTGAAGGATTTTGTGTCGGCCTGGGTGAAGGTGATGGACGCTGATCGCTTTGATTTGCATCCCTGCTGATCTGCGCTTGATGGTGCAGTGAAGTAAAAAAAGCCCACCGAGAGGTGGGCTTTTTTGTTGAGCACAGAGCAACTTACTGAACCACAATCACTTGAGTCAATAATATTTGCAATCCAGCGCCATCGTCATCTAAAAAGAAGCGGTTCGGTCCTTGTATACGTGCTAATTAAATCGGCGACCATACACGTTAATCGCCCATCCTCCAGGTCATTGTGCCCGCTGCTCAACAACGTATCGTAGACAATCCAGAACGGATACCCTTTCACAAAGTTGGAACGGGGATTTAGCCGAACTTTGGCATTAGGAGAACTCCAGGCACCGTTCGCAAAACCTTTTGAGTCGACTTCATGTCCGCACTTTGAGAAATCCGTTGCCGCCCCGGCAAGGTCTAATAATTCGTGAGTGTTTAGTTCTTTGAAGTGGCCTATCGCGAACAAATCCAATCGCCACTCAGACAATGGTTGTTTAACAAAATCTGTTGAATCCGAATCATCTGCAAAAGACTGGAAAGGGGCGGTTAAGCTTCTGCCAGCCGGAAATGCATATCGCGTTGCCCAATCCCTTTGACCTTGAAGGATCAACATTCGCGGACCGCGATCTGGCACTGGAGTGGTTTTGCTGATTCGATCCAAGGTCGCGCTGTGCAGTGGCCAATACTGCATCGCCTCAAAGGCCGGATTAACAATAACAATCAAGTCACCAACAGCCGCATGCATCGGAAATTCCTCATGGGCAAATGCCAGTGGTGGTGAATCGAGTCTGCTTAGCAATATAGACCGTGTTGCATTAAAGAGGGCTGAGCCACCGAAACTGTGACCTATGCTGACCATTCTGGACTTTGTTTCGATTGAGGCTTTTTCAACGATAGAAATAGTGTCGACCAAGGCGCTTTGCCCGATCTCAATACTCACACTCTTCCTGTCCCAAAAAGAAACAAAGCTTGGCAGTAGCCAGGAGTCGCCGCGCCATCCCACGTATACCCCCGTCACCAGAACCGTTGGATTCAGCTCAGCATACCGTTTTAGCAGCCTTCTAAAGGTCTGGACATTTTTATTGTCCGCTTGAGCGTTATTGTGCCAACCATGAACAAAAACCATAACGGCCTGATTCCCGCGCATTCCCCTTGAAGTAATCAGACTTCTAACACGGTCTAATTGCCCCCTCTCTCTCAGCAAACCCTGATCATTGATTTCGATATAAGCCAATGCAATTTGACTACTCTCGGCGGTACCACCGCTTATTTCGAGACTCGCATCACAGTCTTTGTCAGATAGAGAGCATGTGGAAATCAAATCAGTTCGATAGGTTTTGTTTGAAGCACATCCGACCAGAAGCAAAAAAACCAGCAAACTGCCATAGACTCCGATACTTGAGACACCTTTCATTTATCCCTCCGTTTGTGGGTCCGCAACCACCTTGTTGAGCATCTACCTCATGGTTTCTGAAGACTCGGGTATTCACCCTGTAATGAGCCAGTAGTTTTTTTAGGGGGTCACAAACTAAAAATAAAAGTCGGGACCTACACTGCTTTTGGCAGATGCAATCCAGGTTGTGCCCGAGCGTAAATTCAGTCGGGCTCCGTTTTGTCTGCGGAAGACCGGAATCATGAGCGATGCTCTTGCGAGGCCAGACCGCCAGCCTCAAGCCCGCTTGCAACTCAAAGAAGGCGACAGCCCCATACTCGAACTCCTGGCTGATGATACCCTTCGTCCTGAAGCCCAAGCCGTCTCGGTAAAAGCGAACTGCGCGCTCCAAGTCGCCAACACCAATGGTGATTATGACCTGCCCGGGAATTTCCTACCACTGAGAACTTAACTTTCTGGTCTCGGTTGGTAAATCGTTTTTCAATCCTGCCACGAATTCATTCGGGGTCAGGTAGTTCAAACTGGAATGCGGTCTCACTGCATTGTAATGCTGCCTCCAGTCTTCAATAATCACTCGTGCTTCAAGTCTGTTTCGAAACCACTCCATCGACAGGCATTCATCTCTGAATTTTCCGTTGAAGCTTTCGTTGGTACCGTTTTGCCATGGCTTACCAGGATCAATTAAAACGCTCTCAAGTTTCTCTTGCACCGCCCATTCCAGAAGCTTGGTGGCCACGAATTCCGGACCGTTGTCACTCCTGAGGTATCGTGGTGCACCGCGCATACTGATCAGCTTGCTCAGCACATCAATGACTCGTTTGGAGCGAATGCTGCCAGCCACATCGATCGCCAGGCATTCTCGTGTGTATTCATCCACAACGGTCAGACATTTGATGGTTTGACCATTGGCACAGGCGTCATACACAAAATCGTAGCTCCAGACGGTGTTGCGTTGATCAGGCATCTTGGGCCGTGGCGCAGCGCTGGCAATCGCTCTACGCCGCTTCTTCTTTGCTGGCACCTGCAAACCTGCTTGGCTCCATAGCCTTGAACAACGCTCTTTGCCGATCTGCAGGCCTTCTCTGGCCAAGAACACTCGGATTCGTCTTGATCCAAATCTTGGGTATTGCCCTGACAGGCGCCTCATCACGTCAATCACCGGCAAGTCTCGACTGGGCATCTTGCGTTCGTAATACAGGCCTGATCGGGCTACTTGCATCAGCGTGCAGGCACGTCGTTGGCTCACCCCACGACCAATCGCGTAATGGGCCTGTTCAAGACGCGCTTGCACGCTCACCACTTTTTTCTGTTGATTTCCTTCATTACCTCGATTTCAAGGTCACGGTCCACCAGCAGTTTGCGCAGCCTGGCGTTCTCGGCCTCCAGTGTCTTTAAGCGTCGGACCTCATCGGTTTCCAAATCCCCAAACTTCTTGCGCCATGCGTAAATCGTCGGTTCGCTCACGCCGTGGCGTTTGGCCACTTCCACGACCGTGTCTTTGTCTGTTTCTCTCAGGATTCGAACAATCTGTTCATCACTGAATCGGGCTCGCTTCATTTCGTCTCTCACTTCGTTGAGAGACCATTGTAATTAAGTCACGTTGGATCGAAAAATCCGGGGCAGGTCAAACATCTACCCCCGCATTTGAGGGGGATAAAATCAAAAGCTGACAAGCAAATTCGCTGATCTCAAGGCAGGTAACCCAGCTTCAAACCCAATGCAATTACACCCATCGCAGCTAAGCAAAAAATCAAATAGCCAAACACGCAATAAAAATAGATTCGACAAAGCACATTGAACCAAAGCGGTACTTGCTTGTGAATGTCGCCAAATTTTCTGAATCGTCGACCAAACGGCACAGAAATAGCAAGGCCGAACAGGTTGGTTCGAATCAGGCTGCTTGGAAAACACCGATACGCAATCGATTCAAACTCGCTGAAATGCGGTGGGCAAACATAGCGGTCAATGACAGACCGTGGCGTGATCCAGGTTAAAAGTATCCAACTGCTTGGAAATATCACAACCAATAGCAAAACGCTGATCATGATAAAGTGCACAAAAGATTCCATCATCTGCAAATTTTTCCTATCAGCACCACTCCTCCACCCTCGACCAACTTGCTTAGCTTGGCCATGCGTTTGGTTTTGGCACACCAGGCAACGCAGCTCGCTAGCCACTTCTTTGTATTGCTCGCGCTCTTAGGGGGTGAGTTCGTTCACATTCATTGCGATGCCTCCAGGGCTGGCAGGGCCAGCTTGTCCCAGTAGTCAGCTGGCACGGGGCTCACGTGCTTGTGCACAATTCTGGAACAAAAAACCATTGCACGGCAGGAAGAAACCGCGTAGCTGCTGCGCGACCCCACGAACGCCTGGCATTTACTGGAAGCAGTCGAACAACTCGCCGCTGGCAAGGGCCTTGAGCGAAAGCTGGGGGGAATGTAGCTGATCAGAACCCTTGAAGCACGCCCTGGCCGGCCTTTGGTCAAGACGCATTACCGACGAACACCGCATGGCGTACAAGATTAATGGCTATGCCCTGATGATTGCGCAACTGCGCTTCCACCATTAGCCCCCAAACGATTGAAACAAATTATGGGCTAACAATTCAACGCTTGCTTCCCACGCAAACATCCCCCTCTTCCAGTGGCTCCAGCCATTGCTTGAGGGTTGCAACTCGCGCCTGGGTTAAACCCAACGCGCTCACACACTGGCACATGGGAAGTACCGAACCATAGTTAGCAAGGTTGGAAGATGGGAACTGCATTGCCAACTCTGCCTGTACGTGTTTTTGCCACGCCTTTTGGCTACTGGCCATGGCCCTTAAAAATGCGGCGTCGCCTTGCTTTTTCTGTTTGATGCTGGCAATCACAGTGGCCATTTCCGCGTTGGTGGCCCTTAACTCAGCGCAGAAATCGGGGTCTACGCCGCTGTCACCAAAAGCAATCCATGGCATGCTCAATGCGCATGCCAGAAGGAATTTGAGTGCGGACTTATTCATTGCTTTTTCCTTCGAACAAATCCGCCTCTCGTTGCCTGCGCCTCGTGAGGCCTGGCAAAATTCTCGATCCTGCCCGGTTATACCGCATCATACAAGCAGGCACTTTTTTGATTTCAAGCGATGTCCGTCCTTCTTTACAGCTCCTCAACATTGCAGTCAAATTCCCACTACCAACGTTGTAGGTAAAAGAGACCAATGCATCAAACTGATCCTGATTCAAATCAAGTCCATAAATTTGCGCCTGCGCAATCACAGTTTTCTCAGCATGTTTAACATCCAGATAAAAAAGATCATCGGCTGTGGCTTTTGATATTCGATTGGCAAACTGCTTTTCATTTTCTCGGCCATCGCAGAATCCACGATGGACCAGATGCCCCCAACCGACCGTGCAATGCCCCGCGCCATCCGTGTCATAAAGCGTTGCTCTGAATTGCTCAAAATCTTGTATCAATTTTTTGCCTTTGCTTCCAAGTTTCATGCACCCTCCGCAGAAAATGGTCAGTATGCTAACTCTGTGAAAGAAGACAAATATAAGGTCCAGCCACGAAAATTGGGCCCACTTAATGTGAGTATACGGAGCGTTAACAGCCTGCTATTCAAGCCCGGTGTGGTGGCACTGTCAAAAAGTGGCTCAATGCCTCACCACAAGTGATTAAAGGCTAATCACCACCGCCATCGCCACCGCCATCACCGTCGTCTTGCCCATTGCCACCTCCTTTGCTTTGGTGGTACATGCGCTCTGCCCAGGCTTGGTTTTGCGTAGACGCAAGGTGCGCAGCGCCAACACCTGCGCCCGCACCAGCGGTGGCTTTGGCCACCCTGCCCGCACGCAAAGAGCGACGGGCCAGCCACACCGCAAACAACAACACCAAAAATGGACCCCACCAAAGCACGGCGTTTTCGGGGCTGTAAGCGGGTTTGTAGATCACAAACTCGCCATAACGGTCTTGCATGTAGGTCTTGATTTCGGCGTTGGTTTTGCCTTGGCGAATTTGCTCTGCAATTTTTTCTTTCAGGTCCACCGCCAGGGATGCGTGGCTGTCGGCCAGGGATTGGTTTTGGCACACCAGGCAGCGCAATTCGCTGGCCACTTCTTTGTATTGCTCGCGTTCTTGGGGCGTGAGTTCATTCACATTCATTGCGATGCCTCCAGGGCTGGCTGGGCCAACTTGTCCCAGTAATCGGCGGGCACGGGGCCCACGTGCTTGTGCACAATCTTGTTTTGAGCATCCATCAAAAACGTTTCGGGCACGCCATACACACCCAACTCAATGCCGTATTGGCCTTGCTGGTCTACCAGCACCAGGCTGTAGGGATTGCCGTATTGTGCAAGCCATCGGCGGGTGTTGGCCAGGTCATCTTTATAAGCCAAGCCCACCAGTTTTATTTTGCCTTGGCGCGCGAGGGCCAGCAAATGCGGGTGCTCCACCAGGCAGGCCTGGCACCAGGAGGCAAACACATTCAACACCCAAGGTGTGCCTTGTAAAGCATCGATGCTTTGCAAGGTGGCAATCTGCGCCTCTTGCACGGTGTGGGCTTCGGGCCCTTCAAAGGCAAGCACTGGCAAACTGGCAGTGGGTGCAGGTTTGCCCAACAAGGCCGAGGGCAGTTTTTTGGGGTCTAGCCACAAGCCGCGCAGCAAAAATACCCCCAGCAACAGCAGCACAAGCAGCGGCAAATACAAGCGCCAGCGTGTTGCTTTGCTCATGCCGCCTCCTGCGCAGGCTTGCTGCGATAGCGGCGGTCCCACACAGTGACCAGGCCACCCAACGCCATCAATGCACAGCCCCACCAAATCAGGTTAATGAGTGGCTTGTAATACAGGCGTATGCCCCATGCCCCTGCCTCTGTGCCGCTGCTTTGCACAGGGTCGCCCAGGCTCACATACACATCGCTGAACCAATCGCTGTGTATGGCGGCCTCGGTCATGATTTGCTCGGAGCTTTGGTAACGGCGTTTCTCGGGCTGGATGAGGTGAATCAAATTGCCTTCGCCACGGGTGAGCTCAAACACGCCCAAGGCGGCCACGTGGTTTTGCCGTTGAATGGAATCCACGCCAATGAAGGTGACACGCCATGGGCCAATCTCGCTGGTTTGCCCGGGCTTGAGCACGGCGTCGGTTTCGGTCTCGAAGGTTTTAACCCAAGCCACACCCACCACAAACACCGCCACGCCCAAATGTGCAAGCACCATGCCCCAATAAGAAAGCGACAATCGCCTTGCCCTATACAACAAGCCGCTGTGCGGCATGGCAGCACCGGCCTTGTGCGTGGCTTGTGCAGCGTGGGCCAGCGTGGCCACAGCCATGAACACCGCACACACCACCCCCACCGCCCACACCAACGAGAAATGACCATGCAACCAGGCGGCCCCCAAGAGCACCAGCACCGCCACACCCATGGCCACTGCGCCAGGCCGCACGTATTGCACCAAGGGAGTTTGGCGCCACCGGCTATCGGGCCCAAGCGCCATGAGCAACACAGCGGGCAACAAGATGGGGGCGAACACCGCCTCAAAGTACGGCTGCCCCACCGACATTTTTCGCCCGCCCAACACCTCCACCACCAATGGATAAAGCGTACCCAGCATCACCGTCACCAAGGCAGCACTCATCAGCACATTGTTGGAGAGCAAGAGGGCTTCGCGGCCAGTGGCCTTGAAGTCGCCTCCATGGCCCACCTCGCCGGTTTTCAGGGCATAAAGCACATAGGAGGCACCCACCACCAAAAAGAGCAAAGCCAAAATGAACACACCACGCTCGGGGTCGGTTGCGAATGCATGCACGGAGGTAAGCACGCCCGAGCGAACCAAGAAAGTACCGAGAAGAGACAAAGCGAATGTGGTGAGCGCCAGCAACAGCGTCCAACTGCGCAATGCGCCCCGCTTCTCGCTCACGGCCAAAGAATGAATGAGCGCTGTGCCTGCAAGCCATGGCAT
>DASUDK010000053.1:0-18294 GCA_036275655.1 Limnobacter sp. | reverse complement strand
TGCGGATTGAGCATGCATGTCCAGTGCCGCCTTGGTGGCGCAATACACAGACCACCCTGGGTAAGCGCTGCGCCCCGCGCCGCTGGACACATGCAAGATGCGGCGGTCGCTGATGTGCGGGCCCAACTGAGCCACCGCGGCCGACAACATCAAAGGAGCCGCCACATTCAAGCTCACGGCATTGGCCACGTCCATGACCGATTGCACCGCCATGGGTCCCACAGGGCTCACCACGCCTGCGTTGTTGATCAGCAAAGCCTGATTCGCACCTTCAAAAAAACGCACCAACTCGCCATCGCCCAACCAATCCAGCACGGCCTGCGTGTCGGCCAGGTTGAGGGGCACTTGCTGCAAATGGCCATCCGCCGCCAGCTCGCCCAACGTGGCTTGCCCACGCGCAATGCCCAACACAGGCACGCCCTGCTGCAATAGTGCCCGCGCCAGGGCCAAACCCAGGCCTTGGCTGTGGCCCGTAACAACCGCTTTGATCATGGTTCAATTGCCCTGGATGGTGTTGGCTGTTGCTTGATAGACCGCCAAGCGGGGCCCCCCCAAGGCAATCGCCTTGTTGATGGCCGCGCGGGCCTCCGCCTTGCGATTCAATTTCATCAGGGCCTCGGCCAGGTTGTTCCAGGCGTCGGCCATGTCTGGATACACGCCCACAGTTTTGCTGTAGTGTTGTTCGGCCTCTTGGTATTGCCCCTTGCTGTAAGCAATGTTGCCCAAGCCGAAGTGGAACCAAGGCTCCATCGGCCATGTTTTTGTGCCTTGCCTGTAAGCGGCAGCGGCTTTTTCTGCATTCGACCTTTCAAGTGCCACGGCGGCATTGAGGTAGCCTTGCGCGTTGGCAAATCTTGGCGGTGCAGCATGCGGTTCAATCACCACAAACGCCCAATTGTTGCTGCGTTCCCAGAGCTTCAGGAATGTGGCCAGGGGAATTTCTTCGCGCGCGTTGGGGCCAGAACGCAAAATCATGCGGTTCGTGCTGGGTTGATAACCAACCACCACGGCGTAGTGCCACTGGGGTGCAATCTGCAAAGACAAATTCAACAGCACCACGCTCGGATGCCCTGCGTTGAGCGCCGAAAACAGGGCTGGCAAATTGGGCTCCAGCGTGTAGGCCAGATAACCCAGTTGGCGGGGGGCGGCCAGCATCTCCAATTGCAAGCTGCCTTGTCGACCCGGCAAATACACCAAATCGGCCAGCGCATTGGGCTGCGTGTCCGCACCCTGGTGATTCAACACCATGGCCAGGGAGGCGGGGCCGCAAAAATAATCCGCTTGCGCAAAAAACGGCACATTGTTCAATTCGACGGCAGGCTGGCTGGCCACCGAGGATTCAAGATTTTGCGGGACCGTGGGCACCAGGGCACAGCCCGACAGGGCGCCCACCAGAAGTGCTGAACCCGCCAGGCGGGTCCAGCGTGTGCTGCTTGGCAAATATTTCATCGAACAGAGCGGGTGAACGGGAACACCTTGGTCAAGCCAAGAATGTCGGTCACCAACAAAATGATAAACACGGCAAAGAGTGTACCAACAATGCCCGCACCGGCTGGTGCGTTCTCGATGTGCGCGGCCAGTTGCTGCGCTTCTTCCTCGGTCATGGCGTCAACGCGGGCTTTGGCCATCTCGGGGCTTACGCCGTGGGCCTGGAGGGCCTTTGCAATGTCTTCACGGTCAAAAAACTGTTTCAGTTCACTGCGATCTTGGTGCATGGCCACCGCTTGTTCGGTGCTCACGATGGCGGCAGATGCGGGTGCTGCAATAAAGCTGCTCGAAAAACTCAGCAGCACGGCCAGGGCTGTTCCACGCATTGTTTTGGTCATTTTAGATCTCCGTTGTTATTCAGTTGGGATTTACATGGTTGGAATTACCACCCAACATGGGTGTGTGCTTCCGGAGTCAACCAAACGAGGCCCAGCTCGTTTTAGTTGACATCACATGATGGAGGATTTGTGATGAACAAGCGAATTTTTGGCCTTTTCTCAACTGCGCTGGCCTTGAGCCTGGGTTTGTTGGCCATGCCGGCCAAAGCGCTGAACATTTCTGTCGGCGTAGGGGGCGAGGTTGCTCCTGGCGTGTATGGCACAGTCAACATCACCAACAGCCGCTACCCGGCCCTGGTTTATGCCGAGCCACTCATTGTTTCACGCCCCTCATACATTGTTGAGCCCATTTATTTGCATGTGCCACCAGGGCACCTTAAAAAATGGGGCAAATACTGCGGACGCTACGGCGCCTGTTCCCGCCCGGTCTATTTTGTGAAGTCTCGCGACTATTACGATTTTAGCCCTCGCTACATTGAGCCGCGTTACATTTACCGGGACCGAGTCACCTACGTTCGGGATCGTGATCACGACGATTATCGGCACGGTTACCGCGATGGTCGCCGGGACGAGCGCCGCTGGGATCGCTATGAAGATCGTCGCGATTGGGATGACGATCGCAAAGGTGGCAAGCACTGGAAGCACGATGGTGACCATGGTCGTGGCCATGGCAAACACGGACGTGGTCGCGATGACTGATTTTTTTAAGTAAGCCCTCGCCTTCAGCAGAAGGCAAGCCCGATTGGCCGACTCTCTGGAGTCGGCTTTTTTTGCGCCTGAATATTCATTTAACCCCCTAAAATTGGTTGGTCATTTGTAACTAAAAAGCTGACATAATGATGAAGCTTTGTGAAATTAGAAATCTGTATTGTCAGAAATATAGTTCAGGTATTAATCAATAAATCATTGAAAGATCGAATGAATCAGTGCTTATTTCTGCAATCTGCCCCATGGAATCGGTCTTGTTTCCCCTTTCGCCTTACAGCACTGAATGGCAAAGTGATTAAGAAAAATAACTACATTCTTTTGGATTAACCCCTTGTGGGGGTCTGGTGAGCATGCACACACAAAAACGGCTTGGGCAACGTGGTGCCCTGATGATTGAGTTGATTCTTACCCTGCCAGTGCTGCTGGCTGTGGTGTTTGCCATTGTGGAGTACTCGGTGTTGCTGGGCGCCATGCTGGTGATGAACAACACCACCACCGAGGCGGCCAGGCAGGTCACTGTGTACCGCAGTGGTTTCTCGCAGGCCGATTACGAAGACCTCGCGCGTGACGCACTCCAGGATTTGTTACCGACCTATGTCGGAGGATTTCGCGCCAATGTGCAGCCCTCGGTCACCTCTTTCGCCTGTGGCGATTCGGTGTGCATGCGCCTGCGCCTGGATTACCCGGATTACTCTGGCAATCCCATTGTTGGCAACTCGTTTTTTGTCCCATTGCCAGCCAGTCTTTCTGCCGAGTCCACCACACGCGTCGAGCCCAACAATGGCTAAGCGCAAGCTCGCCTGGGGCATGCACCAGCATCAACGCGGAGCTTATTCTGTGTTGACAGTGTTTGTGTTGTTCATGTCTTTGGGGGCCTTGGGTGTGCTTGCAGTGGGCCACACCGCCTGGGAAAAAGCGCGCCTTCAGGGTGTGGCCGATTTGGTGG
The DNA here is from genome assembly GCA_036275655.1 of Limnobacter sp. Taxonomy (GTDB): domain Bacteria; phylum Pseudomonadota; class Gammaproteobacteria; order Burkholderiales; family Burkholderiaceae_B; genus Limnobacter. The sequence goes on along the minus strand of DASUDK010000053.1, from coordinate 14,814 downwards.
CACTCACTGCGGCGCGCCAGTTGGCCGATGGCCCTGCGTTTCCGGAGGCACGTGCCCTTGCGCTTGAAAACGGGGTACAGCCCACCGACACACTCACCATCGAGTGCGTCATCAACAACGCGCCCACCGCGGATTGCGCCAACGCCATCACCAGCCGGGTTCGAGTCACGCGGCCCGTGAGTGCCTTGCTGCCAATTTTTAATGACCGCCAAATCAGTGTGTTGGCAGAGGCCACTGTGGCTCCAACCATTGTCGGTTCGGTCTCCTCGGGTTTGCTGGCGCTGGACACCAATCAGTCGGCCCTGCTCAATGGATTACTCAGTGCATTGGGAGGAGGCAGCGTCTCGCTTGGTGTGGCGCAGTGGGGCAGTCTGCTGGGCAGTGACATTCGTGTGGATCTGCTTGATTTGGCTGCTGAGCTCGGTGTGTTGAACATCAACGATTTGTTGAGTTTGAATGTGTCTGCGCTGAGCCTGTTGGAAGATGCCTTGTTGGTTGGCAATGCCAGCGAGGCCGACAAAATGCAAATTCAAGGTGTATTGAGCTTGTTGTCGGGTCCATTGAACAACGCGACGCTCACCTTGGGTGATTTGTTGGCACTGGACCTATCTGGTCGCAGCGACACCACCTTGAACGTGAATTTTGGGCAATTGGCGCAAGTGGCGATTTTGAATTCGGTGGAGGGCGTGGGCTACGTGTTGCCCATCAGCTCGGGGCTGTTGAATCTCGACGTGGGGGTTCGGATTTTGGAGTCGCCCCAAGTGTTTGTGGGCCGCAAAATGCCTTACAAAAATCCGGTGGCCACCGCCCGCACAGCGCAGGTGGCCTTGGATGTGCGTGTGCGCCAACCCTTGAACATCAACATCCCCACGGTGAGCATCAGCGCGCTGGATCTGGGCTTGCAGGTGCGTGTGGCGGGTGGCTTGGCCGAGGTGAACGACTTGGCCTGCCGTTACCCGCGCGCCAACAACAACATGCAACTCACTGTGGTGCCGGCGGTGGCCGAGGTGTGCGTTGCACAGAGCTCAGCCAACCTCAACACCACGGTGGGTGCGTTGTCTTGCGGCGCACCGGCCGATATTCTGAATGTGAATTTTTTGGGCCTTGTCAACGCTGGTGTCACATTGGGTGCAGGGGCCAGCGTGCGTTCCGATCCGGTTCAACGCAGTTTTGATGGGGTGGCACCGTTCACCGACACGGTTGAACTCAGTGTGGGCCAATCCTTGGGCAATTTGTTGAGCAATCTGGACTTGGACCTCGGGCTGGATTTGCCCTTCGTTGGGCCTTTGATCAGTGGGATTGTAAATGGTCTGGTCAACACCTTGCTGAATGTGTTGGAGCCTGCCCTGCGCCCTGTGCTCACGTTGGTCGGCGGTATCCTGGACGGTTTGTTGGCCATCCTGGGGGTCGACCTAAACACCGTGACCGTGAAGGTGGACTCCATGGATTGCCAGAGCGTGGTACTTACCCGTTAATGGTCCGCTGCAGGTTGCGGGGTTGGTTTTTTAAGTCCATACACTGCGGCCAGGCCCGTGCCGGCAATCACCGTGAATCCACCTGCAACGGTGTGCCATCCCACGGCCTCGCCCAGCACCACATGCCCCCAAAACACCCCAAACACTGGTGTGAGGAATGTCACGGTGAGTGCCGATGTGGGGCCCACGTCTTGAACCAATCGGAAATAAATCAAGTACGCCAATCCGCTGCACAACACGCCCACGCCCAGTGTGGACACCAGCACCGGCCAACTTGGCATGGCCTGCGGCCAAGTGAATGGCACCACAGGCGCCAACATGACACTGCCCAGCACCAGGCAACCCAGGGCATAGCTGCGCGAGTCGATGTTGTTCCCCAGGTGCGTGGCCATGTTGGTGGCCAGGCCATAACATGCGGCACCACCAAGCGCGGCCAGCAGGCCCCAGCCAGTGCCGGGTGTGCTCAAGGTGTGGGTGTCCAGGCCCACAATCATGCCCACGCCCGCCAAGCCCAAGAGCAGGCCCAACACCGCCTTGGCTGGGGGCAGTGTGCGTGTCCACAGCACGGCAATCACAGCGGCCCAAATTGGTGAGGTGGCATTCATGATCACCAGGATGGAGGCGCTTACCGTTTGTGCGGCATAAGCAAGCAGCAAGAAAGGCAGGGCAGAGGCAAACACCGCAATTGCCGCAATCATGCGCCAATGCTGCCGAAGGTGGGTGGGCTTGCGGAACACAACAAACAAGCCGGCGAGAAATGCAGCGCCCAGCCACATCCGCATGGCCGCAAGAAAGGGAGCGGACAACTCGACGATGGCAATTCTGTAAAAGACGAATGATGCGCCCCAGATCATGGAGAGCAGCAACAAGCGCAAGGCACTGGCCTGACTCATGGTTTTCATCAACTGGTGATTGAATGCGCAAGTATGCTTAAATTCATTGACCCAAAGACGGGTCTTGGATCAATTCGTAAAAAAATTGAACAAACGGGAGCAACGGTGCTCCAAACCGGCTGGTTCGGTGAAGTCAAGCAGCAAAGGACGCACAATGTGGTTGGTGAAGTACGCATTGCGAAGGCCCTACTCCATGGGGGCATTGGCCATTTTGGTGTTGATTTTTGGCCTGTCCACATTGCGGCAATTGCCAGTCGACATTCTTCCCGAGGTTAAAACCCCAGTCATCAATGCGGTGTGGACCTACCAAGGGTTGAACGCACGCGAGATGGCCAGCAAGATCACCTCTTTCTCTGAGCTGTCTCTGCTCAACAACGTCGACAACATCAAAGAAGTCACCTCTCAAACCACCAATGGTGTGGGTTTGGTGCGGATTGAATTCCAGCCCAATGTAGAAATTGATGTGGCCTTGTCGCAGGTGGCGGCGGTGTCGCAAACCATCCTGCGGCGCATGCCCGCGGGCACCAGTCCGCCAATTGTGGTGCGCAACAACTTGTCCAGTCGCCCGATCATGAGCATGGTGGTGTCTTCGGACACGCTGAGCCAAAGCCAATTGGCCGATTACGCCCGCTTGCAGTTGCGCGGGCAAATCCAGAGCATTGGTGGCATGCGTCTTACCCTTCCATACGGTGGGGCGATTCGACAAATCATGATTGACCTCAAGCCCGATGCTCTGCCTGCGTTTGGGCTCTCGGCTGCTGACGTGGCGCAGGCCGTGCAACGGCAAAACCAAACCTTGCCTTCTGGCAGCGTGCGCGAGGGCGAGCGCGACATGCAGATCACCGTGGATGCGGCACCCGAGAGTGTGGAGGTGTTTGAAAATCTGCCCATCAGTGCACGCGATGGCCGCGTGGTGAAACTGCGCGACGTGGCCGATGTGCGCGACGGTGGCGCCCTTCAAACCAATCTCACCCGCGTGGACGGCAGCAGCGCGGTGTTGGTGAGCCTGATCAAAATCGGTGACGCTTCCACCACACAGATCATTGAAGAGGTCAAAAAGCGCCTGCCGGATATTCAGGCCTCTGCGCCGCCAGGTGCTGTGGTCACCCCAATTTTTGATCAATCCGTGTTCGTGCAAAGCGCGGTGGATCTGATCGCCAAAGAAATTTTGATTGTGGGTGCCCTCGTGGGTTTGGTGGTGTTTGTGTTTTTGGGGTCCATCAAATCCAGCCTGATTGTGTTGGTGTCCATTCCCCTGTCTTTGTTGGTGGCGGTGGTTGCCATTGGCCTCACGGGCCACACGCTCAATCTCATGAGCCTGGCAGGTCTTGCGCTGGCCGTGGGCATCTTGGTGGACAACGCCATGGTCGAGATCGAGAACATCAACCGAAACATCGGGCTGGGATTGAATGCGCCGCAAGCGGCCTTGGCAGGCGCTCGGCAAGTGGCATTTCCAGAATTTGTGTCAACCCTGTCCACCTGCATTGTTTTTACTCCCATATTTTTGTTGGAGGGCATTGCGGGCTATGTGTTTCAGCCTTTGGCCATCACGGTGATTGCTGCACTGGCCGCGTCGTATTTTTTCTCGCGCACGGTGGTGCCAACTTTGGCTGCGCTTTATCTCCACGTGGGCGACCAACACTACAAGGGGTTTGATCGCTTGGAGGCGGGCATTGACCGCCTTGGCCATGGCGTGGCAAGCGCATTGCCTGCCTTGAAGCGCCGTTGGCCCCTGTTGGTGCTTGTGGTGTTGTTGCTGGTTGGCGGTGCGGCGGTGTTGTTGGTCAATAGCCAGCAGCAGTTCTTCCCGCGCACCGATGCGGGCTTGCTCAAACTCTATGTGCGCGCACCCGCGGGCACGCGGGTTGAAGAAACAGCCAACCGCTTTGCCCAAGTGCAGCAAACCATTCGGGCGGTGGTGCCTGCCAACGAACTCAAGCAGGTGGTGGAGCTGATTGGTCAGCCGGACCCAGTGAACATGGCTTGGGTGGACACGGTGAGTGTGGGTGGATTTGATGGAGAGATGCTCATTGAATTGACCCCAAAAACAGCGAGCACGTTTGACTATCAAGCGCGCTTGCGCACCGCCCTGCGGGAGCAGCATCCGGAGTTTCAGTTCCTGTTCTTGCCTGCAGACATCACCAATCAAACCCTCTCTGGCCTCACCCCCACCTCGGCTGAAATACGCGTGATTGGGCGGGATGTGGCAGGCAACGCGGCGATTGCAAAAGACATGCTGGTCAGCTTGCAAGGCAACGCGGCAGTGACTGATCTCATGGCCCGGCAAGTGGGCAACCTGCCAGAGTACGTCATCTCGATTGATCGCGATCGTGCTTTGCAAATGGGGGTTACCGCCAACGACGCCTTACAAACCTTGCTTGGTGTGTTGGGCACAGGGGGCACGGTGTCCCCCTCCTATTGGTCCGACCCGCGCGCTGGCATTTCGTATGTGGTGCAGGTGCAGGCCCCCCTGCAAACAATCGCCAACGCGGAGGACCTGTTGCGCGTGCCAGTGAGCACGGCCAGCGGCGGCACCATTCAGCTCGGTGCGGTGGCCAGCATCACTCCCCGGGTGGTGCCCGCCACCATTGCTCGTTCCACCTTGGCACCTGTTCAAAGCATCCTGGCCAATGCCCCGGGTGCCGACCTCAAAGGCCTGTCCATGGCGGCTCGTGACGCTGTGGCGAGTGTGCAAGACCGTTTGAAGCCGGGCAACCGCATCGAGATCAATGGGCAAGCCACCGCCATGACAGACGCATTCAAAGAGCTCTCATGGGGCTTGTTGGGTGCACTGGCCTTGATTGTGTTGGTCATGGTGTTCAATTTTCAATCCTGGGTGTTGCCTTTTGTGGCGTTGAGCAGTTTGCCTGTTGCTTTGTCGGGTGCGGTGGCTGCGCTGTTTGTCACCGGCACACCCATCAGTGTGCCTGCGCTCATGGGCTTGATCATGACCATGGGCATCACCACGGCAAACAGCGTGTTGCTCACCTCATTTGCACGCGACGCTTGGCTGGCCGGGGCCTCGGCCTGGGATGCAGCGCTGGACACAGTGCGCAAACGCATTCGCCCCATTTTGATGACAGCGCTCACCATGGTGGTGGGCTTGGTGCCGATGGCCTTGGCCTTGGGTCAAGGGGCTGAACAAAATGCGCCCCTGGCGCGCGCAGTGATTGGTGGATTGATGACGGGCTCGGTGGCCACCTTGCTGGTGGTGCCCTTGGTTTTTGCGTTTGCACTGCGGCACCAAGTGCCTGGCAAGCCGCTGGTGGAGGATGAGGCATGAAGAAGTTGGCATGGACGGGGGTGTTTGCGCTGGCGGGACTGGCGTTGGGTGCGGCGGTGTATTGGCCACCAGGCCAGGCGCAGGCCAATCGGCAAACGGGTCAGGATCAAGCGCAAGGCATGCGTGTGAATGTGGTGTTGCCCAAGGCCATGGAGACAAGCAGCACGCTGCAATTGTCTGCCCGCCTTGCGCCCGCCGAAGAAGCAAGTTTGTATGCACGCAGTGCGGGCTTTGTGGTGTCCCGCACGGTCGACATTGGCAGCAAGGTGAGGGCCGGGCAGGTGTTGGCCACCATCACCGCCCCAGAATTGGAGGCCTCGCTCGCCTCCGCCCGTGCGGCCTTGGCTCAACGCGAAGCGGAGTTGCTGTTGGCTGGGCGCAACCGTGCACGCGTGGAGCCCTTGGGGGCGGAGGGCGCGGTGTCGGCTCAGCAAATTGACGAGTTACGCGGTCTGGAAGAGGTGGCAAAAGCCAATTTGAATGCGGCCAAAGCCGAGGTGCAGCGCTTACAAACCGAGATCACTTACCTCACCATCAAAGCCCCCTTTGACGGCGTGATCACAGACCGACAAGTGGACCGGGGTGACCGTGTGGGGCCAAACGACACAAGGCACCTCTTTCGCATCATCAACAGCCATGTGATTCGCGTGCAGGTGGATGTGCCTCAACCGCAGTTCTTCCGGGTGGACTCTTCCAAACCTGGCATGTTGGTTTTGGCCGAGCGCCCGGGGCAAGCGGTGCAGGCACAATTCAAGCGTTCTGCCTCGGAGTTGAGTGCTGGCAGCGGCACGGTGCGGATGGAATATGAATTCAACAACACCCAGCTTGGCTTGCCAGCCGGTTTGAGCGGCACCCTGGAGGTGCCATCCACGGGGGCGGGCAACAGCGTGACAGTGCCTGCCAACACCATCACCTATCGCGATGGTGGCGCCATGTTGGTGGTGGTGGATGGCAACAGCGCTGTGCAGTTTCGCAAGGTGACCCTTGGCAAAAACATGGCCACCACGGTGGAGGTGGTGCAGGGGTTAAGCAGGGACGACCGCGTGGTGGTGAATCCCAACGCCCTGCTCAAGCCCGGGCAGGTGGTGGAGATTGCGCAAGCCAGCAAGGGCTGAGCGGGCTTTGGTCAGTGGGCCTCGTCCTCGGCCCGTTTCTCAAAGTGCACCATGTCCCCGTCGGCCAGCAACTGGGAGATTTTGATCGGTACGCCTTGGGTGTCCAGTTGCAGCAGTCCGATGCCACTGCCATTGACCAGGCGTTCACCCCGGCTGGCTTGGTCGGGTTTTCTGGGCACCACGCGCATGCGGCGCCGTTTGGTGAACCAGTTCAAAGGGGACCACGGGGCATACAGCCAGCGGTTTAGGCGATCCAGGGCATCCAGCAATTTTTTGGGAAATTCGTTGCGCAAGCCACTGCTGGTGATTTGCCAAATGTTGGGGCTGTTGCGCTTGCCGCGCAGCTCCACGTCATATGCAAATGAGTAGTGCACATCGCCCGAGAGAATCACAAAGTTTTGAGGGGTTTTTGCGTGGCGAAACAGGTTGAGCAAGGTGCTGGCGGCGCCTCGGTGGGCCATCCAGTTTTCTGCATCCACCAGGAGTGGTTTGCCAAACCAGGTGAATACTTTTTGTATTGCCTCAATGAGCTTGACGCCGAACATGGGGGCAGGGGAGACCAGCACCACGGCGGAGTGGCCAATCAGGCGGTGTTGCAGTTCACTCAAAGATTCCCAATCCATCAGGCCAGAGGGGTGGCCTGGATCAAACGACGAGCGCCAGCGGTTGGTGCGGGTGTCGATCACCATCAAGGGCGGTTGCGTGGGCCATTGGTATTGCCAGCCACGGAATGCGATCAATGCAGTGATTAATTCATCATGGGCTGCGCAACCTGGTTGCGCCAGCGCCAGCTTGGCTGTGTGCAGAAGTTCTGGTGCAAAGTTTTCAGGGGCATTGCCCCAGCCCTGGCACACCAGGTAAGCCACCAGCGCATTGCCCACAATGCGTCTTGAAAACGGATGGCCGTAGGCCGTTTCTTCCCACTCGGCGCTCAAGTTCCAATCGTCGGTGATGTCGTGGTCGTCAAACATCATGGCCACTGGCACATGGGCCATCAGGCGTTGAACACAGTCCAGCTCAGCCACAAACTGCTCAATGGCCTCCAATTGATGTTCGTATTTTTCTTCAAACGCCAAGGGCACGGTGTTGGGTGCCACAAGCTGTGTGCGCCGCCAGGGCAGGGGGGACCACACCAGCAGGTACATGGCCATCACCTCGGCCAGGGTGATGAGGTGGTTGCGTGCGCTGTCGGTGGTGAACACCGGTTTCTTCACGCCTTTGAACAGCACCGTGCGCAGGTCTTTGTTGGCCTTGGTTTTGGGCAAGAGTTGATCGCGCTGGTAATAATGCGCGGCCTCGTGGTGCAATGCATGCGCACTTTTTAGTGTGGTGCCAGGCAGGGGTTCGTCGGGCAAGTCGAGGCTGTCGATCAACCCATGGATGGCCACCAGCATGGGGCCTGCCACATCGTCGGTGTAGATTTGGTCGCCACTGAGCATGAGCAAGGCGGGCCAGTTTTCCAGGGTGTGGATGTTTTCGAGCAGAAGCTGATCGGCTCGGGCCAGGCCATCGCCCGGGGTGGATGCGTCACGCCTGGAAAAATGCGGTTTTCGGCAAGAGCCATGCAGGATGTTGTCTAACCTGCCCTTGAGCACAAAGCCCAATTGGGTTTTGCCCGGGTAGAGCAAGTGTGGGTGGGCTTTGCTCAAGGAGATCCATTGGGTTTCACCCCGAGGCAGATAACTCAGCTCATAGCCAATCCAGGTGTCTGAGGGCAAGCCGATTTCAAGGGCGAGGTCGATGAGGTGCACATGCAACTGCTCGCCCATGGGCAAGGTGGTGCATTGGGTGTGGATTTCGTGCACTTGCGCATCGCCACCACTGGGCATGAGGGACAAACGCCATTGGACGGGGCGGCTTGTGGCCAGCCAAAAAGTGAGTCGTTTGGGTTGCATGCGCCGCAATATCGGCCCGGCCAGCAGGATGTTCATGCCTAGTACTACCTGTGTGGAATGCAAATGCTCAAGCTTTCTTCAACGCGCTCACGGCTGCGCTGGTATACACAAAGGCTTAAAAGTTCATGCACGCTGAATACGCGGCTGTTTTACTGCCCGCCTTGCTGGCGCATGCCTTCAGCTCTGCAAGGTTGCCGAGGTTTTTGCAGTAGGGCACTTGCAGCAGGTTTGAGTCGGTTTTGTCGTATCCGCAGGCGTAAAAGGCCGTGATGGGTGCGACGGGCTTGCCGTTGAGCTTGTTGCAGGTGGGTTTGAGGGCGCTGGCCAGCCACGCCTCATACGCCATTTTGTCGGCTTCAAACGCCGCCTTGTCTGCATTGAGCTGGTCCGTTTGCTGGTTAAAGACGTTCACTTCGTTGTTGAAGGCATTCACCGCTTTGTCGGATGGCTTTTTGTTGTCCATGCCTTGTTTTGTTTTGAGCAGTGCCTCCCGGCGCCCCTTGAGCAGCGCATCCACACCTCGGAGTTCGTTCGCCCGTGCTTCCAAGGCAGCAAAGCGCTGCAAACCCTCTTGCTCAAGCACAAGGCATGCTTGCAACTCGGGCTCTTGAGCAAGATTGCTGCCAGATTCTGCTGTGGCGGTGTGTGGCAGGGTGGCCCACAGCGTGAGCAGGGTAAGAAAAACAATGCGTTGAATCATGGTGTGAGTTCGGTGTGCTGTGGTTTATATGCTAACAGACCTGTGTTGTTGCGCTGTGTTGCACCGCGCTTTGAGGCGTGCGCATGGACATGGGCTTGCCTCACATGAAATAATCTGTAAGCAAACCAGCAAATTAACCTAAAAATCAACCACTAAGCGTCGCCCAAGGACCCCAAGACCATGAGCCAATCCAACAAACTTCTTTTGGAAGACCAATTGTGTTTTGCCTTGTACGCGGCCACCAACGCGATTGTGAGGACTTATCGCCCGATGTTGGCTGAGCTGGGCCTCACCTACCCGCAGTATTTGGTGATGATTGTGCTCTGGCAAGGTGGCACTTGCACAGTCAACGAGATTGCAGACCGTTTGTGTTTGCCACCCAGTGCAATCTCGCCGCTGCTTGACCGGTTGGAACAGGCTGGTTTTGTTACCCGCCGCCGGGATCCGTCAGACAGACGCACCGTGCTGGTCGACCTAACATCCGAAGGGGCGCAACTGGAGGCGGGCGCAGCCAAGGCGCAAGCCACTGTGGTTTGCCGCACGCAGATGCAGCCCGCAGAATTCACAAACCTGCGAGACAACTTGCACCAGTTGCTTGCTCAGCTCAATGAAGACGCTCTGCAGGCAAGTGGTGCGCAGTGTGCTCCGCTCACTGGCGAATGAGGTGATCAAACGCGGCCAAGGCCGCGTTGGCACCTTCGCCCATGGCGATGATGATCTGCTTGTAAGGCGCTGTGGTGCAGTCCCCCGCAGCAAATACACCAGGCATGCTGGTCTCGCCCTTGTTGTTCACCACAACCTCACCAAAGCGGCTCAACTCCAAACTGCCCTTGAGCCAGTCGGTGTTTGGCAAGAGGCCAATCTGTACAAAAATGCCCTCGAGGTCGACACGGTGTAGGGCCTCGGTGGCGCGGTCTTTGTAGGTTAGCCCGGTGACCTTGCTGCCATCGCCATTCACTTCGGTGGTCAGTGCGTTCAAAATCACCTTCACATTGGGCAGGCTGTGCAGTTTTTTCTGCAGCACCGCGTCGGCCTTCAGCTTGGTGTCAAACTCAAACAGGTTGACTTCTTTCACAATGCCGGCCAGGTCAATGGCGGCTTCTACACCACTGTTGCCGCCGCCAATCACCGCCACGCGTTTGCCTTTGTACAGTGGGCCATCGCAGTGGGGGCAATAGGCCACGCCTTTGTTGCGGTACTCGGCTTCACCTGGCACATTCATTTCGCGCCAACGCGCGCCCGTGCTCAAAATCACGCTCTTGCTGGTGAGCTTGGCGCCGTTGTCTAGGCTCACTTCCACGCGCCCACCGTCCAGGCTTTTCAGGCCGCTGGCGCGCTGCAGATTCATGATGTCCACGTCGTACTGCTTCACATGCTGTTCCATTTGGGCCACCAGTTTTGGCCCTTCGGTTTCTTGCACAGAAATGAAGTTTTCAATGCCCAGCGTGTCAAGAACTTGGCCGCCAAAACGCTCGGTCACAATGCCGGTTTTCACGCCCTTGCGTGCTGCGTAAATGGCCGCTGCTGCGCCTGCCGGGCCACCGCCCACAATCAGCACGTCAAACTCACCCTTCGCATTGATTTTGGCCGCGTCTTTTTCAGCCGCGCCGCTGTCCAGCTTGGCGACAATTTCTTCCAGGGTCATGCGGCCCGAGCCAAACTGCGTGGTGTTGTTGCTGTTGCCTTGGAACACGGTGGGCACGGCCATCACCTTGCGTTCTTCCACCAGCGGCTGGAACATACCGCCGTCGATCATGGTGTGGCTAAAAGCTGGATTGAGTGCAGCAATGGTGTTGAAGGCCTGCACCACGTCCGGGCAGTTGTGGCAGCTCAGGGAGATCACGGTCTCGAAGTGCGCGCCACCTGCGGGGGCTTGCAGGCCCTTGATTTGTTCGATCACTTCTGCGTCCACCTTGGGTGGATGGCCGCCCACATGCAGCAGGCCCAGCAGGAGCGATGTGAATTCGTGCCCCATGGGCAAGCCAGCAAAACGCACTCGGCCTTCTTCGCCTTGTTTGGCAATCGAGAAGGATGGACGCAGGTTGTAATTGCCGTCCAGACGAACGCTCACTTTGTCGGAGCATTCTGCGATTTCTTGCACCAGCTCTTCCATGTCGCGGGCCTTTGGGCTGTTGTCCAGCGAGGCCACCAGCTCAATGGGGTGACGCAGCATTTGCAGATAGGTCTTGAGTTGTTGCTTGATGTTGGCTTCTAACATGGGGTACTCCAGATTGTTCTTCTTGAAAAACCGCCCCCTCGTGAGGGGCGGTTTGTACTGCGGATGTCAGCGTGTTGCTTAGATCTTGCCAACCAGGTCCAGCGATGGGGTGAGGGCGGCGTCGCCTTCTTTCCACTTGGCAGGGCAAGCCTGGCCTGGGTTCTTGGCGATGTATTGGGCGGCCTGGATTTTGCGCTTCAGTTCAGATGCGTCGCGACCAATGCCCAGGTCATGCACTTCCATCACTTTGATGATGCCCTGTGGGTCCATCACGAATGTGCCGCGCAAGGCCAAGCCTTCTTCTTCAATCATCACGCCAAAGTTGCGTGTGATCTGGCCAGTGGGGTCGCCGATCATTGGGAACTTGATCTTGCCAATGGTTTCTGTGGCGTCGGCCCAGGCTTTGTGCACGAAGTGTGTGTCGGTGGACACGGAGAACACTTCCACGCCCATGGCTTGCAGTTCTTCGTACTGGTCAGCCAGGTCGCCCAGCTCAGTGGGGCACACAAAGGTGAAGTCGGCTGGGTAGAAGAAGAACACAGACCACTTGCCCTTCACATCGGCTTCGGTCAGTTGGATTTCTTTGCCGCGGCAGTATGCAGTGGCTTTGAAAGGTTTGATTTCGGTGTTGATCAAAGACATGTTAAAAGTCCTCCGGATTGGGTTAATGAACAGTCAGTAAATTAATCAGAAGGGATTTTATCGAAAAACTTGTGCGATTGCAAAAATTAATTGCTAATTTTTTAGAATAATTTTTCGCTATTGATTTATGAGGCTTTTTTTGAACAATCAAGCCATCCGTGGGGTGACACGGGGGGCTTAAACCAGGGGGCTGGCAGTTTGGCTGCCCTGTTGCGGAAGCTTGTGATGTACAAGGGCTCGGTATTGTGCGGTGCGGTATGTTGAGTTGTGTTCAACTGCGTCGCCAGCGCATGGCCATGTCGTACAAGGTGTTGACCACCAACTCCTTGGGCACTTGGGCTTGGGTGACCCACCATTTGGCCATTTGCTCGCCTGCGCCTGACAGGGCGTGGGCCAGCGCCAGCACCTCGGTGTCGCTGAACTTGGGCTTCAAGTCGCCAAGCAGGGCGGCAATGCGGTTGACGGTGTCAAATCGCATGCGGGTGGCCTCCTGGGCGGCATCGCCCGCCACAGCAACGCCGCTGTCGTACAAAAAGCGCCAGGCATCCCGCTCATGTTCGACAAAGCCGAAGTAGCCTTCAATGCCGCCACGCAGTCGTTGCTCCAAACCAATGCCTGCCAAGGCGGATTCCACAATGTAGCGGTTCAGCAGCTCACGCGCCTCTTTGAGGCAAGCCACATAAATGCCGTCCTTGTGACCAAACAGCTTGTAGATCACGGGCCGCGTTACACCCGCTGCTTGCGCAATGTCTTCCATCGCGGTGCCTTGGTAACCGCGTTCAATGAACATGGCCTGCGCCACCAGCACCAGCTGACGCTCTCTTTCCTCAGGTTTCATGCGGGTTTGGGGCTTCTTCATGGGGCCTCTTAGTGGGTTATTCCATTGCAATTGTTACACTAGACGTATTACGTCGAGGTGCTCTAATCTGAAGTTACAGTAATGTAACTTAGGGGCAAAACACAAGACCCCACCACCGGAGAGAGACATCCATGAGAGGCGCAAACGCGGCCCTGCTGTTGGCAGGCGCTTTGGTATTGGGCGGTTGCCTGGGCAACGACAGCGTGTTGCAAACCGCTGGGCCAACACCCACCAACCCGAACGAAGTGGATCCCGGTGACACCGGTGGCGGCAATGGCCCAGGCGACTCGGGCGGCAATTCGGGCAATCCAGGCAATCCTGGCAATCCAGAGCCGCCACTCTTTCCCACCGACGCCATTGTGCGCACCGAGCCCGCTGGCACGGGTGCTGCGCCAGCTGGGGCGGAGCGTTGTGACCCGATCGACCCGTCTTATTGCTTGTTCCCGTTCCCCAACAATTATTTCACCACGGCCGATGCGCAGACCGACACCAAAATGCGGGTCAATCTCAACCTGCTCGCCATGCCCAGAAACATTGCAGGCAAGCCGATTGATCCCGCAGATTGGAATCGCAACGATGGGTTTTCACCCGGCCAGCCCATCCTGACCCGCGTGCCTGGCCTGGACCTGCAAAAAACCGGGGCAGTGCCCATCACCAACATCGAAGCCAGTTTGCAGCGCGAGCAGCCGATTGTGCTCATCGACACCTTGACCCTGAAGAAGCAACTCATTTGGGCCGAGATGGATGCCAACCTCACCACTGGCGCATTGGCCTTGCCCAACAGCGAGCCTGGACCTGCGCTGGTGATTCGTGTGGCCAAAAATTTGGAGCCTGGCCGCCGTTACATTGTTGCTTTGCGCAACCTCAAAAACGCAGCCGGCGATGCGATTGCTGCGCCACCTGTGTTTGCCAATTACCGCGATGGCAAGCCCCTGGCCAATGCCGCCCAACAGGCCAGAAAGCCCTTGATGGAAAACATCTTCGATGTGCTGGCGCAGGCTGGTGTAGCGCGTGATTCGCTCTACCTCGCATGGGATTTCACCGTGGCTTCGGAGCGCAACCTCACAGAGCGCTTGCTGCACATTCGGGATGCATCCATCGAGATCACGGAAGGCGCATCGCCACCCTTCACGATTGATGCGGTGATTGACAATCCCGAGAATGGCGGAGCCAGCGCCATCACCGCCCGGCGTATTCGTGGCCACATTGAAGTGCCTTGTTTTTTAACCAGCCCCAATTGCATGTCGGGCGGCACTTACAATTACTCGCCATTGCCTGGTGCCAGCCCAGCCACCGCCTTGCCACAGCGCAATCCGCTCACACCCAATTCACGTGTGCCCTTCATCTGCTCAATTGCGCGCAAAACCATGGGTGGAGCAGCCGACCCAGCGCAGGCAGAGCGCGCCGTGCCCGGGCGCGCCTCGCTGTATGGTCATGGATTGCTGGGCTCTCGGGACGAGGGCAACACATACGATTTAAACGTACGCGCCCTGGCCGAGCGCCACAATTTTGTGTTTTGCATGGTGGATTGGGCAGGCCTGGCCACAGGCAACCAACCTGGCGATCAAAACGACAACCGCAAATACGACCCCTTGTGGGATGGCGCGGGCGGTGATTTGGCCAGCACGGTGTTGATGCTCACCGATTTCAGCGGATTCAATCGCCTCACGGACCGCCTTCAGCAAGGGTTTTTGAATTTCACCATGCTTGGCCGCGCCATGATTTCCGAGAACG
>DASUDK010000052.1:0-11523 GCA_036275655.1 Limnobacter sp. | reverse complement strand
CTGATTCCAACAATCTGGGTCATGGTTTGAATGCTCATGGCTGGCTCCTGCAACGCGGGGAATGCGACAAGAATCATTCTGCCAAGGGCATTGGTATTCGTCTAACGGATTAAATCCCGCCTTTTGATCGGATTTTCCGATAAAAGGTCACGTCAGTGCGCAGGTGCGAAACCCAGAAAACACATCCCGGCGGTCGGGCTGGAAATAGTTGCGGTATTTGGGGTGCACCATCTCTTGTGCGGTGGCCCAGCTTGCGCCCTTGAGCACTTTGCGGTCGTGGAACCAGGGCTGGGAGTAGTCTTGGTAGGGGTGCATTTCAAAGCCGGGGAAAGGCAAAAAGGTGTCGGCTGTCCATTCCCAGACCCAGCCCCAATGCATACCAGTCTGGGTGTATGCGGCGTATTCCCACTCGGCTTCGGTGGGCAGTCGCCTGCCAGCCCATCGGCAATAGGCCTGGGCGTCTTCCCAACTGAGGTTTTGGGCTGGCGCGTGCAGGTTCAAAGCCGTGGTTTGACCAAAGGCTCGCTGTTGCCATGCGCCTTGCACCCAGGTGATGCCCTGGGGCAGGGGGTGACCGGTGTCTTGCACAAAAGCCACATACTGGCCCCAACTCACTGGGGCTGCGTCGATCTCAAAAGGCACCACAGTCACCGGGTGGGCATGCAGTTCGTTGTCGAAAGCAAAGCCATGCCCTTGCCAACCCAAAGTCCAGTGGCCACCGGGGATGTGCAAAACACCACCGCCATGGGCTGGTTGGGCATTGGCACGGCATGCCCATTGGGCAGACAGTGGAATATCGAGTTGCTGGGCCATGAACACCGCCGCCTCGTTGTGCATTTGCTCATGCAACAGGCTGAGGCGGAAAAAGTAAAGGAACTGGTCTTGGAGCTCGGCTTGCTGCTTGCACAGGGCCTCGGCTTGGTTGAGCAGTTGCAAGGTGTCTTGCAAAGATGCGTCCAGATACGCTTGCGTGCCAGCAAGATCGGGCAGACCAATCTCCCAGCGCAGGTCGTGGGCGATGATGCTGGAATTCAAACGCAAATCGGCGTTGGGCAATCGCGAGGCCAAACGCTCCACTTCGGGCTGGCAGGTGAGCCCACGCATCCATTGCGGGTTGCGGGCCAGCCACCAATCTTGAAACCACGCCACATGGCACAGCTCCCAGAGCGGGGGATTGAGCCCCGAGCGGCAAGGCACCTCACACGCCTCCCCCAAGGCCTGCGCATAGTCGTCCAACAAGCCCAAGGTGCGCATGCGCGTGCGGCGCAAACCATGGCGAAGAAATTCGGCATCGGCAAAGCGGGCCTGTTTGGACAACTCGGGGCACATGTTCACAACTGGATCGGGAGCGCGGGGCGACAGAAATATGTTACGCCACCTCAACACCCACCCGAGTCTTTTGGATTCAAATCGTTGGGGTGTACGCCACCCCACACACCTGGAGTGCAGCCCGAACGGCGTTGCCGTACGCCAAGGTGACCGCATCAAAGTTGGCAAGCGCACGATCCACAATGAACACAGGGACACCCTTCATGCTGTGCGCAATGTTGCTGGCCAACGCTTGGCGCTGGCGCTCGGACATGCGCCTGAACAGGGCACAAACCTGCGCATGGTCTTCTTGACCATCGATTGGCGCATGGCGGTCCACCAAGCGGTCCACCACCCATGGCGGCTCCCGAAACGCTGCATTTGCCGTGGGCCCACCAAAGCTGTTGGGTTCGTAATAAGCGGCGGGGTTGGACACGTTGTCGAAAAACCGCATGGCTCCATCCTGGTGGCCATGCGCCACAGGGCATCTGGGTGCATTCACTGGCAGTGCGTTGTAATGGGTGCCAATCCGATGCCTTTGGGCATCGGCATAGGCCAACAGACGGCCCTGCAAAATGCGGTCGGGACTAAACCCGATGCCAGGCACCACATTGGCTGGGCTGAAGGCGGCCTGCTCCACTTCGGCAAAATAATTTTGGGGATTGCGATTGAGTTCAAGCTCCCCGATCTCGATGAGCGGATGGTCGCCCTGGGGCCACACTTTGGTGGCATCAAAGAGGTTGGCCCGCGCCGCCATTGCATCTTGCTCGGGCATCCATTGAATGGACACCGTCCAGCGGGGATACTGCCCGGCCTCGATCGCCCCGTAAAGGTCGCGCTGGCAGCTTTCGCGGTCTTCGCCGACCAAGGCGCAGGCTTGTGCGTTGGTGAGTGTTTTGTGGCCTTGTTGGGACTTGAAGTGAAACTTCACCCAAAACCGCTCGCCGCGAACATTCCAGATGCTGAAGGTGTGTCCCCCATACCCATTCATGAACCGAGGGCTGGCTGGCAGGCCACGCTCTCCCATGAGGAAGGTGATCTGGTGCATCGATTCTGGGCAAAGGCTTAAAAAATCCCAATAGGCGGTGTTGCTGCGCAGGTGATCATGCGGGTTGCGCTTTTGGCTGTGAACAAGGTCTGGGAATTTCATGGGGTCGCGGATAAAAAACACCGGCGAATTGCTGCCCACCATATCCCAGTTGCCCTCGTCGGTGAAAAATTTCACCGCAAAGCCACGCAGATCGCGCTCGGCGTCTGCTGCCCCAGACTCTCCCAATGCGGTAGAAAATCTGGCCAACACGGGCGTCTTTTTGCCCACGGCTGAGAACACGCTGGCGCGGCAAAATTGGCTGAGATCTTTGGTCGCGGTGAACGTGCCCCACGCGCCCCAGCCTTTGGCATGCACCACACGCTCGGGGATTCGCTCACGGTTGAATGCGGCGAGTTTTTCCATGAGTGGCCAGTCCTGCCAAAGCAAGGGGCCATGTGCGCCCACAGTCAAGCTGTGCTGATTGTCGGCCACGGGCGTGCCCGAGGAGGTGGTCATCACGGGACCCAGGGGATTGTGATGCATGAGGATTCCTCGCTTGGGGTGGGGTTTGTGCAGTGCGGGCAGTGTTCCAAAACTGCATTAAACTATCCAACAGTTAATTCCATTCACTTCAATCGGCTTTCCCGATGACACAACGATTCCACCATGCAGCGGCTTTGTCGCTCAAACAACTCAGTTACCTGGTTGCTGTGGCTGAAACGCTCAATTTCACCAAAGCCGCTGAACAGTGTTTTGTGACCCAGTCCACACTGTCTGGCGGCGTTTCTGAACTGGAGCGCCTGCTGGGCGTGCGTTTGGTGGAACGGGACCGCCAGCGGGTTGCCCTCACCGAGGTTGGCGCAGAAGTGGTCAGACGAGCACAAGACATCCTCAGTGCCAGCCACGACCTGATCAGCCTGGCACAACAGGCGGCCGACCCTGCCAGCGGCGTGCTGAAGCTGGGGGTGATTCCAACCATTGCCCCTTTTTTGCTCACCCACATCCTGAAAACCTGCCGCAAACACTTTCCAAATTTGCAGGTGACTGTGCGGGAAAACCAAACCCTGGTGTTGCTCGCCGAGGTGGAAAGCGGGGATTTGGATGCGGCGGTGCTGGCCCTGCCCGTGGACCTTGGCAAACTGCAGTCCACCCTGTTGTTTGAAGAAACCCTGTGCCTGATTGCCCCCAAAGACGACCCGCTGGCCGGCCAAACAGGGCAAAAGCTGGCCGACCTGGACGCCAGCAACCGCTTGGTGCTGCTGGAAAAGGGCCATTGCCTGCGAGAGCACTCCCTGCTGGCCTGCGGCACCCAGCCAGACAAAAGTGGGGAAGGAGGCAGCGTGGAGGCCACCAACCTGAGCACCATGGTGCAACTCGTGGACTCCGGGATTGGCTGCGCGCTGGTGCCAGACATGGCCGTAAAAGCTGGCATATTGAACGGCGCCGAGGTGGTGCAAGTGGCTTTGGCCGACCCCCTGCCCACCCGCACGATTGCACTGGTGACACGGGCAAGCCACCCCAAGCTGGAATTCTTGGAAGGTGAACTGGCCCAGGCGCTTGCGCACTGCCAGAAAAAATAACGCCACAGCCCAATGCTGCCTGAAGGGCTTGCGTGCCTGAAATTTCAACTGGTATGATGAGTTTACCAGTCACAAATCGGGACATCGCCATGCCCTTCGACACCGCCGTCAACAAGCAGTCTTTGTCTGAACAAGTGTATGCCCAACTGCGTGATCGGATTTTGCGCGGTGAGTTGCCGGAGGGCAGCGAACTGCCCTCCGAACGCCTCTTGGCAGAGACCCTCCAAGTAAACCGGGGTGCAGTGCGGGAGGCCATCAAACGCCTGCAGCAAGCCCGCTTGGTGCGGGTGCGACACGGTGGGGCCACTCAGGTGGAAAACTTTGAGGCCGAAGCCGGCCTGGAGTTGCTGCCCAGCCTGATGGTGAATGGCCATGGGCAAATCAACTTGGAGCTGGCCCGGGGCATTGTGGCTTTGCGCAAAGCATTGGCCCCCGTGGTGGCCAGCCATGCGGCGCGTCACGGCCAACCCGAATTGCACGCCATCTTGGACGCTTTGGTGGAGCAAATGCGCCATGCGCTGGCCAAGCCCGAGAGTCCTCAGCGTTTGAGCAGCCTGCAACAATTGGCTTTCGACTATTGGCATGCCGTGGTGCAACACAGCGGGAACATGGTGTTCAAATTGGCATTCAACGCCATGAACCAAACCTACCGCGCAGCCTGGCATGCACTCACCCAGGTGATGGCGGAAGAATTTTGTGATGTGGAAACGCTGGCGCAGTTGGCCCAGGCCCTCAAGGCCGGGGAACACCGCCGCTGTGAGGTGCTGGCCCGCCAGCATGTTGAATTGGGCAGCCGGGCCTTGGACAAAGCCTTCAATACCCTACAAAACCAGTAAGCAGGAGACACAGTCGATGTTGGGAATTCCTTTGGGTTTGCTCACGGCCAACGCCGTGGAATGGGGCATGCACAAATACGTGCTGCACGGCATGGGCAAAAAACGGGGCACCTTCTGGGCCTTTCATTTCCATGAGCACCACCGCGAGGTGCGTGCTCACGGTTATTACGACCCCAACTACGAACGCTTCCCGCTGGGCATGCATGCGCAAGGCAAAGAGGCCTGGGCTTTGATTGGCAGTGCAGTTGCTGTGGCCCCCTTGTTCCCGGTGGCGCCGTTTTTTGTGGGCACCTTGTGGTACAGCGCGGCCAACTATTACCGGGTCCACAAAAAAAGCCACATGAATCCCGCTTGGGGTGAACAACGCATACCCTGGCATTACGACCACCACATGGGCAAACACCCGGGGGCCAATTGGTGCGTGACCCGCCCTTGGTTTGATTACCTCATGGGCACACGTGTGTTCAGCGAAGGTGGCGTGCGGGAACGCAATGTGCTGGGTTGGGACAACTGCCCGCCATGGCTTGAGCGCCTGCTGCCCAAACCCGAGAAACTGGGGACATTTGCAAACAGCATGACATAATCCCCCAAACCACACAGGGAGAAGATGAATGGGGATGCTGTTGCTGCTGATTGGCTTGGTGATGTTTTTGGGTGTGCACGCGCTGCGCGTACCCGGGGAGCATTGGCGCGATGCGCTGGTGGGCAAGCTGGGGATGGCCCGCTACAAGGGACTGTACACGGCGGTGGCCATCGTCGGGTTTGTGATCATGGTGGTGGGGTACGGCCAGGCACGCCTGGACCCTGTGTTTGTGTGGAATCCACCCGCTGCCATGCGGCACATTGCGGCATTGCTCATGCTGTTCTCGATGATTTTGTTGGCTGCCTCGTACGTGCCGGGCAATCACATCAAAGCAACACTGCAACACCCCATGACCTTGTCGGTCAAAGTGTGGGCCCTGGCGCACCTGCTGGCCAACGGCACACTGGCTGACATGCTGTTGTTTGGTGCTTTTTTGGCCTGGGCGGTGCTGGTGTTTAAAAGTGCCCGCAAACGCCCTGGCCGGGCCAGCGAGGTGCCACTGAGCAAAATTGGCACCTTGATGACGGTGGTGGTGGGTGTGCTGGGCTGGCTGGTGTTTGCAGCTTGGCTGCATGTGTACCTGATTGGCGTCAGCCCGTTTGCACGCTGAGTTTTACAAGAAATAAAACGCACCCGCCGCCACAGCGGTGGGCAGCAATGCCCCGCCGAGCAAACCCAGCGCAGAGACCGCCTCGTTGGGGAACTGCCCCTTGAGCAGGGAAAGCCCGGCCGGGTTGGGCGCATTGGCAATCACGGTGAGACCACCACCCGCCACCGCCCCGGCCACCAGGGCGTAGCGAAAGCCCTCGGAGGTGCCTTCAATCAGCGAGCCCAGGTAAGTGAGGGCCGCATTGTCGGTGATGGCCGTGAGCGCCATGGCGGCCACAAACAACACATCGTCGTTCAAGCCACTCACGGCAGGCTGTAGCCACCATTGCTGCATGCCACCCAACACCACCAAACCGGCCAGGAAGAAGGCCACCAGCAACCCCTCTTTCAACAACAAGCGGGTTTGGAAGGCATTGTAAGCCACGGTGAAACCCAGGAAGAACAGGAACAGGCCCATGAACACGGCGGGGTGATGGGCGAACACCACCACACCCAGCAGGAAAAGCAGGTGAATCACAATGGCCCACCAAGGCACGGGCGCCAGTTTCTCGCCGTTTTCACCCAAGGCCTCGGGCGCTTTGACCTCGCCAGTGAGGTGCTTGGCTGCAAAAAATACAAACACGGTGGCGTTGATGAATACAGCCATGGCCGCCTTCCAGCCAAAGGTTTGCATCATGAAGGAGGTGCTCCACCCCCAAGCGCCAGCCACCATCAACACAGGGGGCGCAGCAAAGTTGGTGAGCACGCCGCCGATTGAGATGTTCACAAAAAGCACCCCCAGACCGCAGTAGCGGATCTTGTTGGGCACGTGTTTGGCAAACAACACATCTCGCAGCAGCAAAGCGGCCAAGGTCATGGCGGCGGGCTCGGTGATGAAGCTGCCCAGCAAAGGCACCAAGAACAACCCCAACCAGGTGAAAGCCACGGCCGGGGCCAGAGGCATGAGCTTTGCAATGCCCTCCACCAACAGGCGGGCTGCATCCAGCACTGGGCGACTGGCCGCCACCACCATGATCACAAACACAAACAGTGGCTCGGTGTAATGGCGTGTGTCCACATATTCCACCGCTGAATTGAGGTCGACCGCAAAGGCCATGGCGATGATGAGAAACAAAGCCCAAATGCCAAACACAGCCTCCACTTCACCCAACAAATGAAAGAGCCCGCTGTGGTGTTTGCTGTGGTGGGCAAGCTTCTCGAAATAGCTTGCAGAAAAGGTGTGAACAAGTGCACCCGCAAAAAGAAAAGCGGCAATCCACTGAATGGTTGTTGCTGTCATGGTTAATTCTTGATTTGTAAGTTGACGGACACTGCAAGAATGGGCTGAACACATCGCAGATGTGCCCGCCTTGGGCAGCAGACTTCATAGTCTGAGCCTATGGGAAAAATAAAGTTCCCGAAATTGTTCCAAATATGAACCATTCAGCGCCCAACGGGCCGTTTGCACAACTTGCGTTGCAAAGTGCGGCGATGCATGTTGAGTGCCCGTGCAGTGGCCGACACATTGCCCTGGTGCTCCGCCAGCACCCGCTGAATGTGCTCCCACTCCAGGCGAGACACAGACATGGGCACATCGCTTTGCGCCACGTCGATTGGATCGGGGGAAGCGTCCTGGTCCAAGGCCCGGAGAATAGCGGCTGTGGTGGTGGGCTTGGCCAAGTAATTGTCTGCCCCCAGCTTGATGGCCTGCACCGTGGTTGCAATGCTGGCATACCCGGTCAGCATGAGCAGATTGGCATTGGGCAAAGCAGCCCGCAAAGGCTCAAGCAAGGCCAAACCAGATTGTTCACCCAAATTAAGGTCAAGCACCACATCGCTGAAAAGATGCTGACTGGCCAGGGCGAGGGCCTCGCCGCGGTTGTGCGCCACCGCGGCCTGCACCCCCAGGCGGGCAAGCGACCGCATCAGCGTGCTGGCAAACACAGCGTCGTCATCCACGATCAAGATGAGCCGGTCTAAGCCTGCCATGGCAACACCATCACAGCATGCAAACCACTTTTTGTGTTGTTGAATCGCAAGCCCCCACCGGCCCGCTCCAACAATCCGCCCAATAAAAACAGGCCAATCCCCTGCCCACTCGGGTTCCCACCGGGCAAACCGTGGGCCTGCAGGGGCAGCTTGCCCAAGACCGGCAACAGGTGAGGCGCCACACCACCGCCCTGGTCTTGCACATGCAACTCACAGGCGTGCTGCGTGGCCACGGCCTGCAAATGCAGGGGCTCGCCCACGCCCACCCTGGCCTGCGCCTGCATGGCGTTGTCCAACAGGGTGTTTAAACCCAACACCAGCAAATCCCCGGACACCCGCTCGTGAGCTGGCCATGCGGAGGCAAATCCATGCACATGCACCTCCTGCTGGGGATTGCGGTTGCGCCATTGCGCCACGCAAGCTTGCACCGCTGGCACGGGGCTTTGGGCCATGAATTCTTCGGGATAACGGCCCTGTGCCACCTGGGCTTTGAGTTGTTGCAAGGTTTGCTCAATCGCGTGCAACTGATGCCCCACAGCGGCAAGGTCGGCAGGTGGCAACGCAAGTGCGGAGTCATTCTTCCAATCCTCCAGCACCATGGCAATGGTAGACACCGGTGTGCCCAGCTGATGCGCAATGGAGGCCGCTTGATTGCCCAAGGCCGCCATGCTCGATTGCTGTGCCAGCTTGCGCTCTGCCAAACCCAAGGCGTGATTGCGCTGGCGCACAGAGTTGCTTAAACGGGCCACGAACAGAACCAAAATCAACACGCTGGCAATGAAATTGATCCACATGCCCATCAAGTGAAAGTGCACGCCATCGTCCGGATTGGCCAAGACCAACGGCATGTAATGGGTCATCAGCAGGGTGTAGGCCAGCACGCTAAACAGCGCAAGCCAAATGACCTGGCGCCAGGGCAGCAATGTGGCGGCCAGGCCCAGCAGTGGCAAATAGAGGGCCACAAACGGATTGGTCACGCCCCCGGTGAAGTACAACAGGAAAGAGAACGCTGCAAGATCGGCAAACAATTGAGCACCCACCTCATAACGCCCCACCGGGATGCCTTGCCGCAAACGCAGCGAAGTGATCAGGTTGAGCCCCATCATCAAGCCCAACACGATTGCCAGGGTGAAGTTGGGCAGCGCCACCCCAAGCAACCACTCCGCGGCAGCCAGCAGTGTCACCAGGGTGCCCACAGCAAACATGCGCATGTACACCACAGTGCGCATTTGCTGTTGGCGCTCGAGTTGCCCGGCGTGCGTGCCCACAGGTTCGACCCGCATGCGCTTGGCACTGGCCAGGTTGGGGGAGGTGTTAAAAGGGCTTTGCATGATGCAACGATTGTACTGCCAAGGCACATCCGTGGGCCTTCCATGACCTCGGCTCACGGGCTCTGCGACAATATGCCGCATGTTGCTGCGTGGCGCGGCAGGCTATAAACACGGCTTTCCAACCCCGTGTATACGCCCAATGAACCGCATTGCCCCAATTCCATTTGCCTGCCGACTGTTGATGAGCACGCTGGGCGCTTGGTGCACCCTGTCGAACGCCGACACACTCCAGGACGTGGAAGTGCAAGCCCAGCGCGAGGCCCTGAGTGCGGCCAGTGTGCGGGTTGCGCAAGAGCGCTTGGAACAAATTCCTGGCGCCACTGCCGTGGTGGACGCAAAATCGTTTGAAGCAGGCAAGGCCGTTACCATCAAAGACATGCTGGACTTCACGCCCGGGGTGTTTTCGCAAAGCCGCGTCAATGAAGAATCGCGGCTGAGCATCCGGGGCTCTGGCCTGTCTCGCACCTTCCACATGCGCGGAATTCGCTTGCTGCAAGATGGCGTCCCCATCAACTTGGCCGATGGGGGGTCGGATTTTCAGGACATCGATCCCCTCGCCTTGCAACACGTTGAGGTTTACAAAGGAAGCAACGCCTTGCAATACGGCGCGGCCAGCCTGGGTGGCGCAATCAACTTTGTAACCCCCACCGGTTACACCCTGCCCCACAGCGTGCTGCGGGCCGACTCAGGGCCTGACGAATTTGCCCGCCTACAGGTAAAAACCGGCGACGTGGTGGGTGCGTGGGATTATTTTGCATCCCTCTCGCAGCTGCGCTCCGATGGTTTTCGCGAATTTAGCGCTCAGAAAAACACCCGGCTCAATGCCAACGCAGGATTGAAAATCAACCCACAACTGGAGACGCGTTTTTATGTGATTCATGGCGACATGAATCAGGAACTGCCAGGCAACCTCACCAAAGCGCAAATGCAAGCAGACCGCCGACAAGCCAACCTGGTCTCGAAAAACAGCCGATCTCAGCGGGACTTTGTGATCACGCGCCTGGCCAACAAAACCACCTGGATCAATGCGGAGGGCACGGAGTACAACGCAGGCTTGTACGCCGTGGACAAGAACCTTTATCACCCCTTGGCCTTTGGACTGATTGACCAAGCCACCCGAGATTTGGGGATGTTTGGAAACCGGGTGTCGCAAAGCACCTGGATGGGACTGCACCAACAAACCACCTTGGGCTGGAATGTGGTGCGGGGTTCTACCCAAGCACGCACCTTTGCCCCCCTCACAGCACCTGCCACAGTGCTCAACAACCATGATCAACAAAAAGCCGACAACAACGAGGCCCACCTGGAAACACGGCTTTGGCTGAGCGACACACTGCAAGGGATTGCAGGCACTCAATGGACCCACGCCAAGCGCACGCTGCACGATCAATTTGCAGGCAATGGCAATGGCGGCTACGCGCGCCGTTACGCACAATGGAGCCCCAAGCTTGGCGTGTTGTGGGAACCTGCGCCCCAGGTTCAAGTGTTTGGGAACTTGAGCAAGGCCTACGAGCCGCCCACGTTCTCTGAAACAAGCAGCGCCCGCGATTTGAAAGCGCAAGAATCCAACACCCTGGAACTGGGCAGCCGGGGCCGCTGGCAAACACTGCAATGGGACTTGGCGCTCTACTACAGCCGCATCAAAAACGAGTTTGTGAGCTACCAAATCAATCCGCTGGTGCCCGGTGCAAGTGCCATTTTGAATGCTGACGACACCATCCACCAGGGGATTGAACTGGGCTTGGGTGGCAGCCTGGGCACGCAGTGGTTCGCGCCTGGAGACCACACCCAATGGCAACTGGCCTACACCCTGGGCCGTTTTACGTTTGACAACGACCGTGCCTATGGCAACAACACCATCCCCGGCGTGCCCGAGGAATATGTGCGCGCCAAACTGGAGTACCAACACCCAGCAGGCTGGCGCGTGTCGCCCAACCTGGAATTTGTGCCACAAGGCTACGCGGTGGACTTGCAGAATACTTTCTACAGCGACCCCTACCTGCTGCTGGGCCTGAGCGCCAGCTACCTGATGGACAAAAACACACGGGTGTTTGTGGACGCGCGCAACCTGACCGACAAAGTGTATGCAGCCACCACCGGCGTGATTGTGAACGCCATGGGCACCGATACGGCGCAATTTGCGCCGGGGGAAGGGCGCAGTGTGTATGTGGGCGTGGAGCTGAAGTTTTAGCCGCTGGGGCCAATCTCCTTTGCTTCATCGCTTGCTCCTGGAAGTCACCGGATGCCCAGCCCCTTGGCGACGGCCAATCTGTGATTC
>DASUDK010000051.1:0-4908 GCA_036275655.1 Limnobacter sp. | reverse complement strand
ATCCCAACTGGCGGCCTCGGTCAAGCTGCCACAAGGCGGCACGGCTTTCATTTCTGTCAAGAACGAAGACAAAAAGCGGGCTGTGAATTTGGCCAAAGGCCTCAAGGAACTGGGCTTCAAGCTGATTGCCACCCGTGGCACGGCAGCGGCCATTTCTGAGGCCGGCGTGGAGTGCACCGTGGTGAACAAAGTGCTGGAAGGACGCCCCAACATTGTGGACATGCTGAAGAACGGCGAAGTCCAGTTGGTGGTCAACACCGTTGAAGAGCGCCGCAGCGCGATCAACGACAGTCGTTACATCCGCACCACCTCTTTGCTTTCCCGTGTTACGATCTTCACAACCATGGCAGGTGCATTGGCTGCCGTCGAGGGCATGAAACACCTCGGCAAAATGGACGTCTACAGCGTTCAAAGCCTGCACGCGGAACTCTCCGCCTAAGCCGAAGTCTGAACCCACAAGCCGTCTTTTAGCGCATTCGTGCTATCAGGCGGCTTTCCATTTGCAGGAACACAGAGTTATGCCCACCATTCCATTGACCGTCAAAGGCGCCGAAAAACTGAAAGCCGAGCTGCATCGCTTGAAGACCGTGGATCGTCCCTCGGTGATCAACGCCATCTCTGAAGCCCGTGCGCAGGGCGATTTGTCTGAAAACGCCGAGTACGATGCCGCCAAAGAAAAGCAGGGCTTCATCGAAGGTCGCATCAAGGAAATCGAGGGCAAATTGAGCAATGCCCAAATCATTGACCCCTCCAACCTGGATGCCGAAGGCCGCGTGGTGTTTGGCGCCACTGTGAAGCTTGAAGATCTGGAAAGTGGCGACGATGTGGAGTATCAAATTGTGGGCGACGACGAGGCCGACATCAAATCGGGTCTGATTTCAATTTCCAGCCCCATCGCGCGGGCACTGATTGGCAAATACGAGGGCGATGTGGCCCATGTGCAAGCCCCAGGGGGTGTGCGCGAGTACGAGGTGCTGGAAGTTCGTTACGTCTAATGAGGTAGAGCAGCATGACAGGTCGTGGATTTCGAGGGGCAGAATTGGCGCTCTGGGCCATTTGGCTGGGCGCCTTGTGGTTCATGGCCATTCTGGTGGCGCCAGGCCTGTTCAAATGGTTGCCCCGTCCCGAAGCGGGATTGGTGGCTGGCCGGCTGTTTTATATGCTCACCTGGTTTTCAGTGTTTGTGAGTGTTGTTTTGTTGGTGCTCTCCAACACGGCGGGCGAGCTGCGCGCTGCCACCAAAGTCAACATGCTGATGGGTGTGATTGCAGCCGTGTGTGTGTTGGAGCTGGCCTGGTTGCACCCCTTGATGGATGGCATGCGCCAAGCCATGGTGACGGCCGAGGGCCAGGCTTTGGCAGCGCTTAAATCCAGGTTTGGCAACATGCACGCGGTGTCCAGCGTGTTGTACTCGGTGAAAATGATTGGTGCCCTGGTGTGGGGTTTGAGCCGCTACAGCGTGAAATCGCCCGCTTAGCGGGCATTGGTTTGTGCAGCTTTAGTCTTTGGCGTTGAATTGGCGCTTGGTTTGCCGAGGGGCTTTGGGTTTTGGTCGGGCCTTTGCTTTGGCTTTGTCCGCGCCCTCGGGTTTTGGGCGATAAAGCACCAGCAGTTTGCCGATGTGTTGCACCAAAGCGGCGCCTGTGCTGCCGCAAATGGCTTGGCCGCATTCAATGCGCGCGTCGCGGTCATCGCCGGTCACCCGCACCTTGATCAGGCCGTGGGCGTTGAGGTGAACTTCAATTTCTTTCAGCACCGCATCGGTGAGGCCTTTGTCGCCAATCAGTACCACGGGGTCCAGCGCATGGGCCTGTGCTTTGAGGGCCTTTTTTTCGGCGGGGGTCAGTGTAATCGCGGTGTCCGTCATGGTTAGTCTGCTTATTTGGGTGTGTTGTGGGCAAAAAGAAAGTCAATAAAAATTGGTTGCATGATCACATCAACGACCCGTACGTCAAAATGGCCACCAATGCGGGTTACCGGGCTCGAGCCGCCTTCAAGCTGAAGGAAATCGCAGAACCGGAGGGCCTGCTGAAACCAGGCATCAAGGTGGTGGACCTGGGCAGTGCGCCGGGCAGTTGGTCCCAGGTGCTGCGTGAGGCTTTGGTGGGGCCGGGCGGCGTAATCAATGGCCGTATTATCGCACTGGATCTGCTGCCCATGGAGCCAATTGCGGGTGTAGAGTTCATTCAAGGCGATTTTCGTGACGATGAGGTGTTGGAAGAACTCCACAAACGCCTTGAAGGGGAAAAACTTGACCTGGTGGTGAGCGACATGGCGCCCAACCTGTCTGGGGTGGCGTCGGCCGATTCTGCCCGCATTGAGCATGTCTGCGAGCTGGCCATTGAGTTTGCTGTCAATCACCTCAAGCCCAATGGGGCGCTCATCATGAAAATCTTTCACGGCTCCGCATACAGCGGTGTGGTCCACCAAATGAAACAGGTTTTCAAAACCGTTGCACCCCGCAAACCCAAGGCGTCTCGGGACCGTTCCAAGGAAACCTTTCTGCTTGCCAAAGGTCTGAAGTAGGGTTTGGTGATTGTTAAATACCTGCGATTGTGAATGTTAATCCCGCCCATCAATTACAGCGATGGCGGATTTTAGCGGCTTGGGTTTAAAATGGGAATTCTGGCCTCATCTATCAAAGGTGACGCTGGATATCTCTAGGAGAAGTGGCATTGAATAATTCGTTTTCCAAAGCAGCAGTGTGGTTGGTGGTTGCGTTGGTGCTTTTCACTGTGTTCAAGCAGTTTGAAGGTCAACAAGTCCGATCCAGCGAGATGACCTATTCCGAATTCATGCAAGACGCCCAGGCCGGGCGGATCAAAAGCGTGATTGTGGATGGCCGAACTGTACGTGCACTCACCACAGATGACCGCGAGCGTGTTGTGTACTCGCCTGGTGACATCTGGATGGTGGGCGACCTCTTGAAATACGGTGTGCAGGTGCGTGCCAAGCCGGAAGAGGAGCCATCCCTGCTGATGAGCCTCTTTGTGAGCTGGTTCCCCATGCTGCTGCTCATTGGTGTGTGGGTTTTCTTCATGCGCCAAATGCAAGGTGGTGGCAAAGGCGGTGCGTTCAGCTTCGGCAAGAGCCGCGCCAAGCTGCTCGACGAGAGCACCAACCCGGTGACATTTGCAGACGTGGCTGGTTGCGATGAGGCCAAGGAAGACGTGCAGGAGTTGGTGGAGTTTTTGAAAGACCCCAGCAAGTTCCAAAAGCTGGGTGGGCGCATTCCCCGCGGTGTGCTCATGGTGGGCTCCCCCGGTACTGGTAAAACCTTGCTGGCCAAGGCCATCGCCGGTGAAGCCAAAGTGCCTTTCTTTGCAATCTCCGGCTCAGACTTTGTTGAAATGTTTGTGGGTGTGGGCGCTGCCCGTGTTCGCGACATGTTTGAACAGGCCAAAAAGCAGGCCCCGTGTATTATTTTCATCGATGAAATTGATGCAGTGGGTCGCCAGCGTGGTGCAGGTTTGGGCGGTGGCAATGACGAACGCGAACAGACCCTGAACCAGATGCTGGTTGAGATGGACGGTTTTGAGACCAACCAAGCAATCATTGTGATTGCGGCCACCAACCGCCCCGATGTGTTGGACCCCGCTTTGCTGCGCCCCGGTCGTTTTGACCGCCAGGTGGTGGTGGGCTTGCCCGACATCCGTGGCCGTGAGCAAATTCTGCGCGTGCACATGCGCAAGGTGCCCATGTCTCCCGACGTGAACCCCTCTATTTTGGCGCGTGGTACGCCAGGGTTTTCAGGTGCAGACCTGGCCAACCTGGTCAACGAGGCCGCCTTGTTTGCCGCACGCCGCAATGGCCGCGTGGTTGAGATGATCGACTTTGAAAAAGCCAAGGACAAGATCATCATGGGCGCTGAGCGCAAGAGCATGGTGATGCCCGAGGAAGAGCGTCGCAACACGGCTTACCACGAGTCGGGTCACGCGATTGTGGCCAAGCTCATGCCCAAGACCGACCCCGTGCACAAGGTCACCATCATTCCACGTGGCCGCGCTTTGGGTGTGACCATGCAGTTGCCCGAGGGCGACCGTTACAGCATGGACAAAGAGCGCATGCTCTCTACCATCTCCGTGTTGTTTGGTGGTCGCATTGCCGAAGAAATCTTCATGAACCAGATGACCACGGGCGCATCCAATGACTTTGAGCGCGCCACAGCCATTGCGCGTGACATGGTGACCCGCTACGGCATGACCGATGCCCTGGGCCCCATGGTCTACGCTGAAAATGAAGGCGAGGTATTCTTGGGCCGATCCGTGACCAAGACCACGCACATGTCGGAACAGACCATGCAAAAGGTGGATTCGGAGATCCGCAAGATCATTGACGCGCAGTACAAAGTGGCTTGGGATTTGCTGGACCAGAACCGTGACAAAGTGCACGCGATGGCCAAGGCTCTGCTGGATTGGGAAACCATCGATGCGGACCAGATCAACGACATCATGGAAGGAAAAGACCCACGCCCACCCACAACCGGTGGCACCACGCCCCCCACGGGCGGCAGCCCAAGCAGTGGCGGTGGCGAGAAGGTCACCCCAAGCAATCAGCCGGCGCCTGTGGCCTGATTGTTGATCGCAAATGCAGTAATAGCCGCCAGCCAGACTGGCGGTTTTTTTTGCCCCCCGCACTTGGCTTCCATCGCCTGCTCCTTGAAGCGTGCCGGGGCCATGCCCCTTGGCGTGCGCCAATCTGTATTTCTCTCCCTGAGCCTGGCCACGCATGTGGCTGGTGCGTCTTTGAAGGCCCGTGGCGCATCTTTGAAGACCCGTGGTGTGAGCCTGTTGGCCTTGGATCAGCCCGAGTATCCCTTCTTGCCCCTGGCCAGGGGGCATGCAAAGCGAAAGTGTCGCTGTTGCATCCGGTCCGTCTTGTCGCCAAGCAAAGCTTGTCGACAGCGCC
>DASUDK010000050.1:0-6306 GCA_036275655.1 Limnobacter sp. | reverse complement strand
TGCTTGGCGACAAGACGGACCGGATGCAACAGCGACACTTTCGCTTTGCATGCCCCCTGGCCAGGGGCAAGAAGGGATACTCGGGCTGATCCAAGGCCAACAGGCTCACACCACGGGTCTATGAAGACGCACCACGGGTCTATGAAGACGCACCACGGGTCTTCAAAGACGCACCAGCCACATGCGTGGCCAGGCTCAGGGAGAGGGAAATACAGATTGGCATACGCCTTGGGACATGGCCCCGGTGGGTTTCAAGGCAAGCAATGAAGTGCCCTTAACTCGAAAGCCCGGGCATCAAACTGCTTTCGATGAGCTTTTGCATGTCCCTGATGGAAATTTCGGGGTGTTGAATCCACCACCTCGCCCCGGCTTCCACCGCCCCCACCATGATGTTGGCCAAGGCCACGGCTTGAATCGAGGCTTTGGCCGGCGTGCCTTTGGCTGTCGGGTCATTCAGCTCTTCAATGGTGCGGGCAGACGCTTCGATGAAGCTGTTGCGGAAGTAGGTGACTTTCTCGCCCACTGGGCCAACGCTGGTGAGTGCCTCATTGTAGAGCACAGACCAACCTTCTCGATGACGCTCTACAAACGTGAGGAAGCTCAGCATGATGAGCTTCAGGCGATCCCTGGGATTTGGATTGGCCATCAAAATGGACAAACCGGACATGAGGTGATTGCCCACCTGAGTGATGGTGGCCAGGTAGAGCGCATCTTTCGAGCCGAAGTAGCGATACAGCAAGGGCTTGGTGACCCCAGCGCCCTCTGCAATTTCTTCCATGCTGGTGGAGTGGAATCCCCGTTGGGAGAAGACGGCCCCAGCCACATCCAAAATTTGCCCCATCCTCTGTTCTTTGGGCACTTTTCGAGTGCCCAATCTTTTGCTGGCTTTCGCTTCAATGGATCCGGAGCGGATCAGGACAGGTGCGGCGCTTTTGTTTTTATCGTTCGCTTTTTTCACCAATTTACTTGCCGGTTACATGATTGATATCCGGGAGTGTAACAAGCTTCCAAATATTGTGTAATAAAAAAAGCCCCTTCAAATGAAGGGGCTGCCTGGCGGCCGTCAGCTTGCCTGGGTGGGCAGACTGGCAGCTTTGGTGGCTTATTTGTAATTGGCGCGGTCCATGATTTGCTGTGACAACGCCGTGTTGGCTGCCAGTGTTTTGGCGGGTGTAACATCGGCTTTGAAGTCGCCCAGGCTTTGCAGGGCTGGGTTGTTGGTTTTCACGCCCTTGGCGGTTGGCCATTCGTTGTTGCCGTTGGCGAAGTACTGCTGGGCGCTGTTGCTGGCCAAATATTCAAGAAACTTGATGGCGTTTTCTTTGTTGGGTGCGTTGGCTGCAACACCACCGCCGGACACGTTCATGTGCGCGCCATAGCTGCTTTGGTTGGGCCATACAAATCCCACTTTGGCGATCACTTCTTTGTCCTCGGGTTTGGACGAGTTCATGAGGCGCACAAAGTAATAGCTGTTGGTGAGTGCGACGCCGCATTCGCCGGTGGCCACTGCGCGTATCTGATCGGTGTCACCGCCTTTTGGACTGCGTGCCATGTTGGCAACCATGCCATTGGCCCATTCGGTGGCGCCTTTTTCACCGAGGTGGCCAATCAGCGAGCTCATCAAAGACAACATGTAGGGGTGTGAGCCAGTGCGGGTGCATACCTTGCCCTTGAGCGCGGGTTTGGCGAGGTCTTCGTAGTTTTGTACCTGCTTGGGGTCTACGTTGGCTTTGTTGTACACAATCACGCGACTGCGCGCCGAAAACGCGTACCAAAGGCCGTTTTCGCCGGTGTACTGGGCTGGAATTCGATCTGCCAGCACTTTGGATTTGATGGGCTGAAACAGGCCCTCCTGCTGGGCAGTTGCCAAACGCGCTGCATCGACCATCAACACCACGTCTGCTGGGCTGCGGGCGCCTTCGCTGCGAAGGCGCTCCAGCAGTGCTTCATCCCCAAGTTCCAGACGCTTGATGGCGATGCCGGTTTGCTTGGTGAAATCGGAGTACATGGCCTCGTCCGTGGCGTAGTGACGTGCCGAGTAGAGGTTGAGCACTTTGTCTTCGGCGTGTGCTACAGAACCCAGGCCAGCAAGCGCCGCAATGGATGTACAGATCAGTTTTTTGAGCATGATGTTCATGGTGGAATGTGCGTCCTAAGGGAGTTGGTGCGAATTAAATTTCCCAGATAGTTTATCAAACAAGAATCATTAAATAAATAAGAAGCGTTCTTGTTACGAAAAAATTTTGTGTCTTCGTCAGAGTGTCGTAAGCGCATCTTTCTAGAGTCTGTCCATGGACGTCTGCAAGCACGGTGCGGCGTGGCATTAATCAAGGAGACAGAAGCAGTGGCGAAGAACGATCAACCCGGTGGGGCATATCAGGATTACTACGACGAGTCGATCCGCAACCCCAAGGGGTTTTGGGCCAGGCAGGCTGAACTGGTGGATTGGCACAAGCCATTTGACAAGGTGCTGGATGACTCACGCCCACCGTTTGCTGCATGGTATGTGGGGGGGCAAACGAATTTGTGCCACAACGCGGTGGACCGCCATTTGGACCAGTTGGGCGACAAACCAGCTTTGATCTATGTGTCCACCGAGGTTGATCAAGAAAAGACATACACCTTTCGCGAGCTGCATCAGGAGGTGCAGATTGTCGCTGCGATGTTGATGCAAATGGGAGTGAAGAAGGGCGACCGCGTGCTGATCTACATGCCCATGATCCCTGAAGCCGCATTTGCAATGCTGGCCTGTGCAAGGATTGGTGCAATTCATTCTGTGGTGTTTGGTGGTTTTGCATCCCACAGCCTTGCTTCCCGAATTGATGATGCCAAACCCAAGGTGATTGTGTCGGCCGATGCGGGGTCCCGGGCAGGCAAGGTGGTGGCTTATAAACCGTTGCTGGACGAAGCGGTCAACAAGGCGGTGCACAAGCCACAGTCGGTGCTGATGGTGAACCGCGGTTTGGCCCCCTTTGATGCTGTGGCTGGCCGCGATCACGACTACACTGCCCTGCGCGGGCAACTGGCAGCGGCCAAGGTGCCTGTGACCTGGTTGGAGGCAACTGACACAAGCTACATTTTGTACACCAGCGGGACCACGGGCAAACCCAAGGGGGTTCAACGTGATGTGGGGGGGTATGCAGTGGCTTTGGCCACCTCCATGAAAAATATTTTTCTGGGAGAGAAGGGCAAAACCTTTTTTGCGACCAGTGACATTGGTTGGGTGGTGGGCCACAGTTACATCATTTACGGCCCGTTGATTGCAGGCATGGCGACGGTGATGTACGAAGGTGTGCCGATTCGGCCAGATGCAGGCATTTGGTGGAAGATTGTGCAAGACCACAAGGTTTCGGTGTTGTTCTCTGCGCCCACTGCCATTCGGGTGTTGAAAAAACAAGACCCGGCTTACTTGAGCAAATATGATTTAAGCAGTTTGAAGGCCCTGTTTTTGGCCGGTGAACCTTTGGATGAGACCACGGCAGACTGGATTTCTGGCGCTTTGGGCAAGCCTGTGGTTGACAACTACTGGCAAACGGAGACCGGGTGGCCGATTTTGGCGATTCAGCGTGGGGTGGAAGCCATGCCGGGCAAGCTCGGTAGCCCTGGTGTACCTGTGTTTGGCTTCAATGTGAACGTGTTGAATGAGAGCACTGCCCAGCCTTGCAAAGCCAATGAGAAAGGGGTGGTGGCCATTGAGGGGCCCTTGCCTCCGGGCTGCATGCAAACGGTTTGGGGCGATGATGAGCGGTTTGTGAAAACCTATTGGTCGAGTTTCCCAACCCGACAGGTGTACTCCACGTTTGATTGGGGCATTCGGGATCAAGATGGTTACTTTTTTATCCTGGGGCGCACGGACGATGTGATCAATGTGGCGGGGCACCGCTTGGGAACGCGGGAGATTGAAGAGAGTATTTCTTCTCATCCTGCTGTGGCTGAGGTGGCCGTGGTGGGCGTGGCCGATCCGGTGAAAGGCCAGGTGGCGATGGCTTTTGCGATTTTAAAAGCCAGCGATCCCCTGACCGACCCGGCCAAGCGCAAGGCCCTGGAGGCAGACATCATGAAAGTGGTGGATGGCCAATTGGGTGCTGTGGCCAGACCGTCTCGGGTGGTGTTTGTGAATGTGTTGCCAAAGACACGCTCCGGGAAGCTGTTGCGGCGATCCATTCAGGCCATTTGTGAGGGGCGAGACCCTGGGGACATGACAACGATTGAGGACCCGACTGCCTTGGATCAAATCAAGTCCGCTTTGGCTTAATTCGGGTTGAGTTTGCGCCAATACAATCGAGTGTCCAGAAGCAGGCGGGAGCCTGCCTCTGCCTGGCCAGCCAAGGCAACCTAGAATAACCCTTTCAAGGGGCTGCCTTTTTAACGGCTTCATGGCAAAACAGGGACATGAAACTATTCCACCTGCCACTCGATCTGTCGGACAGCCTGTCACGCGCTAGACAGCGCATGGGTTTTTGTGCCTTGGCCTTTGTGGTGGTGTTTGTTGCCTCGCCCGGAAATGCAGTGCGCGGGGATGTCGCCTTGTTGTGTTTCATGGTGGCCTTGCCGCTGTACGCCGGCGTGGCTGCACTGCAGGCTTGGATCATTGCGCGCCGGGAGCGGGGGTGGCAGCCGATTGAACGTTGTTGTTACGTGCTTGACCTGCCTTTGATTGGGTTTGGTTTGGCGGTTGCGCCGGCTTATGTGTCGTTTCTTTCTCCGCTCATGGCGGTGGTTGCGCTGATACGCGGTATTCGGTATGGGCCGGGCCTGTTGTTTGTGCACACAGGTTTGGCTTTCGTCATTGTGTTGCTGTTGTATGCATGGGTGCCGGCCTGGCAGCAAATGACTCATTTGGTGTATGCCAATTTGTTTTTGCTGGCCATCCTGCCTGTCCAGTTTTACCAGGTGAGCGCAAAAATACAGGCCAATTCAAAGAGTCTGTATGCAGAGAATCAAACGGATCCCCTCACCAAGGCGTTCAATCGGCGGGCCTTGGAGGTTGCGATGGCTGAACAGTTGGCTCTCGAAAAGCCTTTTGTGCTGTCGTTTCTCGACCTTGATAACTTCAAGGCGGTCAATGACACGTTGGGCCATGCAACAGGGGACAAGCTTTTGCGGCGCATCACCACCAAGCTTTCCATTCGCCTTCGTGCGGAGGATCGCGTGTTTCGGCTTGCAGGCGATGAGTTTGTGGTGCTAAGCGTGGGGCAAGCGAAGTTGGATTTGGCGCACACCCTGGGTGAGCGAATACA
Source organism: Limnobacter sp. (assembly GCA_036275655.1). Lineage (GTDB taxonomy): Bacteria > Pseudomonadota > Gammaproteobacteria > Burkholderiales > Burkholderiaceae_B > Limnobacter. Next base: position 1,066 of record DASUDK010000050.1, on the reverse strand, counting down.
AACCGCTGTGAACGAGGCTGTGCAATACACCACGCCTGGCATGGATGTGTCTGCCAGCGTGGGCATTGTGCTGGCTTGCGGATCTAATTTGACGGTGGGCGCTTTGCTGGAAAGGGCGGACAAGCTGATGTACCAGGCCAAGAAGGCTGGCAAAAACACGGTGCTGGTTGAAGCTTCTTGATCAGCTTTTGCCTGTGCAGAAGTTGCTCTGGGGGGCGCTGGACCGCACGGGGTTTTGAAGGCCGGAGGGTTGGTGCGTGTAGTTGCATTCGCTGATTTCACCGTAATTGGTGTCCAGCGAAGCGAATGACTTGCTCAATTGCACCGACACAAAAAACACCATGAATGCGGCAATGACCAGCCACAAAAGCCGCTGGTTGCGGCGGAAAAAAGCGCCTAAGTCAAACATGTAAGCCTGTCAAATAATAAAAAGGTTGGCTGTTGTTATTTTTTGACAATTATTCAAACAATTACTCGGTAAGTCAAATTAATTTTTATCGAGTAATACATCTTGGGTGAGAGCCTACTTGCTTGCTTTGTCCAGTTCGCCCACGTCCAGAATGGGGGCGGCGTCCAGGCTGTCGGCCCCCATCAATTGGGTGACACGTCCCAGCACGCTCGCAAGCAAGTGCTGCTCCCAGTTTGGAAGCTGGTTAAACCGTTCGGCGAAACGTGTTTGCAAGCTGGATGGTGCGTCGTTGACCTCGTGTTTGCCTTTTTCGGTGAGCACCACTTCAAGCCTGCGTTTGTCTGTTTCGCTGCGAATTTTTTGAACCAGGTTGCGGCTCTCAAGTTTTTGAAGAATCACTGTCGAGGTGACTGGCGAAAGACTTAGGGCCTTGGCCAACTCCCCTGGGGAGATGCCGGGGTTGTCTGCCACGGCTTGTAAGGTGAGCAATTCAGAGGTCGCCATGTCCGCGCGTTTGGCCAATTCGCGTGCGCCAGATTCTGTGGCCCGGATGATGCGTCGCAGGGAGATCAGGCTGTCTTGAAGTGTGTTGTTCATGGCCAATTGATGATTGAAATAATTTGTTTTTGTGAATTGTAGTGGGTTCAACATCGCTTG
>DASUDK010000049.1:0-32724 GCA_036275655.1 Limnobacter sp. | reverse complement strand
GCCAAAGCCAACGGCTTTGAACGCTTTGCAAGCAGCTACAGCTTTTTGTTTGGACACGCCAAATCATCTTCAAAAGGCAGGGCAGCAAAATAAGCAAGGCCCTTATTTGGATGGGTGCGCTTGATTTGACCTACAATACGGGCTGAATCCATTGCACCCAGCCAAACCATCATGAAAAAACCAGTCGGCCGAGGCGCCCCCCCCAAGCGCCCCAGCACCCGGGATGCCCGCCCAGTCCCCCCCTCCAAATCGGCTGGCCATGCCACCAAACCAGCGCGAGGGACGAGCACCGGCAAGCCTGTTGCAACCAAACGCGACGCGGCTAGAACAAGCCCAACACAAGCGCGTGCCCCCGAGAGAGCGGCAGCACCTCGCCCTCGCCGAAGCCGTGTATCTGGTACGGCAACGTTGGACATGATGGACCCCTTTGAACCCCAGCGCCTGAGCAAGATCATGGCGGCCAAAGGTCTTTGTTCACGCCGCGAGGCCGACTTTTTGATTGAAAAAGGCTGGGTGCGCGTAAATGGTGAAGTGGTGAGCGAATTGGGGGTGAAGGTGCTGCCCACAGTCAAAATCGACCTAGACGCCCGCGCCAAAAGCACGTTGAGCAAACAAGTCACCATTCTTTACCACAAACCAATTGGCGTGGTCTCTGGCCAACCCGAAGGGCGCTACAAGGCCGCGATGGAATGCATTGGGTTGGACAACCAGTTTGATAAAAAAACAGCCACCCCTTTCCAGCCAGCCATGCTCAAAGGCCTAGCCCCCGCCGGGCGACTCGACATCGACTCCACTGGCCTGCTGGTGTTGACTCAAGATGGCCGCATCGCAAAACAATTGATTGATGCCAACTCAACTGTTGAGAAAGAGTACCTGGTCCGTGTGGAAGGCGAACTGCGCGATCGCGGCCTGGAGTTGCTGCGGCATGGCTTAAGCTTGGATGGTGAAGCCCTGAAACCCGCCAGAGTGAGCTGGCAAAACGAAGACCAGCTGCGCTTTGTACTCACCGAAGGCAAAAAACGCCAAATCCGCCGCATGTGCGAGATGGTGGGTCTAAAAGTAATCGGTCTAAAACGCGTGCGAATTGGCAAAGTGATGCTGGGCGACCTCCCGGTGGGCCAGTGGCGCTTGCTCTTGCCGGAAGAGCATTTCTAAGCAGGAAAAACTTGCCTTATTCGGGTGATTGAATTCGGCCATCTGCCGGTAATCTCGAGTGTAACAATTGGTTAAAGTCTGTCTCGAGAGAATTTCAATGCATGCCCCGATTTCGGCCATGCAACCGTCCACAAGCCCTGTTGGACTGTTGCAATCCCTGACCAACTTCAGCCCAGCAGTCACTGCGCTGGGCGACATTCGAAAACAGGCCGACTGGATCTGCGTTCTGGTTGGGTTTGCGTGCTTGGTGTTCGCCTTGGTCGAGGGCTGGGCCTATAACAACTTTGATCAGGCTTTGATCTGGGGCTTGCCCCTCTTTTTGGTGGGGGTTGCAGTCACTCGATTTGCACCGGGAAACGCATGGACAATGCATGCACACGCAGCGCTGCTGGTTGGCATGGGTGCTCTGCATGTGCACCTTGCGCGGGGACTCACCGAGTACCACTTCAGTTTCTTCATGCTGCTGCCAGTGATGCTTGCCTATCGAGATGCTAGGCCGCTCATCACCATGGGAATGATGATTGTTGTGCATCACCTGGTGTTTGATTTGCTGCAACAAGCAGGCTATGAGTGCTATGTGTTCCTCGGTCCGTTTGCAGGTTTACCCGCAGTGGCGCTGCACGGTTTTTACGTGGCCGTGGAGGTTTGTATTCTCAGCCTGATTGCACACACGCTTCGGCAACATGCCATGGTCGCCGCAGAAAGTGCACAACTCCTAAGCTACCTTGATAAAGACCGTGGCGTGAACCTCAGAATCAGAGCGCAACCCGATGAACATGGTGTGGTATCCACCACCGGTCGTGTGTTCAATGAGTACGCCGACAACATGAGCTTCATCGTGGCGGCTTTCAAAATGCTGCGAACCGATGTGCGTGAGCTCTCACAAATCGCCAAAGAACTGGGTGTAGACAACAGCATGCAAATTGAGGACAGCGCAGTTGCCTCCAAGAGTTTGCGCGATTTTGTGCAAAATCTCGGCAGTCAAACACGCATGGGCCAAAGCACCGCGGAGCTATCTAAGAAAATCACGGACGACTGCTTTGACCTACTCAACGAGTTAAATCAATCTCTGGAGCAATTGCACAAGATCAGCAAACAAGCGTTTGACAGCCATCAACTGCTGAATGCAATTCAGCGAGAAACCAGTCCTCACCTGAATGCAGCAACAGCCCAGCAAATGGCCTCGGCCCTGGCGCTGCTGGACAGCCTGAACGAACGCACCCAAGCTTTCATGGCCAAGATGGATCTGCTCAAAAGTGGTCTGAGTGCCATCGAAAATCAGGTGGTCTCGGTAGACCGAGCCACCCATCAATGGGTTGAAAATGGGCACGGCAACCAAAGGCAGGGTTGGGAAGTACTTGGTGCGATGGAGAGCATGCAGGCCCGCGCAGAAAATGCACTGCGCACGCTGAACAGCACAGTACAGACCATCCTCCGCTCCGATGATCTGATGCGAGAACTGGAACGTCGACTCTCGAGGTTTGACGTATGAGCCTAAGCCAAGTCCTGGATGACCCCCTGATTACAGAACTCCTGGAGAGTCAGAGTGTGCGATACGCGCTGCTCTCAACGCTCGATGACGAATTGTGCGTGATAGCGGCGAGCAAATGTTTTCGCCAGGAACTCGGCTTTCGATCTGGTCCGGACATGATCATTCAGCGCATGGGCATGTCAGTGTACCGGTCGATGCTCAATGCCATGCAGTGTGGGCAGGGCTGGACTGGGCATGTTCGCATTGATCAGCAATGGCACCGTGTACGCCTTTGGAACCGTGGTGAGTTTGCAATGCTGGTGGAACAACCAGCGCTAGTGGACTCCGTCACACAGGGTCAAGAGCCCACAAGCGGCAAAAACTTGTCTGCAAAACCCCTCCATGAACAACCAGAAACACCCAACAGCATGGTGTTGATTGTGGACGACAAGGGTCGCATCCTCAAAACCAGCCCATCGCTTGAGGTTTTCTTGGGCCAAAGCTCAATTCAACTGCAAGGCCTGGATGCTGCAAACCTGGTGTTTCGCACCGATGTAGCGCAATTCAAACGTCTGGTTGATCAAGTTAAATATCAAACTCAATCGGCAGACGGATCGTTTCGGCTAAGAAATACCGACAATCAAGTGCTGTACTTTGATTGGACCGCAGCGAGCAGTGGTCGAGAAATTTTGTTGATCGGACGTTCCGGAAAGCACAATCTGGAAGAGGCCTTGCTCAAGAGCGAAGAGCGGATCAACAGCATTCTTGAATCCATGGACGATGCCTTCTTTGCGATTGATATGCAAGGTCACATCCAGTATGTGAATGAAAAAGGCGCGGAGTTGCTGGGTAAACCTGCACCGCTCTTGCTTGGGCGAATGATCTGGGAGCGAGCGCCACATTTAAAGAAAACACCCTTGTTTAAGTACCTCAATCAGGCAAAAGGCGGCATGCAACCGGAGACTTTTCAGTGGCAAGAGCCAAGCAACGATCTGTGGTACCAAGTGAAAGCGTATCCAAGCGAAGAACTCATCTCAATTTTTTTCACCGACATCAGCTCGATCAAGCGCAACGAAAACAAAATGCGCCACCAAGCGACCCATGACTCCTTGACAGGTCTGCCCAATCGTCTTGCTCTGACACAAACCCTGGAAGAGCTGCTGGCCAATGATCAAGTCAAAGATTTTAAAATGGGCCTGCTGTTCATCGACCTAGACGGTTTCAAAGCAGTGAATGACACCTTGGGTCACGACCGGGGGGATGACCTGTTGGTCGCAGTGTCCAAGCGCTTGCGCAATGTTGTGCGCAGCTCCGATATTGTTGCTCGCTTGTCTGGCGATGAATTTGTCATTACTTTGCCCTACATCGCAGATCAGGACACCGCATTTAACGTGGGTCGCAAAGTGGTGGATGCTGTCAGCAAAAAACCGTTCGAGTTGGGCGACAAAAAAATTTATGTGGGTGCCTCTGTTGGGGTGTCACTCTTTCCACACGATGGTCGGGATGTGGAAGGTCTGCTTAAAAATGCAGACATCGCGATGTACCAAGCCAAGCAAGCTGGAAAAAACACGGTTCGTGCATTCCATGCCAACATGAGCGCCACCCTACAAACCAAGGTGGACCTGGAGAATGACCTTCACGACGCGATCATGCATGACCGCATCGAAGTCTACTACCAGCCTAGATTTAATGCCGATGGCACCATATGTGCAGTAGAAGCACTTGCCAGGATGCGCTCACGAAGCGGCGAACTAATCCCACCGGCGCAATTCATCCCGATTGCGGAAGAGACTGGTTTGATCGTGGCCATGGGCGAACAGGTTTTGCGCAAATCCTGCAAATGGCTTAAAGACACCAACAAGAAACTCAAGAAACCCATCAGCGTATCGGTCAACGTGTCTGGCATTCAGCTGCTGGATGGAAAACTGTGCAGCACGGTGAACAAGGTGCTTAAGGTGACAGGTGTGGAGGCCAAACTGCTGGAACTTGAGTTGACTGAAACTGTGTTGATGCAAAACCATGAAGGCGTGCTAGAAGATTTGAATCGCCTCCATGAGTTGGGCGTCATCCTCTCGATTGACGATTTTGGGACAGGCTATTCATCACTGGCCATGCTCCACAAAATGCCAGTGCAATCCATCAAACTTGACCGTTCTTTTGTTAACGACCTGCCCACCAAACAAGACAGCGTCATCATCTCACGCACCGTGCTCGCCATGGCCAAAGCCTTGGGAATGGGCGTCGTGGCAGAAGGTGTTGAAACTGCCGAACAACGGGACTTCCTGATCGAATCGGGCGTGCTCGAATTACAGGGCTTCGGTCTTGCTCGCCCCATGACAGCCGATGACACGCGGCAATTCGTTTGGGCGCAGCAAATTCCCATTGAATCGGCCAAGAAGATACTGGCTTGAAGTGCACCGGGGCCATGCCCCTTGGCTTTGTCGCTTGCGCTTTGCCCCATCCGCTTACGCCTGGAGCACACCGGGGCCATGCCCTTTGCGTGTTTGCTTGCGCCTTGAGGCGCACCGGGGCTATGCCCCTTGCTTGTTCGCTTGTGCCTTGAAGCACGCCGGGGCCATGCCCCTTGGCGACGGCCAATCTGTATTTCCCTCCCTGAGCCTGGCCTGAAGGTCGCTGCAGGGGCATTGGCTCCCGGTGGCTTCTGGGCCCAAGCTAGGCCCAGGCCGGAGCAGCAGGCTTGGTGCGAGCATCCAGAAAACCTGCCCTTGCGTGCCGCAAAGGACCGGTGCCGGTCAACCGACAGGTTGCCGGCAGGGGCCGAGCCCGACCGCGCAGTTTTGTCGGGGCGGGCCCAGGTCATTCAGGCCCAGCAAGGGAGACACAGGTTTTCAGCGAGTAACAAGCCTCTGCTCGGCCTCGGGCCGTGAACGACAGACGGCCTTGGGCTGTCAACGACAGATTGCCTTGGGCTGTCAACGACAGATTGCCTCGGGCTGTCAACGACGAACGGCCTCGGGCGGCCATCCGAGTCGATGTTTGGCCAGTGGCTGAGTGGGTGACACACAAAAACATGGCGCGAATTCACAAAAAAAGGCTTGATCTCACAAGACTTCTTGCCAAAATCTGCGCACAATCCACAACATCAAAAAAGCCAACACGCGGAGACACGCATGGAACAATTGATCGCCCAGGCAATGCCCACTTTCAATCTATTGTTTGGTCCAAATCCAGACTGGAAACAAGTGTTTCTCACCTTGCTCACACCGCTCTTTCTGGGCGCAACCCTGGTGGAATATCTCTATCTCAAACGGGTCGGGAAGTCGTTTTTTTTCAAGAAAAATGAGGTCGTCACCAACATGCTCCTGGGTGGCACCTACCAAGCCATGGAGCTGGTGTGGTTTGCCTTGTTTGTGTCTGCGTTCATGGAGTGGATTTACGCGTTCCGGATTGCCACCATCGAAGTGACACCCCTTAATTTTTTGGCCCTGTTGCTTGGCATTGAGTTTTGCTATTACTGGTTTCACCGGGGCAGCCACCGCGTACGGTGGTTTTGGTGCGCGCATGTGGTGCACCACAGCGGCGAAAACATGACCACCACCACCGCCATGCGTCAAAGCTTGTTTTACGCGGTGAACTTGCACCAAATCTTTTGGGCACCCATGTTGATCATTGGATTCCCCGTGTGGGCGGTGCTGCTTGCCTATGGCGTTAATCTCGGCTACCAGTACTTTGTACACACCCAAGCGATCAACAAATTCCCAACGTGGTTTGAATTCATTTTCAACACCCCAAGTCACCATCGCGTGCACCACGGTCGCAACAATGAATACATCGACAAAAACTACGGCGGTGTGCTCATCATTTGGGATCGATTGTTTGGTACTTTCGAACCCGAGGTTGCGCCAGTGGACTACGGCATTGTGCGCCAACCCAAAACCAACAACATCTGGACATTGAACACCCACGAATGGCGAGACATGTTCAGTGATGCCCTCAAACCTGGTCCACTGTGGCAACGCCTCAAGCACATTTGGGCGCCACCAGAGTGGGTTCGACCAGGCCTGGATGACCAGTCCAATCTTCGGGGCAAATAAAAAGTCAATGGCGTGGATTGAGTGCATCTCGTACTACAATGGGTGGAACCTTACAAGGACCACCCATGCGCAGAAAACCGCTCAACACAGCGTCACGCTCCAAGCTTTCTAAATACGCAAAACCCTTGGCCAACCTGGCTATTTTGCTAGCAGACTCTGGTAGCAGACTTGAACGACGTTTCTGGAAAAAGAAGTTGTTTGCCGCACTTGCACCCATGCTCGAGGGCCGCAGCGACACCACGCTCATGCAAACCCTGGACCACTTGTATGCCCACAACTATCGGGCCTACGATGAACTGGCCTTTGCCATCGAGAACACAGTGGAGTCGCCCCAAATCAGCGACAAAGAAGACATCTTGCTGCTGGCTGCGCCCGTCTTGGCATGGTCGACCTACAACATCCCGTCTGGAAAAATTGAAGAGGCCACCGTGGCCGAGTTCACTGCGCTGCTTCAAAAGAATGTGCTATCCGAGCATGCCCATGTGGTGCTCACCAACATGCTGTTCAGTCCAGACCAACTGCCCGAAAGTTACACAGCAGCCGCTGAGCTGGCTCGCCAACTGGGTCAGGCCGCGGTGGAGCGCAACTTGGTGCGAATCGACACGGAAAATCTGCCCGCAACCCAAAGCTTTCTGAGCGATGTGCGTTATTTGATTGGCGCAATCGCGGTGCCAGTTGGCATGCCCGCATTCAAATGGCAGGTAGAAAGCCACAGCAACGGCACCCTGCTCAGCAAAGAAGAAGTGCTCGCCAACTGGCAACTCACTGGTGGGCAGGCACTGCAAAAAATCATGCCAGGATGTCTGCTGGAGCTTTTGCTTCCCAATGGGTTGTACAACGCATGCCGCGAGGCGGAAAAAGAAGCTCGTGCCTATTCCGTGCGGGCATCGGCCGCGTTTCTGGAGAGTGCACTGGACATCCCGACTCAAAAAATTCGCGCGAGTGTGGGGGCCTTCGTCGAGCGCGGGGAAATTGAAGAGTACCGAATTGGTTTTTCACTGGAAGGCAACAACGAGATTGTCCACGGTGTGGTGTGGCCTCTGATCGGTGAAGAATATGGCAATGAGCCAGACCCGGTCTATGAGAAAGACATCGAAAGCGAGCCTGACAATCCGGTGATTCGTTCAAAAATCGAGGCGCTGCTCAAGGAAGTGGGCATTCGTCACATTCACGTGCTGGAAGAACGCTTCCCATTGGAGTACTGTGAAGACTGTGGTTCGCCGCTTTACCCCAATCCAGAAGGCGAGCTGATGCATGCCGAGCTGCCGGAAGACTCGGAGCTGCCCAACAGCATGCATCTGCACTGATTTTTGACCAGGCCGCGCCAGGCTGTTCTGGCGCAGCAAGCAAGGGAGAAGCAGCCATGTCAACCCTGAAGCATTCAACGTTCAGCACCTTCACCAGCCAAACCGGTCTCCGGGGAAGATACTACAGCCTTCCAAAACTGGCAGAGCAAGGCCATCCAAACCTTCACCGCTTGCCTGTGTCGATTCGAATTGTTCTCGAATCGGTGTTGCGCAATTGCGATGGCAAAAAAGTGTCAGAGGAACATATTCGTCAGTTGGCCAACTGGCAAGCGCAGGCCAAACGCACCGATGAAATTCCGTTCATCGTGGCGCGTGTGGTGCTTCAAGACTTCACCGGGGTGCCCTTGCTGGCCGACCTTGCGGCCATGCGCAATGTGGCGCACAACATGGGCCACAATCCCAAAAAAATTGAGCCATTGGTGCCCGTGGATTTGGTGGTGGATCACTCCGTGATGATTGACCATCACGGCACCGCAGATGCCTTGCGCAAAAACATGGAAATTGAGTTTGAGCGCAACACTGAACGCTATCAGTTCATGAAATGGGGCATGCAAGCTTTTGATACCTTCAAGGTGGTGCCTCCTGGCATAGGCATCGTGCACCAGGTCAATCTGGAATACCTGTTCCGCGGCATCCGCAGCAACGCAAAAGCCGGAGAGGAAAACGAGGATACGGTGTATTACCCGGACACTCTGGTCGGCACCGACAGCCACACAACCATGATCAATGGCGTTGGGGTTGTTGGCTGGGGTGTGGGCGGCATTGAGGCCGAGGCTGGCATGCTCGGCCAGCCCGTCTACTTTTTAACACCCGATGTGGTGGGTGTGGAGCTGACCAACGTGCTGCGAGAAGGCATCACAGCCACGGATTTGGTGCTGACCATCACCGAGCTCTTGCGCAAGAAAAAGGTGGTCGGAAAGTTTGTCGAATTTTATGGACCTGGCGCCGCCAGTTTGTCGGTGACCGACCGGGCAACCCTGGCCAACATGGCCCCCGAATATGGCGCCACGATGGGCTTTTTTCCGCCCGATGAAAAAACAGTGGAGTTTATGCGCAAAACCGGCAAAAGTGCATCAGAGGCAGACCGGTTTGAGGCTTATTTCAAAGCGCAAGGCCTTTTGGGCATGCCCGCCCCCGGAGCCATTGATTATTCCGAGGTGGTCATGCTTGACCTGAGCACGGTGGAACCCTCGTTGGCAGGGCCAAAGCGGCCACAAGATCGGGTGTTGCTCAACAAAATGAAGCAGCAATTCAACACCCTATTTTCTGAAGCCACGACGGCCAACGGATTTGGAAAAGACCCAAGCACCTTAAACACCCGCTACCCCACTGGGCTGAACACCGTTGCCATTGGACACGGCGATGTGCTGCTGGCGGCGATCACCAGTTGCACCAACACCTCCAACCCAGGCGTGATGTTGGCGGCGGGCTTGCTGGCCAAAAAGGCTGTTGAAAAAGGTCTCAAAGTACAGTCACACATCAAGACCTCATTGGGGCCCGGCTCGCGTGTGGTCAGCGACTACCTCAATAAAACCGGTTTGCAGCCCTACCTCGACCAACTCGGTTTCAATGTGGCTGCTTATGGATGCACCACCTGCATTGGCAACGCGGGCGACTTGCTGCCCGAGATCAACGACACCATTCTAAAAAACGATGTGATTGGATGTGCGGTGTTGTCGGGCAATCGAAATTTTGAGGCGCGCATTCACCCCAACTTAAAAGCCAACTTTTTGGCCTCCCCACCACTGGTGATCGCCTTTGCCATCAGTGGAAAAGTCAACATGGACATGACATCTGAACCCATTGGCACAGGCAAGCGCGGTGAACCGGTTTACCTTCGGGACATATGGCCCAGCAACGCCGAAGTGAATGCATTGTTGCCCACCGCCCTGGATGCACCCACGTTTGTTCGGCTGTACAGCAATTTCACGCAAGGGCACGACCTTTGGAACCATGTGCCCGCACCAGCAGGCCAGGTTTATACATGGCCCCGGTCCACCTACATTGCCAGACCCCCGTTCTTTGATGACTTTGCCATGCAACCCACGACGGTGGCAGCCATCCGGGGAGCCAAGCCCTTGCTGATTCTGGGCGACTCAGTCACCACGGACCACATATCGCCCGCGGGCTCATTCAAGCCCACCACACCTGCCGGAAAGTATCTGCACCAGCGTGGCGTTGGGCAAAAAGATTTCAACAGCTACGGCTCTCGACGCGGCAATCACGATGTGATGATTCGAGGCACATTTGCCAACGTGCGTGTAAAAAACCTGATGATTCCGCCGGATGCAAACGGCAACCGCATTGAGGGTGGTTACACCCTCAAAGATGGCGTGCAGACCACGGTCTACGACGCCGCGATGCAATACCTTGCACAGGGCACACCAACCATTGTGTTGGCTGGTGAAGAATATGGCACCGGCTCATCCCGAGACTGGGCTGCGAAAGGCACCCAACTGTTGGGAGTGAAAGTGGTGATTGCACGCAGTTACGAGCGCATACACCGAAGCAATCTGGTGGGCATGGGAGTCTTGCCACTGCAATTTTTGGGCAGCGACTCGGTGCAAAGCTTGAAACTGGATGGCAGCGAAACCTACGATGTGATTGGATTGGCGCAAGACACGCCGCCTCAAGCTGAACTGGTGCTCCGCATTACACGGGCCAGTGGCGACATGGAAGATGTGAAAGTGCTGAGCCGAATCGACACGCCCATCGAGGTGGAGTATTACAAGCACAGAGGCATTTTGCCGTATGTGTTGCGGGAGTTACTTGCCTCCTAACGTCTACTGGGCCACTGGTCGCGGCTACAGGCTGGCCTGAGGCCGAGGCGCTTTTCCGGCCATGGGCTGAGCTTACCCTTCTGGCCTGAGGCCGAGCCTCTTTAATGGCCACAGGCCGAGCAGAGGCTTGTTTCTCGCTGAAAACCTGTGTCTCCCTTGCTGGGCCTGAAGAGACCTGGGCCCAGAAGCGCACCGGGGTCAAGCCCCTTGGCGACGGCCAATCTGTATTTCCCTCCCTGAGCCTGGCCTGAACTGAGGCCCACCCTCGAAAAAAGAGGTCGGGCTGGGCCTCTGCCCCGCTGGGTCACCGTTCATGCACGGCACGGTCGGGCAGATTGTCCTGAAGGTCGCTGCAGGGGCATTGGCTCCCGGCGGCTTCTGGGCGCAAGCGAGGCTGCGCAGGTGCTCAGTTGCCACGAACAGGCCTAGGCCGGGGCAGCAGGCTTGGTGCGAGCATCCAGAAAACCTGCCCTTGCGTGCCGCAAAGGACCGGTGCCGGTCAACCGAGAGGTTGCCGGCAGGGGCCGAGCCCGACCGCGCAGTTTTGTCGGGGCGGTCCCAGGTCATTCAGGCCCAGCAAGGGAGACACAGGTTTTCAGCGAGAAACAAGCCTCTGCTCGGCCTGTGGCCAAATAGGTAGCTCAGCCTGTGGCCAGTAGAGAGGCTCGGCCTGTGGCCATGGATGTAGCTCGGCCTTGAACCGACCACCAAGACTCAGTGAACCACCCGCTCAAAGCTGAACCCCCCATCCTTGAAGTCCACGGGTACTACGTCATTGGGCCCAAAGCGTCCTTCCAGAATCATTTTCGACACTGGGTTTTCAATCAATTGTTGGATGGCCCGCTTCAGTGGGCGTGCACCATACAGTGGGTCAAACCCTGCTTTGACCACCTCAGCGACTGCGGCATCGCTTACTTCCAGGCGCATATCGCGGCTGGCCAGACGCTGCTGCAAGCGTGCCAGCTGGATTTTCGCAATATTGGCAATGTGGGCGTTGTCCAGCGCATGGAACACCACCAACTCATCCACGCGGTTGATGAACTCCGGGCGGAAGTGGGTCTTCACCTCGGCCATCACGGCGGACTTGATGACCTCTGCAGGCTCGCCTGCCAATCGCTGAATTTCATGGCTACCCAGGTTGCTGGTCATCACCACCACCGTGTTTTTGAAGTCCACGGTGCGGCCCTGTCCGTCGGTGAGACGACCATCATCAAGCACCTGCAGCAACACATTGAAGACATCGGGATGGGCCTTTTCAACCTCATCCAGCAAGATGACGCTGTAGGGCTTTCGCCGCACAGCCTCGGTGAGGTAGCCACCCTCGTCATACCCAACATACCCTGGAGGTGCGCCCACCAAGCGACTCACGCTGTGCTTCTCCATGAATTCGCTCATATCGATGCGAATCAGGTGATCTTCGGAGTCGAATAAGAAACCAGCCAAAGCCTTGCACAACTCTGTTTTGCCCACCCCTGTGGGGCCCAAGAACAAAAAGGAACCCAAGGGCTTGTTGGGGTCTGCCAAGCCGGCGCGTGAACGGCGGATGGCGTCGGCCACCAATGTCACTGCCTCGTCTTGCCCAACCACACGTTGGTGCAATACGGTCTCCATGTTCAGCAACTTGTCGCGCTCGCCCTGCATCATTTTGCTCACAGGGATGCCAGTTGCACGGCTCACCACCTCAGCCACTTCTTCAGCACCCACTTGCGTGCGCAACAATCGGTTGGGCTTTTTGCTGCCGGACCCATCGCCGCTTTCATTCTCTTTCACTTGGTTGAGCTGTGCCTCAAGCGCAGGCAACTTGCCGTATTGCAGCTCAGAGACCTTTTGCCAATCGCCCTTGCGCTTGAGCTGTTCAATTTCTGCCCGAATCCTGTCAATCTCTTCCTTGATGGCTGCGCTGCCCTGCACGGCGGCCTTCTCAGACTTCCAGATTTCATCTAGATCAGCGTAATCACGCTCCAAGCGGTCGATTTCTTCTTCAATCAATGCCAAACGCTTCTTGGAAGCATCGTCGGTTTCGCGCTTGACTGCCTCTCGTTCAATTTTCAACTGGATGATGCGTCGATCCAGCTTGTCCATTTCCTCGGGTTTGGAGTCAATCTCCATCTTGATGCGAGCGGCGGCCTCATCAATCAGGTCAATGGCCTTGTCAGGCAAAAAGCGATCGGTGATGTAGCGGTGGCTCAGTTCAGCCGCTGCCACAATGGCCGGGTCGGTGATGTCCACGCCGTGGTGAAGCTCGTAACGCTCCTGCAAGCCGCGCAAAATTGCAATGGTGCTCTCAACGCTGGGCTCCCCCACCAACACCTTCTGAAAACGACGCTCAAGTGCCGCGTCTTTTTCAATGTATTTGCGGTATTCATCCAGGGTGGTTGCGCCAATACAGTGCAGCTCACCGCGGGCCAATGCCGGCTTCAGCATGTTGCCGGCATCAATGGCGCCCTCCGCTTTGCCCGCACCCACCATGGTGTGAATTTCATCAATGAACACTATGGTCTGCCCCTCATCGGCAGCAATGTCCTTCAAAACGGCTTTGAGGCGTTCCTCAAACTCGCCGCGATATTTGGCACCGGCCAGCAACAGGGCAATGTCCAGCACCAGCACACGCTTGTTTTTGAGCGTGTCGGGTACTTCGCCGTTCACAATCCGCTGGGCCAAGCCTTCCACAATGGCGGTTTTTCCCACACCAGGCTCGCCAATCAGCACAGGGTTGTTTTTGGTACGCCGCTGCAAAATCTGGATGGCGCGGCGAATTTCGTCGTCGCGACCAATCACAGGATCCAACTTGCCCATGCGGGCACGGTCTGTGAGGTCGATGGTGTATTTTTTCAAGGCCTCACGCTGGCTCTCGCCATCGGCGTTGTCCACCGCTGCGCCGCCGCGAACCTGTTCAATTGCCTTGGCAAGGTTGTGTGCATTCAGGCCAGCATCTTTCAAAGCCTTGGCCGCGCCGCTGTTTTCATGGAGGCACGCCAACAAAAAAAGTTCGCTGGCAATGAACTGATCGCCCCGTTTTTGAGCCTCTTTGTCCGTCAGGTTAAGTGTGGCCTGCAGGCGGCTGCTGATTTGGATTTGCCCGCCGTTGTTGCTCACTTGGGGCAAATTGCCAACCTCAGTGTCAAGCGCCTTTTGCAAGGCAGCCACATTCCCACCCGCTTTACCAATTACACCTTTCACGGAACCCTCGCCCTGGCGCACCATGGCAAGCAACACATGCACAGGTTCCACGGTGGGATTGTCTTTGCCCACGGCCATGCTTTGCGCATCGGCCAGCGCTTCTTGAAACTTGGTGGTGAGTCGATCCAATCGCATCTGCAAACCCTTTTTAATCAATTTGAGTCACAATACCCATGGCATGAATGTGTGGGCATGCATGGGGTTTTCAAGATGCAGCGTCCATTGATTATTACTGCAACTTACACGTCAAAACCATGCAAATCAAACAGCTTCAAATTGCCTACGCCCCGGAGCATGACCGTCTGTTGATGCGCATCAATTCCGCAGAAAATCAGGAAGTGCGTGTGTGGCTGACGCGGCGAATGGTTCGCTTGCTCATACCCAGCCTTGACGACATGATGCAAAAGTTGCTGGCCAGTGATCGCCCCCTCAACGACGTAGGGCGGAAAGCATTGCTTGAAATGAGCAGAGAAGTCTCCTTGTACTCAGCCGACTTCAAGAGCCCGTTCCAGGATAAAAACACCACCACGCCCTTGGGTGCGGACCCCCTCCTGATTACACAAATTGAATTGCGACCCGCAGCCGAGGGCCATGGCACCGACCTGATGCTCAAGCTGGTGTCCGGTAGTGGCAAAGGCTTTGAGATGCGCATGGCCGAGCAATTGCAACATGGTTTTGCAGATCTTTTAATAAAAGCATGCCAGCAAGCAGAGTGGGGCCTGCACTTCAAGGGCACATCGAGCATCATTGAGCGCCCGGAAAGTCGTCACCTGAACTAGCTTTTATTCTTTTTGAACTCAGCGCTTGGCAAACCCAAGGGATTGACTCAACAAAAAATCAAGCAGAGTCGGAATTATTGTTGAGCCAGAAAAATAGCCTGCAAGTCGTTTAAAAAACACATGCCCAGCGCTGTGGGCTTAAATACCCCAGGCTGGGCAACCATCAAGCCGCGTTCCACAGCGAATTTTAACGGCTTTTGCAAATCGCTCAGGGGGCGACCACATCGCTCAACAAACCATTGCTCTGGCGCCCCCTCCGTTAGGCGCAGGGCATTCAGCATGAATTCAAAAGGCAGCTCTTTCACTGCAATTGCTTTTGATTCCAGCGGCTGGGCTTTGCCTTCCATCTCCTCTATGTAGGCCAGCGGGTTGCGGTGCCGAGTCTCCCGCTCGATGCGGTTGGGGTAACTGATTTTTGCGTGGGCACCGGCTCCAATGCCAAGATAATCCCCAAACCCCCAATAATTCAGGTTGTGCTGGCAACGGTGACCAGGCTTGGCAAAAGCCGACACCTCGTAATGCTCAAACCCGGCGGCTTTGGCAGTGGCATGTACAGCCTCTTCAATGTCGGCCAAGGTGTCCTCGTCAGGCAGGGTGGGGGGTTTGTTGGCAAACAGCGTGTTGGGCTCCAGGGTGAGCTGATACAAACTCAGGTGGGTGGTGCCCAGCGCAACGGCCTGTTCAACATCGGCTTGAGCCTGCGTCAGGGATTGCTGCGGCAAACCGTACATCAAGTCAATGTTCACCTCGTCAAACAAGGCCACCGCACTGCGCACTGCAGCCAGGGCTTGCGCGCTGTTGTGCACCCGCCCCAAGCTCTTTAAATGGTCATTGTTAAAACTTTGAACACCAATCGACAAGCGCGTCACGCCGGCCTTGCGGAAACCTTCGAAACGTTCTTGTTCAAAAGTGCCCGGGTTGGCCTCCATGGTGATCTCGCCACTTTGCGGCATGCCCAAGCGGGCTCGCACCGCGCCCAACAGTTCATCCACCAGCGTGGGGTGAAAAAGGGATGGTGTGCCCCCGCCAATGAACACCGAATACAACTTGCGGCCCCAAATTTTGGGGAGTTGCTGATCCAGATCAGCGATGAGTGCGTTTAAGTAGCGGCGTTGAAGATCCATGGGCAAAGACTCGGCATACCCATGCTCTAAAACAGCCTGCTGATCGGCCCGAATCACCGGCACCGCCACCTCCCGGTGCTGGCTTTGCGGGGCCAAATGGCTATTGAAATCGCAATAGGGGCATTTGCGCACACACCAGGGCAAATGAATATACAGTCCCAAAGGCGGCATTGCAGAAAACTGCAACTGCCCGGGCATGAAGACCCGACTGACCAGATTGGCTGCGCTGGTGGGCCCTGTCCCCGATGGCGAGGCATTGCCGCTCATGATGCCCTGCGCGTCAAGCCAAGGCGCTGTTCAAGCTCGGCCAGCAATGCGGCTGTGGCCTGGGCACGATGGCTGTGCTGGTTCTTCAAGGCTTTGGGCATTTGGGCTGCGGTGCACTGGTGCTCAGGCAACCAAAAATGGGGGTCATAGCCAAACCCGTGTTCGCCCTGCGGTTGGTCCAGCACCTCGCCCCACCACATTTTTTGGGCAATGGTGGGTGTTGGGTCCTCTGCGTGGGTCACCCACACCATGGCACACACAAAATATGCACGGCGATCGCTGATGCCTTGCAATTGCTGAACCAAACACGCGTTGTTGTTGGCATCGCTTTTGGCTTGACCAAACAGCGTGGCATATCGAGCTGACAACACACCCGGCGCACCGCGCAATGCAGGCACACACAGCCCGGAATCGTCTGCAAGTGCGGGACGCCCGGTGAGGCGGCTGGCATGCCGGGCCTTGGTCAGGGCATTTTCTATGAAGGTGTGGAAAGGCTCCTCCGCCTCGGGTACACCCAAGGCTGACTGCGCCACCCATTCCACCCCCCAGGGGGCGAACAGGTCTTGAAACTCACGCAACTTGCCCGCGTTGCCGCTGGCCAGCACCCACGGTGTTGTGAAGTCCATGCCCATGTCACTCACGCCTTCAAAGCCTGTTTTTGCAGCGCCACCAATTGTTCAATGCCAGCAGCAGCCGAGTTGAGCATGCCATCCAGCTCCAGTCGGCTAAAGGCCTCACCCTCGGCTGTGCCTTGCACTTCCACAAATCCACCCGCCTCGGTCATCACCACGTTCAAGTCGGTTTCACAATTGCTGTCTTCATCGTAATTCAGGTCGAGCACCACCTGTCCGTTCACCACCCCCACCGACACAGCCGCTACAAATTGTTTGATGGGCGACTCCGCCAATTCACCACTGGCAAGCAACTTGCCAACGGCGTCGGCTACGGCCACCATGGCGCCCGTGATAGATGCCGTGCGCGTGCCTCCGTCGGCCTGAATCACATCGCAATCAATTTTTAGGGTGCGCTCGCCCAACTTTTGCAAATCCACGGCAGCGCGCAACGCCCGGCCGATCAGGCGCTGAATTTCTTGCGTGCGGCCACTTTGCTTGCCTTTGGCCGCCTCGCGGTCCATGCGGGAGTGGGTGGATCGCGGCAGCATGCCGTACTCAGCGGTCAGCCACCCCTGGTTTTGCCCCTTCAAAAAACCTGGCACTTTGTCTTCAACACTGCAAGTGCACAGCACATGGGTGTCCCCAAACCGCACCATGACCGAACCTTCGGCGTGCTTGGTGTAGCCACGTTCAATCGAAATCGGGCGAAGTGCATCCGGCTGGCGGCCATCGGGTCGGGTGTTGCTCATGGATTCTCCAATGTTAGGGGGGTTACTCATTATCGAGCGGATCGTCGCCCGGCATTATGGACCATCTTCCGTCCACAGATCCAACTGCCCGGCACCATCGGGTTTGGACTTGCGCCCGAGGGGCACGGATTTTGCCTCGTCCAGATCCACCAGGTGGCTGGCCCGCAGGCCAAGCAAGCGAATGTTGGCGCGCGCGCCCGCACTTTCAAAGGGTGTTTTTTTAAGACAAGCGCGTGCGGCCTGCAGTAGCGTGTCGGCTTGCCAGTGCAATGTGCCATCGGTCATATCACGGGTGAGCGATTTAAAGTCTGCGAACCGCACTTTGATGCCAATTGTTTTGGCAGCACGCTTTTTGCGTAGCAAATCGGCGGCCAGTCTTTCTGCCAAGGCGGTTAAGGTGTCAGTGAGCTGAGCACGGTGCTTGCGCACATGCATATCCACCTCGAAGGTGGTTTCCCTACTCACACTCTTGGGCTCTGAATACAGCGTAACCTCACGCAAGTCCAAGCCATGTGCACTCTGGTGCATCCACAAGCCATAAGCCTGCCCAAATCGGGCCTGCAATTCATCCATCGGAACACGGGCCAGGTCTTCAATGGTGTGCACTTGCATGGCCTGTAGCTTTTCTTGGGCTTTGGGCCCAATGCCATTGATTTTGCCGACCGGCAGGGGCCAAATCACCTGCTTGAACTGCTCAGGCCTCACCACGGTGATGCCGTTGGGTTTATTCAAATCGGAGCATATTTTGGAGGTGAGCTTGTTTTCAGACAGACCGATGGAGCAAGTCATGCCGCCAGTGGCCTGAAACACCGCCGCCTGCAAACGAGCAGCCAATTCGCTGGCTTGGTCAAAATCGCCCCCGGTTTGTTCGCTGAGGTCTAGGTAGATTTCGTCAATCCCGCGGTCTTCCAGATTGGGAGCCATGGCCCGCACCACGTCTTTGAATGCGCGGGACTGGGTTTTGTACCAGTCAAAATCTGCGGGCAAAAGCACCGCATGTGGGGCGAGTTTTGCCGCTTTCATGGTGGGCATGGCCGAATGGAGCCCCAGCTTGCGGGCCTCGTAATTGGCCGTGGTTAACACACCCCGCCCCTCGTACTGGGCCAGGGTTGGAAATGCGCGGCCTGGCAAGGGCTGCATGCCCCGGCGACCGCCCACCACCACCGGCAATCCCCGCAGAGCGGGGTTGCGCACCAGCTCCGCATTGGCATAAAACGCATCCATGTCCAGGTGCGCAATCACACGACCGACCATTCTCACCCACGCTGAGTCACCATGGCCTGCAGCAAAACGGCGTGCAAGCCTCATGCAGAGTTTACAATCGGCTTGTTCGCGCAATCACGCCTCAAGCACAGGAATCCTCCACCCAATGAGCAAAGACAAAAAACAATCCAGCCCCGTGCACAGCATGACCGGGTTTGCCAACGCCCAACGCGTAACTCGGGCGGGCACGCTCAGCATGGAGCTGCGCAGCGTCAATAGCCGCTTTCTGGACCTCAACTTCCGCATGCCCGACGACCTTCGCATGGCCGAGCCCCTGGTGCGAGAAAAGCTAATGGCCACCTTGTCCCGAGGCAAGGTGGAGTGCCGAATCTCTTGGGGCCGCGCCGAGGGGGAAAAGCGCATCCCGAAGGTTGATCTGGCACAAGTGAAGCTGCTGGCCGAACTGGAAACGAGCATACAAACCGCACTGCCCAAAGCCAACGGGTTTCGCATCACCGAGATTTTAAACTGGCCCGGCGTGGTGGAAGACAACAGCCTGAGCGGCGAAGAGTTGCAGGAAACCATTGCCTCCTTGTGCGATGAAGCAATCGAGGCCCTGAAACAGACCCGAGCCCGCGAAGGCGCGCAACTGGCCGCTGTGCTGCTTGAAAAAATTGACGGCATGCAAGCAATTGTGCAAGCGCTACTGCCACAACTGCCCGAATTTCTGGCGCATTACGAGGGCAAAATCCGGGAGCGCATGCTGGAGGTGTTCAACAAGGTCTTGGCCGACAAGGCCAGCCACCTCACCGTGGAAGACATTGAGGAGCGGGTTAAGCACGAAGTGGCCCTGCACAGCGTACGCATTGATGTGAAAGAGGAAATTGAGCGCCTGCAAACCCATTTTGCAGAGGTGCGGCGCATCCTGACTCAAGGGGGGGTGATTGGCAAACGGCTGGATTTTGTAACTCAAGAATTGAACCGGGAGGCCAACACCCTGGGCAGCAAAGCCCATGCCATTGCCCAAACCCAGGCCTCTATCGACCTCAAGGTGCTGGTGGAGCAGTTCCGTGAGCAGGTTCAGAACATCGAATGAGCTTTTGTCCTACAATTTTGCCCACGTACCCCACCTCACAATTCGCCGCGGACTTTGCACGCCCATGACCCAGCTTGAGCAACCCCATGCCACCCCCAATTACGCAGGGAGCCTGTTTATCGTGAGCGCCCCCTCAGGCGCTGGCAAGTCCTCCTTGGTCAAGGCGCTGCTGGCCGAGGTGCCCGGCATCGGTTTGTCCATCTCCAACACCACGCGCAAAGCCAGACCGGGCGAGGTGGACGGCAAAGACTATCACTTCATCAGTCAGCCGGAATTCGAGGCGATTCGCGACCAGGATGGCTTTTTGGAATGGGCCCATGTGCACGGCAATTACTACGGCACGTCAAAGGCGTGGGTGGAAAGCCAAATGGCGCAAGACCGGGACGTGCTGCTGGAGATTGATTGGCAAGGGGCAGAGCAAGTGGTGCGCAAGGTGACCAATGTGGTGTCTATCTTCATTTTGCCACCCAGCATGGAAGAACTTGAAAAACGGCTCCGAGGACGGGGCACAGACAGCGAAGAGGTGATTTTGAAGCGAATGGGGGCTGCACAACTGGAGATTGAGCAAGCCCGGCGCTTTGATTATGTTATCCTTAACGATGATTTCAAAACGGCGCTGGTCGAGTTGAAATCGATCGTCTTCGCATCCCGTTGCCGTTTCAACCAGCAAATGGCGCGTCACGGGGCGCAACTCAAAAGTATTGGACTGTAAACAAGGACACAAGATGGCCCGCATCACCGTTGAAGATTGCCTGAAAAGAATCCCCAACCGTTTCGACATGGCCCTGTGTGCCACCTACCGCGCACGCATGCTGGCTCAAGGCCACACCCCAAAAGTGGAGTCCTTCAAAGACAAGCCCACCGTGACCGCGCTGCGCGAAATTGCTGCGGGCGAGATCGGTATTGAGATGCTCAAGCGCGTGCCCACCTGATTGAACAGCCGCGCACGCAGCTAAAACCGAATTCAAAGCCCGAGACCGGCAAACGGCTCGGGCTTTGTCCGTCATTGAAGCCACACAGCCAACCCCCGGAACACGAACACCTTGAACAAAGCCAGCGCTGCGCCATTGGACATCAAATTTGCCTCCATCAAGGCGGTGTCCTTCACTTTGCGCCCTGCCCCACTTGCCGACCTGCTGGAGGTCATTAAAAAACGCCTGGGCCCAAGCCCCGGGGTGTACAGCGCCGAGCCCGCCGTGCTCAACCTCTCGGCCTGGACCCCCTCCGACTGGACCGAACACCAATTGAGCCTGGCTGAGCTGCTTGAACCATTCCAGCGCGCCGGTGTGCATGTGGTGGAGGTGCAGGGTCAACCTGACCCTTTGGAGGAGCAGGCCGAGGCCTTGGGGTTGCGCTACAACGCAGTGAGCGCAAGCGATGCCACGGCAGAGGCTGAACCTCAACCTGAACCTGAGCCCGGGCATCAATCGCCCCCACTCGCCGAAGAACCCGCTGCTGCGCAGACAGCGCATGCGCAATCGACTGAGGACGTGCCAGCCCCCAGTGCGCGCAAAACCCTGGTGGTCGAACAAGCTGTCCGCAGCGGCCAAAAAATTTATGCCCAGGGCGCAGACCTCGTGGTGATGGGGCAAGTGTCTGCAGGTGCGGAGGTCATCGCAGACGGCAACATCCACGTTTATGGTGTGTTGCGAGGCCGCGCGTTGGCCGGTGCATCGGGCGACACCGAGGCCAGAATCCTGTCCACCTGCTTTGAAGCTGAACTGGTTGCTGTCGCAGGTTACTACTTAACATTCGAGGGCGGTTTTCCCGATGAAAACCGCGCCAAACCCACATCCATTTATCTTGACCATGGCACCGAGCCCGCCACGCTGCGGCTGAAGGCCATCAACATCCGCTAGGAGACCATACGTGAGTCGAGTCATTGTTGTTACATCCGGCAAAGGTGGCGTGGGCAAAACCACCACCAGCGCCAGCTTTTCCGCAGGCCTGGCCCTTCGAGGGTTCAAAACCGTGGTCATTGACTTTGACGTGGGCCTTCGCAACCTGGACCTCATCATGGGTTGCGAGCGCCGCGTGGTGTACGACCTGGTCAATGTGATCAATGGCGAGGCAAGCCTGCAACAGGCGCTGATCAAAGACAAACACTGCCCAATGCTCTCGATTTTGCCCGCCTCCCAAACCCGGGACAAAGACGCCCTCACCGAAGAAGGCGTTGAAAAGGTCATCAAAGATTTGATCGAGATGGGTTTTGAATACATTGTGTGCGACAGCCCGGCTGGCATCGAGCGCGGCGCGGTGATGGCGCTCACTTTCGCCGATGAGGCAATTGTGGTGACCAACCCCGAAGTGTCCTCGGTGCGCGACTCCGACCGCATCATTGGCATTTTGCAGGCCAAGAGCAAACGCGCAAAGGAAGGTGGCGAGCCAGTCAAAGAGCACCTGCTGATCACCCGTTACTCCGCCAAGCGCGCCAATGAGGGCGAAATGCTAAGCTACAAGGACGTGGCTGATTTGTTGCGCATTCCTTTGTTGGGCGTGATCCCAGAGTCTGAGACGGTGTTGCAGGCATCCAACCAAGGCATGCCCGTGATTCACTCAGAAGAGAACGACGCCGCCACCGCTTATCAGGACTGCATTTCCCGTTTCTTGGGGGAAACCAAGCCCCTGCGTTTTGTGGATTACGAGAAGCCTGGCTTGCTGAAACGCTTGTTCGGAGGTTGATTCCATGTCATTGCTGAGCATGCTGTTTGGCGAGAAGAAAAAGTCCGCCAGTGTTGCAAAAGAGCGACTTTCTCTCATCATCGCCCGTGAACGAATCGACGAAGGCGGACCTGACTTTTTGCCCCAAATGCGGGACGAATTGATGCAGGTGATTGCCAAATACGTCAAGATTGATCAAGAAGACGTGAAATTTAATCTTCAAAAACAAGGCAATATGGAGATGTTGGAAGTCAACATCGTCTTGCCGGACCAGAAGTAAATCTTCACAATAGGGATGTGAAGTAACGGTTTGGACGTCGCAGTACAAAAGCGGGGGTTAATGCAAGCGAGAGAATTACAGCCTGAGCACAACCGGCCCGAAGTGGTCTCTATCGCACAGCTAATCGGCCTTGCCTCGAGCTATTTGCCCGAGGCAGAGGTCAAGCGTGTTCGCGAGGCGTACAAGTTCTCTGACGTTGCGCACCTTGGCCAGTTCCGGGCCACCGGTGAACCCTACGTGACCCACCCCATCGCCGTGGCCGAGTTGTGCGCCAGTTGGCGTTTGGACAGCCAAGCACTGCAGGCGGCCCTCCTCCACGACGTGATGGAGGACTCGGGCACCACCAAAGAAGACCTGATTGAGCGATTTGGCGGCCAGGTGGCCGACTTGGTGGATGGACTTTCGAAGCTGGACAAAATGGAGTTTTCCAGCCGCGAAGAAGCCCAAGCCGAAAATTTCCGAAAAATGCTGCTGGCCATGGCGCGCGACTTGCGCGTGATTTTGGTGAAACTGGCCGATCGTTTGCACAACATGCGAACGTTGGACATCATGAGCCCGGCCAAGAAGCGCCGGATTGCCCTTGAAACCCTCGAAATTTACGCCCCCATTGCCCATCGCCTCGGTTTGAACGAGATTTTCCGAGAGTTACAGGAACTCAGCTTCCAGCATGCTTACCCCATGCGTTACCAAGTGCTGAAAAAGGCGGTGTTGGCCGCCCGAGGCAACCGACGCGAGGTGGTGGGTAAGATTTTGGAAGCTGTCGAGAAGTGTTTGAGCGATGCGAGCATTGAATGCCAGGTGTACGGCCGTGAAAAAGCGCTGTTTGGCATTTACCGCAAGATGATTGAAAAGCGCCTGAGTTTTTCTCAGGTGTTGGATGTGTATGGATTCCGGGTGGTGGTAAAGGACATGCCGACTTGCTACATGGCACTGGGCATGTTGCATCAGTTGTTTAAACCGGTGCCTGGCAAATTCAAAGATTACATCGCCATCCCCAAGCTCAACGGTTACCAAAGCCTCCACACCACCTTGCTGGGCCCTTATGGCACACCGGTGGAGTTTCAAATCCGGACTGAAGAAATGCACCAAGTGGCAGAAAAAGGCGTGGCCTCCCACTGGTTGTACAAGGGCGAAGCCGAGGGACTGAATCAAATCCAGACCCAAACACACCGCTTGTTGCAAAGTTTGCTGGACATTCAAAACCAGACTGGCGATTCCGCCGAGTTTTTGGAACACATCAAAGTGGACCTGTTCCCGGATGCGGTGTACGTGTTCACGCCCAATGGCAAAATCATGAGCCTACCGCGCGGCGCCACGGTGGTGGATTTTGCCTATGCGGTGCACACCGATGTGGGCAATCACTGTGTGGCCGCTCGGGTGAATCAGGTGATTGAGCCGTTGCGCACCATACTCAAAAGCGGCGACGTGGTGGAAATCATCACCGCGCCACACAGCCGCCCCAACCCTGTGTGGTTGGGCTTTGTGCGGTCTGGCAAGGCACGTTCTGAAATACGGCACTACCTGAAGTCCATGAACCTCGAAGAGACCGTGCGCTTGGGCACACGCTTGCTGGAACAAGCCCTGGAGGCGGATCACATCAAGCTGGATCAGCTGAGCAATGAGGTGTGGGACCGTCTGATGAAAGACTCCCAAGTGAGTACCCGCGAGGAGTTGCTGGCCGACATTGGCTCCGGACGCCGTGTGGCGCCTGTGGTGGCCCGCCGTGTGCTGATTGCCATGGGGCGGGCCGATGCACGGGTGGACGCGCCGCCGTCCTCATCCACCGGGGAGGCTCGCGCACCCATCATGATCCACGGGGGTGAGGGCATGTCGGTACAACGCGCGCCCTGCTGCTTGCCCATCCCCGGAGACAGCATCATTGGTTATGTGCGCAAGGGTTCTGGCTTGATTATTCACACCGATGAATGCGAAACAGCCCGCAAACAAATCCGCAAAGAGCCTGAGCGCTGGACCGATGTGCAATGGTCACCCGAGATCACCCGGCCTTTTGATGTGAATGTGGACCTTCAGGCCGTGAATGAAAAAGGCGCACTGGCCACCATTGCCGCCACCCTGAGCGACCAAGGGGCCAACATCACCAATCTCACCATGAGTGACGAAACTGCGTTCCGCAAACTGCTGCACTTCACGATCCAAGTGAATGACCGTGTGCATTTGGCGCGCATTTTGATGGCGCTGCGCAGGTTGGAGTATGTGGAGCGCGTCACCCGTGTCAAAGGCCGCAGCTTTGCCAAAGTGCGCCTGCCGGTGGCAGACACCGCCACGCATTAATCCACCACGTATTTCACATCGATAATTTCGAGCTCGTCCCGCCCCGCCGGGGTCATGAGGCCAACCACATCGCCCTCTTTTGCTTTGAGCAAAGCACGGGCCACGGGGGAGATCCAGCTGATGTGGCCTTTGGTGGTGTCCACCTCGTCCACTCCCACGATTTTTACGGTCACCTCGTCCCCTTTGCTGTTGATGTAGGTCACGGTGGCGCCAAAAAAAATGTTTTCCAAACCCTGTTGCGTGGCTGGGTCGACCACTTCGGCAATCTCGGTGCGTTTGGTTAAAAACCGGATTCTGCGGTCAATCTCGCGCAGGCGCTTCTTCCCGTACAGGTAATCGCCGTTCTCGGAGCGATCCCCATTCGACGCTGCCCAAGAGACCACCGCCACCACCTCGGGTCTTTCGGTTTTGACCAGGTGAGTCAATTCATCGCGCAGGCGGCGGTACCCTCTCGGCGTGATGTAATTTTTGAGCCCTTGGGGCAAGGCGGGGCCCGCCTCAGGTCCGTCGTCCTGATCGTCGTGATCCGTCTCTTTGGTAAACGCTTTGCTCATGGTTTCTTGCACTGGACAGCTTTTCAAGAAGTGTGCAGGATACAGGAAGTGACCACAAGACCTACATACACCGCATAAAAACGAGTGCCACCCCATTCATGATGTCGCATCACGAGGCCCCGAAAATCATTGTTGTGGACGACAGCGACGATGATTTTTTGTTGATCCAACGAGAGCTGTTCAAAGCGTGGCCGCAAGCCGAGGTGTTGCATGCCAACGATGTGCAGGCCTTGCAGGCCGCCCTGGAGGAGCATGTGGCCGATGTGGTGATATGTGATTACGCCATGCCCTCGCTCACCCACGAACAAGTGGCAGACATGATTGCCCGCTTGCGTCCCCAAACGCCACTGATTTTGCTCTCGGGTTTGGCCAGCGAGGCGGTGGGTGCGCAAGCGATGCATGCCGGTGTGCGGGATTATGTTGAAAAATCCAAGCCCCAGCGCCTAATTCCGGCGGTGCGGCGAGAAATTCACACCCACCGATTGCAGCGGGAAAAGTTGCAATTGGAACAAGCGCATCGGCGTGCGGTTTATTTTGACGCGGCGACTGGCTTTTTAAATCGTCAAGGCCTGGTCAAAACCTTGTCTGGTTTGACTGGCGGGCCTCAGGCGATCCAAGAACTGTGCCTGCTCACCATCAATTTTTCTCGCAATCAGGCGCGTGGACCGGAGGTGGACCCGCGCATTCGACGCAATATGCTGGAAAAAATTGTGAACCGGGTGCGGGAGGGCTTTGGCAAGCACATCTTGTGCCGCTGGTCAGACAATCTCATGGTGGTGGTGACGGATCAAATCAATTGGAGCGCCAAGGCGGAGGACACCGCTGAACAGCTGGCTCAAATTGAGGGGCAATTGAATCGCCCATTCCTGATTGAGCACTTCGCTGTGCGCCCTCACATGCGCTTGGGCCTCGCCCGTCCAGGCATGGATGGCACGCATGCGGCCGAGCTGGTAACCCATGCGCAGGCAGTGGCCCATGTGCTGGAAGCGGAAGGCCAAGATTTGATGGGTGCATGCGATGCCACCGTGCACGACAAAGCCAAACGACGTAAAAAAATCGAACTTGGTTTGGCCAAGGGGATTGAGTGCAACGAGCTGGTGCTTGATTTTCAGCCCATTGAAGATTTGCGCACCGGGAAAATTTGCGGTGTCGAGGCCTTGGTGAGGTGGACCCATCCGGAGTTGGGGCGCATCATGCCCAGCGAATTTATAGGGGTTGCGGAAGACTCTGGCCTGATTGATGCTTTGGGTGACTGGGTGATTCGCAATGCAACGGAGAAGCTGCTGACCCTTCACCGCGCAGGGCACGCGCTGTGGTGTGCGGTGAATTGCTCGGCTGGGCAATTGCTAAACCCGGAATTCCCAAGCAAGGCAAATGCGAGTATTCGCAATGCGGGCTTGGACCCGAGATGGATTGAGTTTGAAGTCACGGAATCGGCAGCGATTGATGACATGCAGCGCACGGTGGACGCCCTGCTTGCTTTGAAGCAAGCGGGTTGCAAAGTGGCGATGGACGACTTTGGCACCGGCTATGCCTCCCTCAACTACCTCAGGCAGCTGCCCGTGGATGTGTTGAAAATCGACAAGAGTTTTGTGATGGATTTGCTCAACGATCAAAGCAGTCACATGATCGTGAAGGCCGTGATTGATTTGGCCCATGCGCTGGGTTTGATTGTGCATGCCGAAGGTATAGAAACCGAGGCGCAACGTTCTACGTTGTTGGAGATGGGCTGCGATCGATTGCAGGGCTACTGGTTTTCAAAGCCATTGGCCCTGGATACGCTGCTGGAGTGGCTGAACGAACAGCCCCAACAGGCTTAAATCCGCACCGCTGCGCGCCCTCCAATTTTAGACAGGTAATCCAGCAGGCGCTTGGCAATCTGGTTCAGTGGCACCACCTCATCGGCTGCGCCCAAGGCAATCGCCTCGCGGGGCATGCCGAAGACCACCGAGCTGGCTTCGTCTTGGCATATGTTGTAGCTGCCGGCCTTTTTCATGTCGGCCATGGCTTGTGCGCCGTCTTTGCCCATGCCGGTGAGCATGATGCCCACAATGTTGCGTGGGGACACTTCCTGCCCGGATTTGAACAACACTTCAACCGAGGGGCGGTGGCGGTTCACCGGGTCGGCGTCGGAGAGTTGGCAGGTGTAATTGGCGCCATTGCGACCCAGCAAAAGGTGTTTGTCTCCAGGGGCAATGTAAGCGTGACCTGGCAACACACGCTCGCCATGCAAGGCTTCTTTCACTGTGATCTCACAAATTTGATTCAGGCGCTCTGCAAAACTTTTGGTGAACCCAGCGGGCATGTGTTGAGTGATCAAAATTGCCGGGCTGTCTTTGGGCAGTTGTTCAAGAATCACGCGGATGGCTTCCGTGCCGCCCGTGGAGGAGCCAATCAACACCAGTTTCTCGGTGGCAGCAAACCGGTTGCCAAGAGACTGATTCAAAGCCGGGCTTGGCGGCTGCAGAGTGCTCGACTGGCCAGTGATTGGATCTGTGCTGGGTTGCTGTGCGTTTGACATGGGCGAGACAGGTTTTGGCGGCAAACGATTGAGTCGGTGACGTGCGGCATGCGCTGCGCGTATTTTGTCTGTGATTTCGTTGGCGTAGTGGATCATGCCCTGGCTGATGTCGAGCTTGGGTTTCGTTACAAAATCCACCGCACCCAGTTCAAGCGCTCGGAAAGTGACCTCTGCACCGCGCTCCGTGAGCGTGGAAACCATCACCACAGGGGTTGGGCGCAAACGCATGATGCGCTCCAAAAATTCAATGCCATCCATCTTGGGCATCTCAATGTCCAGCGTGATCACGTCGGGGCTGAATTTTTTGATTTGGTCCCGCGCAATGAAGGGATCGGGGGCTGTGGCCACCACCTCCATGTCGATCTGGGAATTGATGATCTTGCTCATCAAGTTTCGAATGAGGGCTGAATCATCCACAACCACAACCTTGATTTTGTTCATGTTTGGTTGGCCTTAAAAAAATACGATGTCCCCGTTGACCGGGTCTTGGTTGAGTGTTTCGCTGTATTTCTTTTCTTGTCGGGCTGCAATGGAGTCTGCACTGGCCACGCGCTCCACCCGAACCCCGCCGGTTTGGGTATTGAACTTCACTCGGCGACTGTGCAGCCCGCCAAGGTCGGATGCGGCTGTTTTGATTTTGTCATTCCACAGGAATTCGGAGACAAACTCTGCATTGCGTCGCCCCACGTGTTGGGTGCTCAACACGCCTGAGATGTTGGCCCCACCGAACACTTTGGCGACCAGGGTGTCGCGCTTGGCGCCCATGTGCATGAGTTCATTGATGAGGCACTCCATGGCGTACAGGCCGTAACGCATGGATTTGGTGGCGTCCCCCAAACCCCGCACGGCCCCCGGCGCCTCAGGCAACATGAAGTGGTTCATGCCACCAATCTTCAGGCGACTGTCCCAAAGGCAGGCGGACACGCACGACCCCAGCAAGGTGCTGATCTCGGTGGGGGCCCAGGCGGCAAAAGACTCCCCGGGCATGATGATTTTTCGCGCCAGTGGCAAAGCTTGTGGATCGGCTTGTGTGGTGCTGGAAATCATGCATCCACCCGGCCAGAAACAGATTCACTGCCGGAGGTTTTGGTCGCCTTGTCCGCATTCACCGTGTAAACCGTTTTGCCACGCAGGGTGAAATAGTCTCGGGCCATGGCAAAGTTCTCGGAATGACCTGCATACAACAAGCCGCCCGGGTTCATGAGCGGGGCAAAGCGCTTGAGGATCTGCAACTGAACATCTTTTTCGAAATAGATCATGACGTTTCTACAAAAGATTCCGTCAAAGCCTGGACGAAGTTGCCATGCAGGCTCCATGAGGTTCAATTTGCGGAAGCTCACAAGGGCTTGCACCTCGGGGCGGATTCGAATGAGCCCCTCACTGTCGCCTTTGCCTTTTAGAAAATATTTGCGAAGAATTTCTTGTGGAATTTTTTCCACTTGATCCAGGCGATACACACCCTTGCGAGCATGCTCCAACACCTTGGTGTCAATGTCAGTGGCCAGAATACGCACGGGTGGATTCATGCTGTTGAAGGCTTCCATCGCGGTGATGGCCATGGTGTAGGGTTCTTCCCCGGTGGATGCCGCGCTGCACCACAGCTCTATGCGACTGGCCCGCGAGAGCGACTGCAATTGCTTTTTGAGAATCTCAAAGTGATGCGCCTCACGGTAAAAAGAAGTGAGGTTGGTGGTCAGGGAGTTGGTGAAGTGCTCCCACTCCGGGTTGGAGTTGCTGGCCTCCAAGGCATCCAGGTAAGTGGAGAACTTGTTGAGATTGCATGCGCGCAAACGCCTGGCGAGGCGGCTGTACACCATGCTCTGCTTGCTGGTGGCCAGTGATATGCCTGCAATCTTGAGAATGAGTGCGCGAACACGGGCAAAGTCTTTCTCGGTGAATTCGAACTCCCGATCGGTGTCATCGCTCAACAAAGACTTGTTGATTGCGGCAGCAGCCTGCTTGGCACCAGAGACCGTTTTGTCAAATGAGGTGTTCAAAAATGAAAGTTTTTCACTCGGGCGGCTCATGGATTCCCTTTGTCGCTGGGTACACACAAATTGATGGGTACACCAACGTGGTTGAGTTCTATACCCTTGCATGATCCGATAAGATGACCAAAATGATGCAAGGATTAACACGCCGAAACCCTGTCATATTCGGCTTTGATTCGGCACAGAACAACAACACGTCGAAGTTTGGCGATCACGGCGGAGCAACATGAGTGACAATCGGGGCCTGCCCCCATCCTTAATGGACTTGAGCGCGTACTCGGACGAGGGTTTGAGGGTGCTTGTGGTGGAAGACAACGACTCGGACTTTGAGTTGATGTGTTACCGCCTCAAACAAGGTGGCTTGAAATACACAGCCGAGCGAGTAGACAGGCTAGAAGAGTTGAAAGCGAAACTGGAGCACGAGGAGTGGCAGGTTGTTATTTCTGACCACAACCTCCCGGGCTTTGGCTCGGAGGAGGCGTTGAAGGTGGTGCGCAACTCAGGGCTGGATATTCCTTTCATCATTGTGTCGGGCAGCATTGGTGAGCATGTGGCGGTAGAGGCCATGCGCGCAGGCGCCGACGATTACCTGATGAAAGACAAAATGGCACGCCTTGTGCCGGCCATTGAGCGCTCACTGCGCGCTGCCAACGAGCGGCGTAGTCTTGCGGCTGCTGAGCAAGCCCAACGCGAGAGCGAGCGGCGATTTGCTGCCATTGCAGAAAATATCCCAGGCATTATTTTCCAAATGTTGTCTGGGCCAGACATGCCACGCCCCACGGTTCCGTTTGTGAGCGAGGGGGTGTTGCGGCTGTTTGGTGTACCGCCCAGGTTGTTTCTTGAAAACCCACATTACTTTTTCGAACAGTTTGAAAGTGAGGACGCTGCCTCTTTGTTTGAGTTGTTGCTGGATCCACCCAAGCCGGGCGTGCCCATCACCTGGGAGGGGCGGCTAAAACCACTTGCAAAACGGGAGCCGCGTTGGGTGCTGCTCAACGCTGTGGCAAAACCCCGTGGCAACCGGTACGCCTGGGATGGTGTTTTGCTGGATATTTCGGACCGAAAACAGGCCGAGGAGCGATTGCAAAATGCGCAAACCGAGCTTCGTTTGGTGACCACCGAATTTGAAAAGCGCCGCGAAGAAGAAAGGGGGGCGATTGCGCGTGAAATTCATGACGACATGGGCGGCTCACTGACCAAGCTCAAGGCCGATGTGGCTTGGCTGAACAAAAACACACAGCCCGATGCTGCAACGCAAGACAAACTCGATGACATGCTGGAGTTGATTGAACACCTCTTGGCCAGCAGTCAGCGGATTGCCAAAGACCTTCGCCCAGGCATTTTGGACTACGGTTTGATTGCGGCGCTGGACTGGTTGGTGAATGACTTCAAGAAGCGCTGCCAGATGGATGCAAGCTTCCAGTGCAATGTGGACGAGGCCGACATAGACCCCGAAGCGCGCACCGCGCTGTTCCGGATTTTGCAGGAGGCACTGACAAACATTGTTAAACATGCCCAGGCCACACGGGTTGATGTTGAATTGTTTGTGACTGACCATGAAATTTCTCTGGAAATCCGAGACAATGGGAAAGGCATCGACAACTCGGACAAATTAAAAGAAACATCCTTTGGCCTACGCGGCATGCAGGAGCGGGTGGCCGCATTTGGCGGTTGGGTCGATGTGAGTGGTGCCGTGGGGCGAGGCACCACGGTGATGGTGTCTTTGCCGGGCCCAAACCAGACAGAAGAAGAGGCGGGAGATGATTAAGGTATTGCTGGCCGATGACCATGCACTGCTGCGCGGAACGCTCAAGCAGCTCTTGGAGGACACAGGGTTTGTGCAAGTGGTTGCACAGGCCGGAGAGTATTCTGAAATCATGAAGGCCATGCAGGCCCACCCTGTGGAATTGGCCATTTTGGACATTTCCATGCCCGGTAAAAATGGGGTGGACATTGTGAAAATCATGAAAGACAAGTACCCCGCCGTCAAAATTCTGATGCTCTCGATGCACCCAGAAGACCAGTATGCAGTGCGCTGCTTAAAGGCAGGCGCTGCGGGGTATTTGACCAAAAACACAGCCCCTGAAAAACTTGTCGACGCCATCCAAGTGATTGCGGCAGGCCGGAAATACATCACCCCGGAATTGGCCGAATCGCTGGCCAGCCACCTCACCGAAGACACCGAAAAACCCTTGCATGCCACCCTGAGCGACAGAGAGTTCCAAACCATCCGCTTGATTGCCTCGGGCAAGAAGCTCAGCGAAATTGCGGAAGAGCTCTCTTTGAGCCCAAAAACGGTGAGCGTGTACCGGGCGCGAATTCTTGAGAAGATGCGGATGAAAACCAATGGTGAGTTGACGCGCTACGCCCTGGAAAACGGGTTGATTTAAGCCGCAATTGGTTTGCCATCGCTTGCGCTTTGCCCCAAGGCGTGCGCCAATCTGTATTTGCCTCCCTGAGCCTGGCCACGCATGTGGCTGGTGCGTCTTTGAATACCCGTGGTGCGTCTTCATAGACCCGTGGTGTGAGCCTGTTGGCCTTGGATCAGCCCGTGTATCCCTTCTTGCCCCTGGCCAGGGGGCATGCAAAGCGAAAGTGTCGCTGTTGCATCCGGTCCGTCTTGCCGCCAAGCAAGGCTTGTCGAC
>DASUDK010000048.1:0-2543 GCA_036275655.1 Limnobacter sp. | reverse complement strand
TTGTCGCAGCGCTTCAAGTTTTTGGTGAGCCCCAGGAAAGACAAACCCGCGATGAGCCACTTGGTGGGGTCAATGTGGTACCACTTGATGCCGTTGCGGTAGTCGTATTGGAACAGGTGGTGGTAGTTGTGGTAGCCCTCGCCATAGGTGAACACGGCCAACAGGTCATTGTCGCGGGCGGTGTTCTCGTCGGTGTAAGGGCGGCGGCCCCAAATGTGGGCCAGCGAATTGATGAAGAAGGTGGTTTGGTGGCACCACACCAGGCGAGCCAAGCCGCCCAGCAACACCACGCCCCACACATCGCCCAGCAAGTAACCCAAAATAAAGGGCAGGGTGAAGTTCAAGCCCAGGGCCAGCACGGTGTAGTGGCGGTGCTGGAACATCACCATGGGGTCTTTGAGCAGGTCAGGGGCATTGGTGAAGTCGTCCCGGCCAGAGGGGTATTGGCGCAGCATCCAGCCCATGTGCGAGAACCAAAACCCCCGCTTGGCGGAGTAGGGGTCGTGGTCCACATCGTCCACGTGGCGGTGGTGGGTGCGGTGGCCAGATGCCCAAATTAAAATGCTGTTTTGCACGGCCATGGTGCCAAACACCATCAGGACGAAACGCACCACCCAGTGGGCTTCATAGGTGCGGTGTGCCCACAGGCGGTGGTAACCAGCGGTGATAGAAATGCCGCAGAGCATCGCCAACACAACAAAAGACCCCCAAGCCGCTGCGCTGAAATCGTTGAACCACGCGTATGTGGGCAAGAGGATAAGCGCTGCAATGATGGTGCCGTACAAGGTGATCACGGCGGGCCAGTGGATGGGAGCGGTTTGGTTTTGGTCGGTCATGAGCAGGGTAGCGCAGGGGGCGCTAGGTTTAAACAAACCTGAGCATCATACTGGATTTTTCAGCGGGCCACCCAATGCTTTAATAAGCGCCGGGATCAACTTCCGCAGCTCCCCGGTCATCAAAGCAAAGTCGGTGTCGAAGGCATCGGCGTCGGGGTCGCTGTCTGCCTGCTCCTTGAGCACATCCAGAGCGGCCACGCGCTTTATCTGAAGATTTTCTTGTAGTACAAAAGAGACACGATCGGCCCAGCTCATGGCCAGTTTGGTCACGTCTTTGCCGCCTTCAATGTGTTTGCTCACTTCGTCGGCTTCCAGTGCGTGCTTCACATAGCGCACGGTGGCGGCTTGGTCGCCTCGGCCTTTCAGTTCGCAATCTTGGTCGATGGTGAAGGGGGGTGGGCAATCTTGCTCGGCCAGCCAGGCCGTCATGGCCACCATGGGGGAGAGTTGTGTTTTGAGTGGCACGGGCTGTACACCGGGCACATGTTTAATGAGCGCACCCACCAAATCGTCTGCCTTGGCGGTGCTGCCAGCGTCCACCACCAGCCAGCCTTCACGGGTGTTTACCCAGGCGTGGATGCGGCTGCGGATGGCAAAAGCGCGGGGCAGCAGCTCGTCGGTGATCTGCTCCTTGATCTCTTTCATTTGTTTGCGGCCCGGCTTGTAACCTTCGCGCTCTTCAATCTCGGCGGCCCTGGCTTTGGCAAATTGGGTGACCACGGTGCCCGGCAGCAGCTTTTTTTCCAGGCCCAGTGCAATCAGCAATTGCCCGTCGCTTTGGTGCACAAAGCCCGCGCCTTCGGCCTTGGGCTCCACCCAGCCACGGGTTTGCAAGTCGCCGCCGCCGCAGGGCTGAAGGGCATTGGCAGCCAATTTTTCTTCCAGGGATTCGGGGGTTTCTTCCCACTGTTTGAGTTGGTAAACAAATAAGTTTTTAAACCACATGGCGCGTGTATGTTTTGCGTTGGAAAGGGGCTGGCAGTGTAACGCAAAAAACTACAGGGGCTTGTCGGGCAGGGGGATGAATTCTTTGTCGTCTCCGGGAATGAGCCCAAACTTTCCGCTCTGCCAGTCTTGTTGGGCCTGCACAATGCGGTCTTTGGACGACGACACAAAATTCCACCAAATAAAGCGGGGCCCGCCCAGCGGTTCTCCACCCAAGAGCATCACCCGGGAATCTTTCAACGCGCGGATCTCAACCGCTTCGCCAGCATTGAACACCGCCATTTGCGTGGGTGAAAGTGTGGTGTTGCCCACTTGCACTTGGCCCATGCCCACATGGGCGGCGCGGTCGGTGTAATCGGCTGGCAATCGCAAGGTGCTGCCAGCGGGCATGTTGGCATCCACATAAAAAATCGGGCTGAACACCTGCACGGGTGCCTCTTCACCCCAGGCCTTGCCGCAAATCAGTTTCAGCCGCACTCCCTGCACGTTGAATTCCGGCAAATCCTCGCTGCCATGGTGAAAAAACGCGGGGGCTGTTTCTTCATGTTCTTTGGGCAAGGCCACCCAGCTTTGCAGGCCATGCACCGGGTGCGGCTTGGCCATCACCTCGGGCCTTGTGCGTTCGGAGTGCGCAATGCCTCGGCCTGCGGTCATCCAGTTCACTGCGCCGGGGGTTATCAATTGGTCGCTGCCCAAGGTGTCCCGGTGGTGCATCTCACCTTCAAACAGGTAGGTGACGGTGGCCAGGCCAATGTGGGGGTG
>DASUDK010000047.1:0-2962 GCA_036275655.1 Limnobacter sp. | reverse complement strand
CACCAAATTGTTTTCTACAAAGCCTTTCTGGCTGTAAAACAAATCGGCCTCCCAGGGAATGGGCGCAAAAAACGGCATGGCCAGCCAATACACAAACTGCGGGTACTTGCCATTGACGCGAATTTCCAGCGTCTGGTCGTCCAAGGCACGGGCACCTGCCAAATCAAAATTGCGCAAATCGAGCCACGGCAAGTCTTTGGTGGCGGGTGCAAATGCACTGCCTGTCTCTTGCTGAATTTTTTTCTTCAGGGCCTCGTCGTGCGCCTGCAATGTTTTGGAGAGCTCGCCCAGCCCCTGCACATACTCACCCATGTGGCCAAGAATGGGCGACACAATGCGCGGGCTGGCCAGGCGTTTGATTTCGTACACATAGTCGTGCGCAGTCAGTTCGCGGGTCCCTTGGTGCTCAAAATCCAGTGGTGAAAAATATTGCCGGGCCGCATCGCCCAGTGCGTGGTAACGAAATTCGCCCTGGGCATTTTTGGCAAAAGCAGGGTGAGGCTGATACAAGATGCCAGGCTTGATTCGAATGGTGTACACACTGGTGTGCACGTCGCCGGTGGGGGCGTCCTCGGGCAACACCTTGCCTTGGGCGTCCAGGTAAACCGGTGTTGGCAACGCTTCTGCAGCCAGCGGTTCCAATTGGTAAGGCCGTTTCAGGTAATGGTATTGAAACAGGGGCTCGTACACCTGGTAGGTGAATTCGGCTTCGTCGGAGGTGTAAGACTGCGCAGGGTCGAGGTGTTTGGGCCGTGCAGTGAAGGCGGTGTAAAGCGTGGATTGCCCGGCATACTTGCCACCTTCCACATAGGGGTTGTTGGGCGCTTTGGTGCATGCGGCCAAAACCAGAGGCAACAGCGCCAACAAGGCCACCTTGCCTGCATCATTGAACCACTTGTGCACACGCTGCCACACCGCCAAAAAACACCCTCACTTTTTATTTTTTGTGTGAAGCTTTATTTAAACACGGTTTTGTAGAATTTAGCCGCGCCACTCGCGTTCTGGCCCTGTGTCTGCGTGAATCCACCCGCCTTTGGACCCCACTCGGAAATAAAAGCCAACGCCGCCAGCCCGGAAACCTTGCACCAATTCGCCTAGCACGCTGGGGTGCAAACCAGTGAGGCGGAAATCGGCGGCCTGGCCACGCAGATGCAAAGAATTTCGCGCCGCAGGCAAACCCTGCTCAATCAACCGCGCATTGGTTTTGGGACTGCGGTAGCCAGAGGTAATTTCAACAGGCGCCGTGAAGCCATAGCGACGCACAAAAGCCTGTGCAGCCCAAAGGGTGTCAATGAGTTGCGTATCCATGCGAAAAACCTGATTTGCCTGCACGTCTCGCAGCACACGGCAAATCTGTTCATACGCGATTGGGTTAAGATGTCCGTCTTTCCAGTAGGTGATGCTCAAACGCTCTCCAGTTTGCGGGCGCACCATGTCGAGCGTGCGCGGCTGCAACCAAAAGGTTAGATCCACCAACGAGGGGTCAAACAGGTCTGGAGGCGGGACCATGCCATCGCTGGCGGCCCAACTGCCTGTTTTCAACCAGGTGTCGGAGACGCCTACAATGGCCAAGGTACTGACAGCTTTGATGAAAGATCGGCGGTCGAAGGGTTTCATCACTCTAACTTAAGAAATCACTTGAACTTATAATATGAGTTCTATGAAAAAAAGTCACTAATCCATGTCTAAAAATCAGCAAAACACCACAATTCGCACGCGTTTCGCCCCAAGCCCCACCGGCTACTTGCATTTGGGTGGCGCAAGAACTGCCCTGTACAGCTGGGCATTTGCCCGCCACCACGGCGGCCAGTTCATTTTGCGTGTGGAAGACACGGATGTAGAACGCTCAACTCCCCAGGCGGTGCAAGCCATCATGGACGGCATGCACTGGCTCAACCTGGATTACGACGAAGGCCCGTTTTTTCAGATGCAACGCATGGACCGCTATCGCGCCATGATTGCGAAGCTGCTTGAAACAGGCGACGCCTACCTTTGCTACTGTACGCAAGATGAGCTGAACCAAATGCGTGAAAAGCAACGGGAAAATGGGCAGCGCATTCGTTATGACGGCACATGGCGACCCGAGCCTGGCAAGGTTCTATCCTCGCCGCCCGAGGGCGTGAAACCTGTGGTGCGCTTCAAAAACCCGCTCACGGGTGTGGTGAGCTGGGACGACCTGGTGAAAGGCCCCATCGCCATCAACAACGAAGAACTGGACGACCTGATCATTGCCCGCCAGGACGGCACCCCCACGTACAACTTTTGCGTGGTGGTGGACGACTGGGAAATGCAGATCACCCATGTGATTCGTGGTGACGACCACATCAACAACACGCCTCGACAAATCAATATTTTGAAAGCGCTAGGCGGCGATCAACCCCAATATGGGCACATCCCCATGATTTTGGGGCCCGATGGCGAAAAACTCTCCAAGCGCCACGGCGCGGTGAGTGTGATTCAGTATCACGAAGAAGGCTTTTTGCCCGAGGCCATGATCAACTACCTGGCACGCTTGGGCTGGAGCCACGGCGATGACGAACTGTTTACACGCGGGCAACTGGTGAGCTGGTTTGATGGCAGCAACCTGTCCAAATCAGCGGCGCAATTTGACCCTGAAAAACTGAAGTGGGTGAATGCGCATTACATGAAGCAACACCCCAAAGACCAGTTGCTGGCGGATTTGAGCGAGCGCCTGGGCAAAGCAGGCATTGAACACGCACACGGCCCGGCCCTGGGCGATGTGCTGGACGTGGTGCTGGAACGTGCATCCACCCTGGTGCAGTTGCGCGATGAAGCTGCGCTGTTTTACCGCGAACCCACGGTGAATGCAGACGAGCTGCAAACCATGCTGGCTGAGGCAGGTGTTGCCGCCGCACTCACAGAATTCAATGCCGCGCTCAACAACGTGGCGTGGACGGTTGAAGACTTGAACGCGTTGGTAAAAACCACCATCAAAAACCAC
>DASUDK010000046.1:0-2628 GCA_036275655.1 Limnobacter sp. | reverse complement strand
TGGCCAAACTCGTCCAGGTGGGCGGCCTGCACGGTGAGCTTGCCCACGCATTGGGGCGTGCAATCCCAAGGGGCGTGGGCGGTGGCTTCCACCGCAAGCGGTGAAAGTTCGCTGTCTTTAAAAATGTGGGCGCTGGTCATGGCGATATGGGGTTAAATCCAATTGCAGGTATTGTGCGTCAAAGATAACCTTTGTACACGCAGCAAACTGGTAAACCTGCTGGGCGCTGCACTCGCCAATGGATACTCGCATGATTCCCATCCAAGAAATGCTTTTGTTTGCAGGCGCCGCGCTGCTCATGGTGCTCACTCCAGGCCCCAACATGATCTATTTAATTTCCAGATCCATCAGCCAGGGGTACAAGGCGGGTGTTGTTTCGCTCTTTGGCGTGATTGCGGGGTTTTTGGTACACATGTTTGCTGCGGCCATTGGATTGACCGCACTTTTTTTAACCATCCCGATTGCGTATGAAATTCTGAAATGGGTTGGTGCGCTTTATTTGCTTTGGCTGGCGTGGCAGGCGGTTAAACCAGGTAGCCGTTCGCCTTTTGAGGCGCGGGATTTGCCAGCAGATTCGGCACGCAAGCTTTTTGTGATGGGCTTTTTGACCAATCTGCTCAACCCCAAAGTGGCCTTGTTTTACCTTGCCATCTTGCCGCAGTTTGTTTCTGCTGAGTACGGCTCGGTGCTGGTCCAGAGCATCACGCTGGGTCTGATACAGATTTCGGTGAGTTTTGTTGTGAACCTGTTGATCGCACTGTCGGCCGCGGGCATTGCCTCCTGGTTTGCGCGCAACCCCACGTGGCTTGCTGTGCAGCGCTATTTCATGGGGTTTGTGCTGTTTGCATTGGCCATCCGCATGATGAGTGAGCAACGCCGCAGCACCCCATGAACTGAATGCTGACAATTACCAGCCACCGCGTGTTCAGGTGGCCGCTTCTTCCAGATTTTTCTTCAGGGTGACCCAGTGGCCGCCTCCGTCTTTGCGTGTGCTCAGCTCCGGGTAGGTTTGCACCATTTCCAGCAAGCCCGAGTGGCCATATTTTTTGGGTGTGAAGCCGGGGTCGCTTCGCCGCAGGTACTGGCCCAAGCCACCCATGCTGACCCAGCCTTCTTCGGTGTCGGCCGCCAGCAAAGCCACGGCCGCTTTGAGCGTTTTGGGTCTTTGTTTTTTGATCGGCGCTTTTTTAACTTGGTCTTTGGTGGGCTCGGTTTCAGGCGGTTGATATTCAAAAAACTGATCCGTTGCATTGCGCAGCGCATCGGGTGTTTTTTCTTCGCCCACGATGTACACCATGGCCCCACGCTCGCGAAGCTTGCGGCACAGGTAAGCAAAATCGGAGTCGCTGGTCACCAGGCAGTAGGCGTCTACGCGATCATCAAACAGAATCTCCAAGGCGTCCAGCGCCAGTGCGATGTCTGCCGTGTTTTTGCCCGATGCGTATTGGTATTGCAAGCAGGGCGTGAACGCCAGGCGCACCAGCGCTTCTTGCCATTTGTTGGCCAGCGTGGAATGGTTGCCGTAGCCGCGCCGTATCACCACGCGCCCAAACTTGGCCACTTCTCTGAGGGCGTACTCCAAAATTTCGGGTGTGGTGTTGTCGCAGTCCACCAGCACGGCCACGCGATTTTCTAGTCCTTTGGGTTCCATGCTTGTGCTTATCCGCCGTAAAACTCAAACACTAACACGTGCATGCCTTCGGCATTGAGCACCTGAATACTTACATCGCTTAGGCCAAGACTCAGGGCAATGTGGGTTCAGCCCATGCGTGTGTGGCCAGAAGCAGAAAAGAAATTGCGACTGTTTTAAACCATGGATTGCGCATCACACACCCGAGACCAAAAAGTCCAGTGCGGCAATAATCTCCGCTTGCTTGCTAGACAGGTCAACAACTGGCTTGCCAAGCAGTTTTCTGTCGATGCCTGCCAATTGTTGAGTAAGCGCAATGTACGGCTTGCCCTCAATTTTGAACATTGGACAAAGTTTGGTGATGGCGGTTTTTGACACGGCATCCTGGGCACACAGCGGCACCACCACTGTGGTTCTCAAGTCTTCAAGCAAATTGGATTGGATGTCGAGCAGGTAAGGAAAGGTTTTTTGGGTGGCTTTGTTGCTGTTTTTGTATGCAAAAAACTGGGCCATTAAAAGCTCCGCAAACCGTCGCTGAATGGTGCCTGCGCATCCACCAGTTGGTTGTAAGCATCAATGGCCTTTTTGTTTTCTTGTTTCCACAATGCACGCTCGCGCTGGCTCACAAGCTCTGCAAGCGCCGCTTCTAGGGTGGCAGACAAATTGATATTAAGCGACTTGGCCTTGGCGAGGAGGTCGCTGTTGACCGTGACATTTGTCGGCTTCTTGGGGGCTTGCTGGTCAAAGGCTGCGTGCATACACAGTTCCATCACATTAATTATGCGCATATACTATGCGCATAGCGCCGCTATTGCAATCACCCCCTTGGCAGACCCCATGCATTACAAACCCCCAACCCTGACCGAGTCCGATGTGGAGTTTTTTGCCATGCGTGCACAAGGTGCAGGCGGTCAGAACGTGAACAAGGTGTCCAGTGCGGTGCACCTGCGCTTTGATGTGCGTGCATCGGCCTTGCCAATGGAGGTGCAGGAAAAACT
>DASUDK010000045.1:0-8234 GCA_036275655.1 Limnobacter sp. | reverse complement strand
AAGACCATCAACAACTGACTGCTCGAATCCACCAGATTCAGCAATCCATCGATGATCGAAGTGAATCTCAACGCAAGCTCACCAACGCAAAAGCCCGGCACGTGGACAACCTTCAAAGCAAAAACCCTCAGTTGGCCGAGTTCGAGCAACAAATCGATCAAACAACGTGGCGCATCCACACCAAACAACAGCAGCTGAACAACATTGCACTCAACTGGGATGACCTGAGCAAAAACCATTTGGCAAACTTGGCCCCACATCAGAAAACCATCGAAGACAACAAGGCAATCATTGCAAGCGTTCGGGCGAATCACGGCAAAGCCATCGAACAAATGGTTGAGCGCATCACAGACGCCACCGCGCTTAAGCGACTGTATGAGAGGCACACCTTGATTGCCGACCGCCAACTGAATGCGCGCGTGCACGATGGGCTATTCACCAACGCAATCGGGCAACGCATCCAAAGCCCAGCAAACACCGCATCCAGCTTTGATGGCTTACATGCTTTGCAATACGCCTTGTTGTGTTGCCACGAAGACGCCAAATCCAAAAACACCATGGTGGGGGAAAACATCGCATTGACCCTACCCACCGCAGTGGGCAAAGTCACCGAAGGTGCCTCTGTGCGCCCAAGCAAACAGGTGCGTTACTCCTACCGCAACAGCTGGGACCCGCAGACCCGGGAGAATGTCTGCCTCATCACCCACCTTGTTTGTGACTAAATCTGGTCACTGGGCCAACACGGCATAATTTTGCGCATTCTTATTGAGTGCCTGGGCGGTTGTGATAAGCTATAAATTCAAACAAACGTTTGTTTTTATAAAGCCGACACGAATGCCCGCGATACAATCCAACATCGATTCAAAATCCAAAGACTTTGAATCCAACACCCAAGCCATGCTGGAGGCTTTGAGCACCCTGCGTCAGCTTGAACAGCGCACCCGTGACGCCTCTGCCAAGGCAGCGCCCGCATTTGCCAAGCGCGGGCAATTGCTGCCTCGCGACCGCGTGGCCTTGCTGCTGGACCCGGGCTCACCGTTTCTGGAGCTCAGCACCCTGGCTGGCTACATGCAAGATGGGCAAAAAGCCGACAAAAGCATCCCGGGCGGCGGCATCATCGCCGGCTTGGGCTATGTGGCCAACACCCTGTGCATGGTGGTCGCCAGCGACTCTGGCATCGAAGCCGGAGCGCTTCAGGCCATGGGCATTGAAAAAATGCAAAGGGCACAGGACATTGCCCTGGAAAACAAATTGCCCTTCATCAACCTGGGCGAATCGGCTGGGGCCAATTTGCTGAAGTACAAGGTCGAGCACTTTGTGCTGGGCGGAGGAAATTTTTACCGGCTGGCCAAACTCAGCGCCGCTGGGCTGCCTGTGATCAACGTGCTGCATGGCTCCTCCACTGCGGGCGGGGCTTACATTCCCGGTTTGAGCGATGTGGTCATCATGGTTCGCGAACGTGCACGCGCATTTTTGGCTGGGCCACCCTTGCTGAAAGCCGCCACGGGCGAAATCGCCACGGATGAAGAACTGGGCGGGGCAGACATGCACTGCTCAGTCTCCGGATTGGGCGACTACATTGCAGACGATGACCGCCACGCCATTGCACTGGCCCGTGAAGTGATGGCAAAACTGGACTGGAACAACAGCAACCGCAACCTGCTCCCACGCCTGAACATCGATGCGCCAGCCCCACGTTACCCGGCCGAAGAATTGCTGGGCATCATGCCCGCCGACATCAAAACACCCGTGGACATGCGTGAAGTCATTGCACGCATTGTGGACGATTCCGACTTCCTTGAATTCAAGGCCAACTATGGCCCCGCCACACTGTGTGGCTACGCCAAGCTGATGGGTGTCTCCATTGGCATCATCAGCAACCTGGGGCCGATCGACACGGCGGGTGCCACCAAAGCCACGCACTTTATTCAAAGCTGCTGCCAAACCAAAACCCCAATCATTTATTTGCAAAACACAACTGGTTACATGGTGGGCAAAGAAGCCGAGCAGGGCGGCATCATCAAGCACGGTTCAAAAATGATTCAAGCGGTGAGCAACGCCACCGTCCCACAAATCACCTTGCTGTGCGGAGCCAGCTTTGGTGCTGGCAACTATGGCATGTGCGGCAGGGCATTTGGCCCACGCTTTGTTTTTGCCTGGCCCAACAGCAAAACGGCGGTGATGGGTGCCGAGCAAGCTGCAGGCACCATGGCCACGGTGATGCAGGCCAGCGCAGCGCGCAAAGGCATGGAAGTGCCCGAGTTCATGCTGGAGAACATGAAAAAACAAATCATTGACACGTTCGAATCACAAACCAGCGCATTCCACACCAGTGGCTTGTTGCTTGACGACGGTGTGATTGACCCCAGAGACACCCGGCAGGTGTTGGCGCTTGCGCTGATCGCCTGCCTGCAACAAGAACGCAGTGTGCAGCCCATGCAGTTTGGTGTGGCCCGCCCCTGACACGCGATACGGAACAACGAGGAGGAAGTGCAGTGAGACTAAGCCAAGAGCACAAAGAACTACAGCGCACCATCGAACGCTTTGTGGAGAATGAGATCAATCCACACGTGGCCACCTGGGAAAAGGAGCAAATGTTTCCCGCCCACGAACTGTTCAAAAAGATGGGCAATCTTGGCCTGCTGGGCCTGACCAAACCCGAAGCATTTGGCGGCATGGGCCTGGACTACAGCTACTCCGTGGTGGCGGCACAGGCCTTGGGCAAAATCCACTGTGGCGGTGTGCCGATGGCCATTGGTGTGCAAACCGACATGGCCACGCCCGCATTGGCACGGTTCGGCAGTGACGAGCTGCGCCGTGAGTTTTTGGCACCCGCCATCGCAGGCGACATGGTGGCTTGCATTGGTGTCTCGGAGCCCGGTGCAGGGTCT
Source organism: Limnobacter sp. (assembly GCA_036275655.1). GTDB lineage: Bacteria > Pseudomonadota > Gammaproteobacteria > Burkholderiales > Burkholderiaceae_B > Limnobacter. The sequence continues at coordinate 5,343 of DASUDK010000045.1, read as the reverse complement.
GATGTGGCTGGCGTAAAAACCACCGCCAAAAAGGACGGCGGCGATTACATCATCAACGGCAGCAAAATGTGGATCACCAACAGCTTGCAAGCCGACTGGATTTGTCTGTTGGCCAACACCAGCGAGGGCAAGCCCCATCAAAACAAATCCCTCATCATCGTGCCCATGAAGACCCCGGGCATCACGATCGAAAAGAAGATTCACAAAATCGGCATGTGGGCCTCCGACACCGGCTTGATCCACTTCGACAATGTGCGTGTGCCTCAACGCAACCTGATCGGCATGGAAGGTGCTGGCTTCATGTACCAAATGATCCAGTTCCAGGAAGAACGCCTCTGGGGTGCTGCCAACAGCATCGAAGGCATGATGCATGTACTCAATGAGACCATCAACTACACCCGCCAACGCAACTTGTTCGGCAGCACCGTGCTCGATCAACAAGTGGTGCACTTCACATTGGCTGAACTGAAAACCGAAATTGAAGCCTTGCGCGCTTTGGTGTGGCAGGCCACAGAAGAATACGTGGCCGGTGGCGAAGTCACCGAGCTGGCCAGCATGTGCAAACTCAAAAGTGGTCGCCTGGTGCGCGAAGTCGCCGACAAGTGTTTGCAATTCTGGGGCGGCATGGGTTTCACCTGGGAAAACCCAGCCTCGCAGCTGTATCGCGATGGCCGACTGATCTCCATTGGTGGCGGCGCAGACGAGGTGATGCTTGGCATCATTTGCAAGTTCATGGGCATTTTGCCTGGCAAGAAAAAATCCAGCTGAGTGACCGCGCCAATGAGCATCCAGACTGGGAAAAAACGGATTCGCAAACTGCTGATTGCCAACCGCAACGAAATTGCGCGACGCATTCAGCGCGCCGCACATGCCTTGGGCATTCAAACCGTGGCGGTGTATTCAGAGGCCGATGCAAACGCATTGCATGTTCAAGAAGCCGACGAAGCCTATTGCATTGGCCCAGCGCCCTCGCTTGAATCGTATTTGCGCATCGACAAGCTGATTGATACGGCCCAAAAAGCTGGTGCAGATGCGATTCACCCGGGCTACGGATTTGTGTCAGAGAATCCCGCCTTCGCCCAGGCCTGTGTAGACGCAGGCATTACTTTGGTGGGCCCCACTCCGCAGGCGATTGCCGACATGGCCGACAAGGCCAGAGCAAAAGAAATCGCGCAGCAGGCCGGCCTGCCCTGCATCCCGGGCTTTAGCGAACCTCAAGCCACCACGGCAGACCTGATGGCCGCTGCACAACGCATCGGCTACCCCGTCATGATCAAAGCGCTGGCGGGCGGCGGAGGCCGTGGCATGCGCTTGGTGACTGGCGAGGCAGAATTCGCCTCACAACTGCACTCTGCCCAATTGGAAGCAAAAAGTGCTTTCAACGACGACCGCGTGATGCTCGAAAAAGCCATCATCAACCCTCGCCATATTGAGATCCAGGTGCTGGCTGACACCTTTGGGCACGCCATCCACCTGGGTGAACGCGATTGCTCGGTGCAACGCCGCCACCAAAAAATTGTTGAAGAAGCACCCAGCCCCGCAGTCACTCCAACACTGCGCGCCAGCATGGGGGAAGCCGCCCTCAAGCTGGTGCATGCCACCCAATACGTGGGTGCAGGCACGGTGGAGTTTTTGCTGGATGCCAGCGGAGCGTTTTACTTCATCGAAATGAACACACGCCTGCAAGTGGAGCACGGCGTGACAGAGGCCATCACAGGCATCGACCTGGTGCAGTGGCAATTGCGGATTGCATCGGGCGAGCGCCTCACTTTGCAACAGCAAGATGTCACATTCACAGGCCACGCCATCCAAGGGCGTCTGTGTGCCGAGGACCCCGCGCGGGACTTCATGCCGCAAACCGGCCCAGTGCTGGCTTGGCACCCTGACCCCTTCAGCAGGTGCGATCACGCCCTGCAAGCCGGTGGTGAGGTAAGCCCTTGGTACGACAGCCTGCTGGCCAAAGTGATCGTGCATGCAGACAATCGCATCTCCGCATGCGAAAAGCTGGCCGATGCGCTGGGGCGCACCACCTTGATCGGGTTCGAGCACAACGCCCTGTATTTGCAACGCATCGCCCAACATCCAGTGTTTCAGTCGGGCGAGTTTGGCACGGGTTTTTTGGCGCAACATGCCGAGGTTTTGCTTGAACCGCAGCACACCACACACGCCGCCGCGCTGCTGGCCGTGTTGCTTGCCTTCCGGCCCGCGCATGCAAAAACCGCATGGCCTGTGTGGATGAGCGGTTTCTCCAGCACTGGCACGCTGACACGCCCTGTGACACTGGCATTGGGCAACAACAAGCAGACGCTGCAGGTGCAGACCCAAGGCAATTTGCATTACCTGGTACACGGCTTGGGGCAATCGCCTGTGCCTGTGCGATTGCACACCCACGCAATCGACTGCGCCACCGTGGCGGAGCAAGCCATCCGCTTTGGGCATTGGCACAAAGACCACACCCACTGGATCAAGACCAACAACAACCCGCAAGCGCTGTGTGCACAAAACCTGAGCTTACAGAGCACAGCCGCGGGTCAAGAAAATGCGTTCCAGCCCAAGGTCAAGAGCCCCATGAGCGGCAAAGTCACCCAAGTGCTGGTGCAAGCAGGCGATGTCGTTCAGGCGGGTGATGTGTTGCTGTGCCTGGAAGCCATGAAGATGGAACACCGGATCAGCGTGAAACATGCCGCAGAAGTGATGGACGTGCTGGTTCACGTGGGTGACCAAATGAATGTGAATCAATTGATGCTGACCTTGCGCGAAGTCGCACCCACCATTTGACCAGGCCCCGAGGCCGGCAGGAGACATGTTCATGGAAGATTTTTTTCGCTCGGTTGAGCGCTTTGTCAATCAACAAATCAAGCCCCACATCAACACCTGGGATGAGGCGGGCGAATTTCCCCGCGAGCTGTATCGCCAAGCCGGTGAACTGGGTTTGCTCGGTTTGGGTTATCCGGAGGAGTTCGGAGGCTTTGAGTGTTCACTCGCAGACCGGCTCAAATTGTCCAATCTCATTTGCTCAGCGGGATCTGGCGGACTTTTGGCAGGCTTGTTTAGTCACAACATTGGCCTGCCCCCCTTGTTGAACCATGGCAGCGAGGCCTTGTGCAACATGATTGCCCCCGCTGTGCTCAAAGGCGAGGCCATCAGTGCGCTGGCCATCACCGAGCCCTCAGGCGGCTCCGATGTGGCCAACCTCAAAACCCGCGCAGATTTGATCCACAAAGACGGTGTGCCGCATTACCGGATCAATGGCGAAAAGGTATTCATCACCAGTGGCGTGCGCGCTGATTGGCTTACCGTGGCCGTGAGAACCGGCGAACCCGGTGCGCGTGGCATCTCTGTGATCATGGTGCCGGGCAACGCCAAAGGCCTGACCCGCACCGCCTTGAAAAAAACCGGCTGGTGGATGAGCGACACCGCAAGCATCCACTTTGACAATGTGGAGGTGCCAGCCGATTACCTGGTCGGCAAAGAGGGCAAGGGATTCCGCATCATCATGGAGAACTTCAACACCGAACGCCTGATGTTGGCCGGGGCATGCGTTGGGTTTTCAAAAGTGTGTTTGCAAGAGGCATTGGACTGGGCACAAAACCGCCAAACCTTCGGCAAACGCCTGATTGAGCACCAAGTGATTGCGCACAAACTGGCGGACATGCGCATGAAAGTGAGGGCGACCGAAGTGTGGTTTGATGACACGATTGCCCGAATTGATCGCGGCGACATCAGCCAAGAACTGGTGGCAGACATTTGCCTGCTTAAAAACCAGTCCACCCAAACCCTACAACATTGTGCCAACGAAGCGGTGCAGATTTTGGGAGGCATGGGCTTTATGCGGGGCTCATCCACGGAGCGCATATACCGGGAGGTGAAGGTGATGTGCATCGGCGGCGGCGCAGAAGAAATCATGAAAGAGCTCGCCATCCGTCAACTGGCGTGGTGATTTAAAGCAGACCAGCAAAAATACCCCTCGAAAGAGTTATACTAATCGGCTGATGCTATTGCTGGTTTGGCAAGCGCATTCACGGTTTTGTGTTGCTGAGCAAACGCCACCTAGAAATGTAAGTAATACACGTACAAATATTGTTAACTATTGTTAAATAATAAGCAATATTCGCATCCATTCCTGTGGCTGGCTCAGTAAAACTCTCACAAAGGCGAAGTTTGCCGAACCCTAAACAAACACACCATTGTCGGAGAATGTACTGTGGCTGATATCACTGGAATCATCAAAAGCGTGTTGGGCGAGGTCACTGTGACCCGCGCTGACGGAGAGCAAGTTCAACTGAAAGAAGGCGACATCATCGCGGCGGGCGACATCGTCACCACCAGCGCTGAAGGGTCTGCCTACATCGAATTTCCTGCCGCGGAGGGTCAAACCCCCACAGAAGGCATTTTGAAGGCCAATTCTGTTGCCACACTGAAAGCAGCTGAAGGCGGCGCACAATTTGAAGTGTCCCAAGGTGATTTTGAATTGTTGTCGGAGGGTGAGAACCAATCCGTCGCAGTCACCGGCACAGGCGGCATGTTCGGTCTGTTTGGTGCAGGTTTGGCCGCAGGCGGCTTGGCAGGTCCTTTGGCCGCCGCGGCAGGCGCTGCCTTCGTGCTCAGTGACAACAACGACGACGGTGGCAACGGCGGCGGATCTGGTGGTGGCAACGGTGGATCTGGCGAAGCCGCTGCAGGCACACTGGAGCCCGTTATTGATGCCGGCGGCCCCGCCTCCCCCGCCCTGGGCGACGCCGTGGACGCATTGAGCCCAGTGACCACCGTGGTGGATGCCCCTGTGGGCGCCCTGGCACCCGTCACAGAATCGTTGGACCCCGTGCTGGAAGAAACAGCCCCGGTGACAGATGCCTTGGAACCCGTGCTGACCCCAGTGAACGACACCCTGGCCGGCGCGCTCGATGGCTTGAGCCCCGTGACCGACTCCCTGGATCAAAACGTCACCCCCGTGACCGAAGCAGTCGAGCAAGCACTTTCCCCAGTGGTGGACGTGATTGCAGGCAACGAAGACGGTTTGGTGACCGCTGCGGCCGACACACTGCCCGTGAATTTGCGCGTGGTGGCTGAGCAACTGGGCGGCGGCCTGAGCATGGTGACACCCCAGGTGGCCGATGGCTTGGCCCAAGTCGTTGCGCAACTCGACCCAGCGCTCGGCCCTCTGAACGACGGGCTGACCCAAGTGGCCGACGGCGCTGCCCCATTGTTCGATGCACTGATTTCTGGCACGGCACAACTCAATCAGGTCAGCGAGCCCTTGGCCGGTGGACTGGACCAAGTGTTCGATGCCCTGTCCCCAGTCACCAGCCAACTGATTGCAGGCTTGTCTGGTGGCGGTGAAGG
>DASUDK010000044.1:0-36850 GCA_036275655.1 Limnobacter sp. | reverse complement strand
GCACGGGCGCAATCGTGCTGGCCAAACATCAATCCGCTTGGGAAACCTTCGCCATCCCGGCTCAACTGTTGCCACGCCAGTTGTGTTTGGTGTTTAAAAAGGAACTTCAGTACGTGCCATTTTTTGGCTGGGCGCTCTGGGTGCTTCGCATGGTGCCCATCAACCGCACCAAAGGCGTGGAGGCGTTTGAACAAGTAAAAACCGTGGCAGGCCAACGCATGCGGGATGGTGCATGGATGATGTTTTTCCCCGAAGGCACCCGCGTGCCGGTGGGCTACAAACGCCGCTATAAAACTGGCGGTACGCGCTTGGCCGTGGCCACCAACACGCCCGTGGTGCCTGTGGCCCACAACGCTGGCGAGTTCTGGGGACGCAAGAGCTTTTTCAAAAAGCCAGGCACAGTCACGCTGCGGTTTGGTCCACCCATCAACCCGGAAGGTCACGATGCCGACAGCCTGATGGCCAAGGTGGAAGAATGGATCGAAGGCGAAATGCACAAAATCAGCCCACACCGCTACAGCGGACCAGACACACCACTGATCGACAAATCCAGCTAAACACCACAGCATGGGCAACGGGCCTCAAACACTTGTAGACAAGGCAGCGCAGCACACCCTGCAGCTGCCATGGGGGCCTTGCACATACACCCTCAAGCGCAGCGCACGCCGCTCTGTGGGATTTTTAATCACCGACACAGGCTTGCAAATTTCCGCACCGCAGCGTTTGCCACAAGGTGAGCTTGAACAGATCATTGCCAGCAAGTCACGCTGGATAGAACACCGCCTGGCCCAATGGCAATCGCGTCAACAAAAAACCACCACCCTGCATGCCCTGCTGGAGCACAACCGCCCTATCCCAGTGCGCGGTGTGCCCTATCGCCTGGAAGACCTGCCCCCACGCAGCAAACCCTTGGTGAACCCGTGGACGCAAGTGATTGCCTTGCCCAATGTGGCGGCAGAACAGCGCCTTTTGATGCTTGAAAAAGCACTCAAACTTCACGCAAAAGACGTCTTTCAGCACATGGCCAAACAATTGGTGCTGCGGCACACACTGCCCGCGCACACACTGCATCTGAGCAGCCCCTCAGCCAGGTGGGGCTCCTGCAACAGCAAGCGGCAAATTCGCCTGAACTGGCGGCTTGTTCACCACCGCCCAGAGCTCATTGAGTATGTGATTGCACACGAAATGGCACACCTGATTGAAATGAATCACAGCCCCCGCTTCTGGCATGTGTTGGAGACTCTGATGCCCCATTACCGGCAACCCCATCAAGAGCTGGCTTTGATCAACCCCGCAGAGGTCCCTTTGTTATGAGAATTCTTCACACCATGCTGCGCGTTGGAGACCTGCAACGCGCCATCGCGTTTTACACCCAAGTGATGGGCATGCACGTGCTGCGCACCACCGAACGACCAGACCAAGGTTATTCACTGGCGTTTCTTGGTTATGGGCCGGAGTCCCAGCATGCCGTGCTGGAGCTGACTTACAACCATGGTGTGAGCCACTACGAATTGGGCACTGCATATGGCCACATCGCCATTGCTGTAGAAGACGCTTACACCGCTTGTGAGCGCATCAAACAAGCGGGCGGAAAAGTAACGCGTGAAGCTGGCCCGGTGAAAGGCGGCAACACCGTGATTGCCTTTGTGCAAGACCCCGACGGCTATAAAATTGAATTGATTCAAATGGCCGCGTAACACAATGCCCGAGGGGCATTGTGGACCAGTTTGACAATCAGAAGTCAAGTAAAAAATTTGGGATTTTTTTCTGACTTTGGGTCGAATTAAAACGCTTGGGCCGTTACAATGGGCCGCTCGAATGCTGCTTATTTTTTGTGCAAATCGTGCAACTCGCTCACTTCGCCCTGCCCAACAATCTGTTTCTTGCGCCCATGGCAGGCGTAACAGACCGGCCTTTCCGCCAATTGTGCAAAAAACTGGGTGCTGGGCATGCGGTGTCCGAGATGGCGGCCAGCAATCCTCAATTGTGGAAAACTGACAAAAGCACAAGACGCCTGAACCACCACGGCGAAGCCAAACCCATTGCCGTGCAAATTGCCGGTGCAGACCCCGACATGATGGCCCATGCAGCCGCCTACAACATCGATCGCGGCGCCCAGATCATCGACATCAATATGGGTTGCCCTGCAAAAAAGGTGTGTGCAGTGGCGGCAGGCTCGGCCCTGCTTCGCCATGAAAACCTTGTGGAGCGAATTCTGCGTGCTGTGCACGCGGTTTGCGCAGAACACGGGGTGCCGCTCACCCTCAAGTACCGCACAGGTTGGTCGCCAGACCAAAAAAATGCGGTGCACATTGCACAAATGGCCGAGCACATTGGGGTGGCTTTGCTCACCCTGCATGGCCGCACACGCGCCTGCGGCTACAGCGGGCATGCCGAATACGACACCATTGCGCAAGTCAAGCGCTCAGTCAGCATTCCCGTCATTGCCAATGGCGACATCACCACGCCAGAGCAAGCACAGCATGTGCTGAAGTACACCGGCGCAGATGGATTGATGATCGGTCGAGCCGCTCAAGGCAACCCCTGGATTTTTAGAGAAGTGCTGCACTTTTTGCGCACGGGCGAGCACCTTGCCCCCCCCACCGTGGATGAAGCCCACGCGGTGATGCTCGAACATTTGCATGATCACCACGCTTTTTATGGAGAAAAAACGGGCCTGCTCACCGCCCGGAAGCATTTGCAATGGTATCTTTGCGGCCCAGCCGGAAAAAACCATCCTGTGATTGACCAACTCATGTTGGCCCAATCCACCGAGGCGCAACTGCGCATCGTGGATGAATTTTTCAACAGTTGGCGCAACAGTGGGCTGGTGTATTTTGCCAACCCAAACAACACCCCCTCAAACAACACAACAAGAAGACTGGCAGCATGAAACCACATGACAGCAATTTGGCCCCCGTCACGATTTCAGAGTGCATCCGCAGCAACCTGGACAAATTCTTTGACGATCTGGAGGGCGAGAGCGCGAAGTCGGTGTACGACATGGTGCTCTCCGCTGTTGAACGGCCCATGCTGGAAGTGGTCATGGAAAAGGCGAACATGAACCAAACCATCGCCAGCCAAATGTTGGGCATTAATCGAAACACCCTGCGCAAAAAATTGCAGCAGCACGGACTCATCTGATTTTTTAAAAGCTTCCACCATGAATCAAAATCCAAGCATCAAGCGCGCGCTGCTCAGCGTGTCCGACAAAACCGGCATTCTTGAACTGGCCAAAGCGCTGGCTGAACGCGGCGTTGAAATTTTGTCCACCGGAGGCACAGCCAAACTGTTGGCCGACAAGGGCGTGGTGGTGAAAGAGGTGAGCAGCCACACGGGCTTCCCCGAAATCATGGATGGTCGCGTAAAAACATTGCATCCAAAAATTCACGGCGGGATATTGGCCCGCAGGGACTTGCAAAGCCATTTGGACGCCATGCAAGAACATGGCATCGGCCCCATTGATTTGGTGGCGGTCAACCTGTACCCCTTCGACCAAGCCACAGCCGCTGACCAGGTCAAACTGGAAGACGCCATCGAAAACATCGACATTGGTGGCCCGGCCATGGTGCGCGCTTCGGCCAAAAATTACACCGGGGTGACCATCCTGGTTGACCCCGCCGATTACAACCAAGTGATCGACGAAATCAAAGCTGGCGACGGTGCGACCACCCTGAAAACCCGTGCAAAATTGGCGGCCAAGGCGTTTGCCCACACCGCCCGCTACGATGGCGCAATTGCAGCCTTCCTGACCAGCTTACAGGGCACGGATGGTGCGCTGGCAGACACCCCAGCCCGCGCCGAATACCCGGAAGTGCTCAGCATGCAATTCCACAAAGTACAAGACATGCGCTACGGCGAGAACCCACATCAAAGCGCCGCCTTTTACCGGGAAGCCAAAGCACCTGTGGGCTTGCTGGCCAACTATCGGCAACTGCAAGGCAAAGCGTTGAGTTTCAACAACATTGCCGATGCCGATGCAGCTTGGGAATGTGTCAAGACATTCGATGCACCAGCGTGCGTCATCATCAAGCACGCCAATCCGTGCGGTGTGGCCGTGGGCACAAGCCCCCTCGAGGCTTACAACAAAGCATTCAAAACCGACCCCACTTCCGCGTTTGGAGGCATCATCGCTTTCAACCGCGCGGTGGACGAAACCACAGCCCAAGCAGTGAGCAAGCAATTTGTGGAAGTGGTGATTGCTCCGCAATTTGATGAGCATGCGCGCGCCGTGTTCGCAGCCAAACAAAACGTGCGTTTGCTTGAAATCCCGCTGGACGCAGGCAACCACCGCTTCGATTACAAACGCGTGGGCGGTGGCTTGTTGGTTCAGAGTCCAGACATACACAATGTGCAGCAGGGCGACATTCGTGTGGTCAGCAAACGCCAACCCACCGAACAGCAATGGGGCGACCTGATGTTTGCATGGCGCTGTGCGAAGTTCGTGAAAAGCAATGCGATTGTGTTTTGTAAAGACGGCATGACCATGGGTGTGGGCGCAGGGCAGATGAGTCGCGTAGACTCTGCACGCATTGCCTCCATCAAAGCCCAGAATGCCGGCCTCACCCTGGCCGACAGCGCAGTGGCATCCGATGCATTTTTCCCATTCCGCGACGGTCTGGATGTGGTGGTGGATGCTGGCGCCAGTTGCGTGATTCAACCCGGTGGTTCCATGCGCGACGACGAAGTGATTGCAGCCGCCGACGAACGCAACATCGTGATGGTGCTCACCGGCATTCGCCATTTCCGCCACTGAGCACGCGGCCCGCTATGCGCATCCTTGGCATTGATCCCGGCTTGCGCATCACGGGCTATGGCGTGGTGGACGTGCAGGGCGCACAGCAGCAGTACGTGGCCAGCGGCGTGATACGCACCGCATCAGAGGCCTCTCTGCCCGAGCGGCTTCACACCCTCTTTGCTGGTTTGTGCGAGCTGAGCGAGCTCTACAAACCCCAAGTGGCGGTCGTAGAAATTGTGTTCGTCAACGTCAACCCACAATCCACCCTGTTGCTTGGGCAAGCACGCGGGGCAGTGCTCACCGCGCTCACACACAGCCAACTCGCGGTGGTGGAGTACACCGCCCTGCAAATTAAACAGGCCATCGCCGGGCATGGCAAAGCCAACAAAGCCCAAGTGCAAGAGATGGTGAAACGCTTGCTCAAGCTACCCGCCACGCCCACAGCGGACGCCGCCGACGCACTGGCCGCGGCACTCACACATGCGCAAAGCAACAAAATGATATCGGCCATGGCCAACGGCAACATGCCGGCGGGCGCCTTGCGCAGCCGCACCCGCAAAGGTCGCACCAGTTGGCGATAAAACTGCGGCACATCCCAGCGAATGGCATATAATCAAGAGCGAATACTGGTGATTTGCACAGTACAGCAAAACCCCCAACCTTGGTCCACTCCGGAGACAACCCACCATGATCGGCCGCCTCAAAGGCATCTTGATTGAAAAAAACGCCCCATGGATTGTGTTGGATGTTCAAGGCGTGGGCTATGAGTTGCAGGTGCCCATGAGCACCTTCTTCAATTTGCCAGAGCTTCAAGCCAGTTGTGCCTTGCACACCCATTTGGTGGTGCGGGAAGATGCCCACAGCTTGTATGGTTTTGGAAGCAGCGACGAAAAAACCCTGTTCAAAACACTCATCAAAGTCTCGGGCATCGGGCCACGCACCGCCTTGGCCATTTTGTCGAGCATCAGCACCAGTGATTTTCTTCTGGCGGTGCAAAGCCAAGAATCCGCTCGCTTGGTCAAAATCCCGGGCATCGGCAAAAAAACCGCCGAACGACTGTTGCTTGAATTGAAGGGGCAAATCGTGGCCTTGGGCGGCCAAGCCAGCAGTGTATTGCCCGGTGCAGCAACGGGCAGCGGCACCGACGAAATTGTGCAGGCGCTGTGCGCCCTGGGGTATTCTGACAAAGAAGCAACCTTGGCCTGCAAAGGTCTGCCCGAGGGCACCACCGTGACCGACGGCCTGAGGCTTGCGCTGCGCAACCTGTCCAAACACTAAGCCATGATAGAACCCGATCGCCTCATCAGCCCTGCTCCAGTGAGCGCCTCCGAAGAAGCATTCGAACGCGCCTTGCGCCCCAAGCAACTGGACGAATATGTGGGGCAGCAAAAAATCCGGGATCAATTGGATATTTTTATTGCTGCGGCCAAAGCCCGGCAAGAAGCACTCGACCACGTGCTGCTGTTTGGTCCCCCTGGCCTTGGCAAAACAACCCTGGCACACATCCTGGCTCGAGAGATGGGTGTTAACCTGCGCCAAACGTCTGGCCCCGTGCTGGAGCGCCCTGGTGACCTGGCTGCCCTACTCACCAACCTGGAGGCCAATGATGTGTTGTTCATCGACGAAATACACCGGCTCTCCCCTGTGGTGGAAGAAATCCTTTACCCAGCGCTGGAAGACTATCAAATCGACATCATGATTGGGGAAGGGCCAGCGGCACGCAGTGTCAAACTGGATTTGCAGCCCTTCACGCTGGTGGGCGCCACCACGCGAGCCGGGATGCTCACCAACCCCCTGCGCGACCGGTTTGGCATTGTGTCACGGCTGGAGTTTTATAGCCCGGAAGAACTCGCCCGGATTGTGGCCCGCTCAGCCAGCCTACTCCACACCCCGCACGAGCCCGAAGGCTGCCTTGAAATTGCGCGCCGTTCAAGAGGCACCCCCCGGATTGCCAACCGCCTGCTGCGTCGCGTGCGCGATTACGCGCAAGTCAAGGCTCAGGGCGTCATCACACCCGCCGTGGCCGATGCCGCACTCAGCATGCTGGATGTGGACAAGGTGGGCTTGGATCCCATGGACCGCCGGTTGTTGGAGGCCATCATTCACAAATTCAATGGAGGACCGGTGGGTCTGGAGAGCGTGGCCGCTGCGATTGGCGAAGAAAAAGACACCATTGAAGACGTGCTGGAGCCCTACCTCATTCAACAGGGCTACATACAACGCACGCCACGTGGCCGAATTGCCACGCTCAACAGCTACACCCATTTTGGCTTGGCCGCGCCGACCCACCTGACCAGCGCGAATTCAGCACAGGGCGACCTGCTTTAATCCTCAGCCGCTTTGCTGGCCCGTTTCCTGGTCGCTGGCTTGGTGGCTTTCCAAGGCGCACCCAACAACCGCTCCAATTCTTCCAAGGCCTCGCCGGTGTACACCGACAAGCGTTGCATCGAAGGCAATGCGTCGTGGTCGCCAGTGAAGGCCACGTTGAATTGACCGGCATAGCTCACCACGGTGATGTTGAGCGCCTGGCCATGCGGAATCAGGGAGATGGGATAAAACTGCTCTAGCCTGCAACCCGAGAAATACAGGTCCTGTGACGGCCCGGGCACATTCGAAATCACCGTGTTGAATATCGGCCGAGTCAAGCCACCCAAGCCGGTCACCAACTGGAGCATCATCGGCGCCATCAGCATGATGGTGTAATTGTTGATGGCCTCTTTGGGCATCGCTTGCAGATTGGCCTTGGCCATTTGTGTGGAGCGATTGATTTGTTTCAAGCGCTCCAAAGGATCTGCTTCGTTGGTGTACAGATTGGCCAAAATAAAACTGATCGCATTGCCACCATCCAAATCGTCGGCTGGGCGCACCGACACGGGCAGACCCGCCGTCAACGGCTCATCGGGCAGGGCATTGCGCTCCAGCAAATAGCGACGCAAGGCGCTGGAGCAAATCGCCAAAAAAATGTCATTCACGCTCACGCCAGCGGCCTCGGCCACTTTGCGAATACGTTCCAAGGGGTAAGTTTGCGTGGCAAGGCGGCGCGCGCCCCCCACCCTGCCATTCACAATTGACTTGGGCCCCGAAAAGGGCGTTGCCAATGCAGGATCGGTGGGCTTGACAGCCTCTTTCATCAAATCCAGCAGCGCTTTGCCTGCCGCAGGCAGCGACTGACCGCTGAGCTTGGCCGCCTCCCATGCCACCCGAGCTTGGTCGGTGAAGTGGGATTGCGGATCCACTTTCTTTTTTTTGCGCACGGTGCCCACGCTCCATGGGGCAGGCAACTTCAAACTTTCCTCAGCGGTTTTTCCGAAAATGCGCTCCATCAGGCGCATGGCACCCACGCCGTCCATGAGAGAGTGATGCATCTTGGTGTAAAGCGCAAATCGGTTGCCATACAAACCTTCAATGAGATGCATCTCCCACAGGGGCTTGCGGAAATCGAGGGGGTGCGAATGCAAACGGGAAATGAGCGTGCCCAGCTCCCGTTCGCCACCCGGGGCTGGCAGCGCGCTGTGGCGGAAATGGTAATCCAGGTCCACCTTGTCCACCTCAATCCACTTGGGCCACAACGTCATGAGGCGCGGATTGGACAGGCGGTAGTTGAAAGGTGGGGAAAATTCTGTGGAATTGCGCAGCAAACTCACAATGCGTGCAATGGCCGCCTGCACAGGCTCGCCCTCCACCGTGAAAATCGCCATGCTGCCCACGTGCATGGGGGCTTCTTTGGACTCGACGTACAGCCAGGAGGCGTCCAATACGGGGATATATCTTGCCATCTCAGTGGTCTCCGCTTCTCATTGTTGTTGAAATATCAGTTGAGTATGCCGGTAGGCGAAGTCAGTGCACATTGCATGCTTGGCAGGGCAAATAGGCCTGCGAGACTCATGATACATGCAGAGCCCCTTACAATGACATCAGCATACTACTGACACCCGGACTGCATCGCCATGACTTACAAATACTCCCTGCGTGTTTACTTCGAAGACACCGATGCCGCCGGCGTGGTGTACTACGGCAATTACCTCAAGTACATGGAGCGCGCACGCAGCGAATTGTTCCTCCAACGCAGCATCGGCATGAAAACCCTGATGAATGAGCATCATTTGGTTTTTGTTGTCAGCAACACCCAATTGAATTACCGGCGCTCTGCTAAACTTGAGGACGTTCTTGAAGTATCGGTGGAACTGATTGAACTCAAGCGAGTTTCAGCGGTCTTCAAGCAAGTGGTAAGCCGCCAGGGCGAAGTGATCTGCGAAGGCACAACCCGCGTGGGTTGCGTCAACACGCAAACCCTGAAACCGGCCGCCATTCCACCCCAGGTTTACGCCGAACTCAACCAATTGATGCAGTAGCGCGTTACACGTTTCGAACATCTTTTCCAGAAAGCGGATTATTTTCATGGATATATCGACTGACATGTCATTTGCCTCGCTGATTGCACAGGCCAGCTTGGTTGTGCAATTGGTGATGCTGATTCTGGTGATGATCTCCCTCATCTCCTGGGCCACCATTTTCAAAAAATGGGCCGTGCTCAAGCGTGCCAAACGCCTGTCAGACAAATTTGAGGAAGAATTTTGGTCGGGCGGCGACTTAAACACCCTGTACCAACGTGCCAGCAGCCGCCGCCTGGAGGCAGGGCCACTGGAGCGCATCTTTGAAGCGGGCATGAGCGAATTTTTGCGCGCCCGCGATAAAAAGGGACTCACCGATTATTCACTTATCATCGACGGCTCACGCCGCGCGATGAAAGCCGCATTCCAGCGAGAAAACGACCTGCTGGAGCGCAATTTGCCTTTTCTGGCATCCGCCGGCTCTGTCAGCCCATACATCGGTTTGTTTGGCACCGTGTGGGGCATCATGCACGCCTTCCGGGGCTTGGCCAACGTGCAACAAGCCACCCTGGCCAGCGTGGCCCCAGGCATTGCTGAAGCGCTGGTCGCTACGGCCATTGGCCTGTTTGCCGCCATTCCAGCGGTGGTGGCCTACAACCGGTACGCCAACGACATTGACCGACTCTCCACCCAATTTGAAAGCTTTGTGGAAGAGTTTTTGAACATCCTCCAGCGCCAACACTGACAGGGTTTGCCATGAAAGCTGAACTTGGCCGCAAATCCAGACGCGCCATGAACGAGATCAACGTGGTGCCATACATCGATGTGATGCTGGTGCTGCTCATCATTTTCATGGTGACAGCCCCCATGATCACCCCCTCGGTGATCGACTTGCCCACGATGAACAACACCAACGTGCCCAAGCAGACCCGCCCCATCGAGGTCACAGTGCGGCAGGTTGGCAGCCTCGTGGTGAAAGACATGAAAACCAACCAAAGCCAAGAGGTGGCACTGAATCAACTCGCCACGGAAGTAAAAAGACTCCAAGGCGATGAGCCAGAGCGCCCGGTGGTGATCTCTGCCGAAAAATCGATTCAGTATCAGGCGGTGGTTGACGCGATGGATGCGCTGCAAAATGCAGGCATTCAGAAAGTTGGCCTCCTTGTTAAACCCAAAGGCAAATGAAGTGCATGCAACACCATGAGTGCTGATGTGTCTCTACGCGGCCAACGCCTGAACATCACCCAAGCTCACCAAGCCCTGCTGTCCAAGATGTCTCGGGAAAGCGGCCTGGAGTCTCGCCTTGAGCCGCCAGTGGATCACACCGGCGAGAAGGCGGGCTTGAGCTTTTCACTGTTGGCACATCTCACGCTGCTTGCGTTTTTCGCCATCGGCCTGAACTGGAACACAGAAGAACCCGCTGCATTTGAAGCAGTGCTGTGGAGTGATCTTCAATCCAACGAAACCGTGGCCGCCCGCGTGCAAGAAGTGGAACCTGCGCCTGTGCCGGAGCCCAAACCCGCACCACAGCCTGAGCCCAAACCAGAGCCCACGCCCCCGGTGACACCGCCGAAGGCCGACATTGAGCTGCCCAAACCCGAAAAAAAACCAGAACCCAAAAAGCCGGAACCCAAGCCAGAGCCCAAGAAACCGGAACCAAAAAAGCCAGAACCAAAGCCTGAGCCCAAGCCGGAACCAAAGCCTGAGCCAAAGCCACAGCCCAAGCCTGAGCCTCGGCTGGACCCAGAACTGGCAAAAAAACTTCGCCAGGAAGAAATGGCGCGCATCATGGGCGGCGCCCCCAACACCGGCAGCACCAGCCAGGGCAGTGCCCGCACCAAAGCCCAGTACAGTGACCGCATTCGTCAGTATGTGCGAAGTAAAATCGTGTTCCCCGGCGCCAACGCGGTGGATGGAAATCCCGAGGCAGTTTTCGAAGTTCGGCAACTTCCAACCGGGGAAATTGTCTCAATCACCCAGAAAAAGAGCAGTGGCCTGCCCGAGTGGGACAATGCAGTGGAACGGGCATTGCAACGCTCTAGCCCATTGCCCAAAGCCGATGATGGCTCTGTGGAACCCGTGCTTGTACTCTCATTTCGTCCAAAAGACGTTTAATTTTTAAGACAAACAATGACTTACTTCAAAATGACCATGCAGCCAACCTCTCACCAAGCGGTTTGGGCCAAGCTGTTGAGTGCCGGCCAAGCCGCACTTCTCGCTTTGCTCCTCCTTCTTGCGCTGCCCATGGCTGCGCAAGCGCAACTGAAGATCGACATCACAGGCGTGGGTGCCAATCAAATCGCCTTCTCCGCCGCACCTTTTCAGGGCAATGCCGGTTTGCCCGAGGACATGCGCAAAATCATTGAAGATGACTTGGTGCGCAGTGGCTTTTTCCGGGCAATCAACACCACCAGCAATATTGAGCTGAATGAATCCACCTTGATCGATCCAAGCGCCTGGAAATCAATCGGCGTGGACGCCCTCATTGTTGGATCCATCAAACGACTGCCAGATGGTCGACTGGATGTGCGTTTCAATTTGCACGACACCGCGCAGCAGAAGTCACTTGGCAAATTCAGCTACGCCATTCAGCCCTCAGCGCTTCGCTTGACTGCCCACAAAATCGCTGATTTTGTGTACGAAAAACTCTTGGGTGAAAAAGGCGTGTTTGCCACACGGATTGCCTACGTGGAAAAGTCGCCTGGGCGATATCGCTTAATCATTGCTGACTCCGATGGCGCCAATCCCCAAGTGGCTTTGGCATCCAAAGAACCCATCATCAGCCCATCTTGGTCCCCAGACGGTACACAACTTGCTTATGTGTCGTTCGAGACCCGCAAACCGGTGGTGTTTGTACACACCCTTGCAACAGGTCGCCGCAAGGCGGTGGCCAACTTCAAGGGCAGCAACAGCGCTCCAGCGTGGTCCAGCAACGGCCAGCAAATGTCCGTGGTGCTCACCAAAGACGGGGGCTCACAGATTTTCAGCATGGGGCTGGATGGCGGGAATTTGAACAAGTTGACCAACACGGGCGGCATCAACACGGAACCGGTGTACAGCCAGGATGGTCGATTCATTTATTTCACGTCCGATCGTGGAGGTGGCCCACAAATTTATCGAATGAATACAAACGGTGGAGACGCCTCCCGTGTGACATTTGAAGGTGGATACAATATTTCGCCTCGAATCAGCCCGGACGGTAAAACGCTCACTTACGTGGCGCGCCGTGAAGGTCAATTCCGCGTTGCCGTGCTCGACTTGGCGCAGGGCAGCGAAATGCTATTGACCTCCTCGGGGCGAGACGAGAGTCCAAGCTTTGCACCCAACGGGCGCTACATTTTGTACGCAACCCGGGCTGGTGGCAAAGGCACCCTGGCGGTGGTTTCCAAAGACGGTCGCATCCGATACAGCTTGAGCAGTTCAGGTGCAGACATTTCGGAGCCTACATGGGGTCCATTCACAAACGATTGATTTAAAATCTGGTTTTCAAGCTTTTTACACTAAGCAAACTTTTAGGTCTGGAGAAAAAAATGAAACAATCAATGCTGAAGTACGTGGCAATTTCTGCTGTTGTGGCCGTTTTGGCCGCATGTAGCTCTGCTGTTCCACTGAACGACAAGCCCGCCATCGAATCCAAAGGCGGTTCAGCCCCCGGTGCAGGTGGTGACAGCCGCGCAGTTCCAACAGTCACCCCTGGTGACATGGACCCCCTGAACGACCCCCAAGGTGTATTGGCCAAACGCAGCGTGTACTTTGACTACGACAGCTTCACCGTCAAGCAAGAGTACCGTGAACTGGTGCAAAACCATGCCCGTTACTTGGTGGCCAACCCCAATCGCAAAATTGTGATCCAGGGCAACACCGACGAGCGTGGTGGTGCAGAGTACAACCTGGCCTTGGGCCAGCGTCGTGCCGATGCGGTTAAAACCCTGATGTTGGCCTTGGGCGTGAAGGAAGCTCAAATCGAAACCGTTAGCTTTGGCAAAGAAAAACCCAAGGCAACCGGCAGCAACGAAGCGGCCTGGGCTGAAAACCGTCGCTCTGACATCGCTTACCAGTAATTGTTGACACAGGACTCCTCTCGAGATGACTTTGACTTTCAAGCAAAAAGCCTGGATCTCCACGCTGTTTTTCGCCCTGTCTTCAAATTCGGCATTCGCGATTTTTGATGACACCGAGGCACGCCGGGCCATCCTGGATTTGCGCCAACAAGTCAAACAGCTTGAGGAGCGCATTGCTCGACTGGAGTCCGCCAACCAGGGCCAGTTGGCTTTGGCACAATCACTGAGTGAAAAGGACCGAGAGATCGCCCGCCTTCGCGGCGATCTCGAAGTGTCCAACAACAACATTCGAAAGCTGCAGGAAGACAACAAACTGCTGTATGCCAACCTCGACGACCGACTCAAAAAACTTGAGCCCAAGCCCATTGAGCTGGACGGCGAACAAATCAACGTACCACCCGAACAATATCGCGATTACCAGGCAGGACTTGACCACTTCAAAGCGGGCAATTACGCCGATGCAGCCAAACAGTTTCAAGAATTTCTGAGCAAACACCCCGACAGCAAACTGAAGCCTCAGGTCCGCTACTTTTTAGGCAGCGCACAATTTGCACAAGGCGAATACAAATTGGCGCTGGTCACGCAACGTGATTTGGCCAAAGATCACCCGGACAGCCCGCGGGCACCAGATGCGCTGCTCAGCATGGCGAGCTCCCAACTTGAACTCAAAGCCATTCCAAATGCCAAAAAGACGCTGAGCGAGTTGATTGCCAAGTACCCCGAAAGTGAGGCAGCGAAAAGCGCCAAAGTTCGGCTTGACGCACTGAAATAAGTCGACGAGTGGCACCTTGGCGGTGCGCCCGCAGTTAAAATACCCAAATATTCACATTGCACGGTGTTTGGGTTCATGGAAGAAATCAACGTAATCAACACACAAACCACCGTACTGTGGGCCACCTTCGTTGTTGGCCTGCTTTTTGGCGCGGTGTCACACCGCACCCATTTTTGCACCATGGGTGCCGTGGCCGATGTCTTCAACTTTGGCGATTGGAATCGCGCTCGCATGTGGTTGGTCGCCATCGCGGTGGCGACCCTGGGTCTACAAGGCCTCCACATCGCCGGCATGGCCAACATCCATGACACCATTTTCTTGGCGTCGCAGTGGTCTTGGCTGTCGGGCATGCTGGGGGGCGTGTTGTTTGGATTTGGCATGGTGCTGGCCTCGGGTTGTGGCAGCAAAACACTCATCCGACTCGGCGGAGGCAATCTCAAGGCTTTGGTGGTTTTTGTGGTCATGGGCTTGACTGCCTACATGGCACTCAAGGGGATTGTGGGTGTTTTTCGCGCAGGCTACTTGGACCCTTTGCGTTTGCAATTTGAACAGCCGCCCCACATCCCATCCATGATTTCTGCTGCAACGGGCCACCCGGGCCTCACCCACATGCTCGCGATCGGCATCCCTTTGATCATTCTGATCGCGGCCCTGTCCAAGCGCTCCGCCTGGACACGCGAGGTGGTGATCGGCGGTTTGGGTGTTGGCGCCACCATCGTGGCGGCCTGGTGGGTTATTTTCCAGTTGGCTTTTGTTCCCGAGCATCCCGACACGCTCGAAGCGGCCTACCTGGGCACCTACGCCAATCGAGCCGAGGGCTTCAGCTTCGTTGCGCCGTATGCATACACCCTTGAGTGGTTGATGTTCTACAGCGACCAATCCCGCGTGCTTACAGTGGGCGTGGTGGCATGCTTTGGTGTCATCTTGGGCGCACTCGGCAACGCTTTGCTGGAGCGTTCTTTCCGCTGGGAAACATTCCAAGGCGTTGAAGACACGGCCAACCACTTGATTGGTGCAAGTCTCATGGGCATCGGCGGTGTGCTTGCGTTGGGCTGCACCGTGGGGCAAGGCCTGAGCGGGGTGAGCACCCTGGCGTTGCCATCTTTCGTGGCACTGGGCAGCATCGTGTTGGGCGCATGGCTTGCGTTGAAGTATCAAATGTGGCGTGTGGAGCGGATGGTTTAAAAACTGCGAGATCCCCCTTCTTTTTTTAAAAAAGCTCAGTTATAATCGCGGTCTTTCGGCGAATTAGCTCAGTTGGTTAGAGCGACGGAATCATAATCCGCAGGTCCGGGGTTCGAGTCCCTGATTCGCCACCAAATTCAAAAAAACCCATGCATTGCGTGGGTTTTTTTTCGTCTGCAAACCCCCAAAAAATGTCACATGCTTAACACCTGAAGTTTTACCTTTTTCCTCTTGTACAAAACCATAATCATGGTTATTCTTTGGACACAGACGCATCTAAAAATGCGCAAAAACAGTAACCACTGTAATAAATGCAAGGGAGGAACTGGGCTTTTGCCGCCCGGTGTGTGTCTTCCTTGTTCATAAAAACAGCTTGCAAGGAGGAGAGACACGTGTTCAAGCTGAGAGTTATACCTGCCATCGTCGCCATTGGCCTGGGTTCTGCATTGCCTGTTCAGGCTGGTTTGCTGGACGATCTGATTGGTGCAAAAACCAACCCCTTAAACCTGAACAAGACCAGCCTGCCAGAGGCAGACAAAGGCTCGTTCAGCCGTCCATTCGCAGAGCCCAAGGTGTACCGCCGGGGCAATGCAGAAGATGCAAATCCAGACCTGGAAGGCACTGCCACTGCAGAAAAATGCCTCGCAGATCCCATGACTGGAAAAATGCGATGCAAACCCGCCGCTGGCACCATTTCGCTGCTTCCATCTGGCGACTTCCTGTATTTCAACGCATTGGAAGGCACAGAGGATTTTGAATTTTCGATTTTGGTGGATTTTGGCCAAAAAGCCATCAATGACCAAACCCGCGTGATGCGCATTCCAGAAAATGCCAACGCAGCCACATTGTGGACACGCCCCAAGGAAGTGGATTCCGGCGCCAACCCCGACGGATATGAAATCACCGAGCTGATCCCAGGCTTGAGCAACAAAGAAACCAACTCGGCCGATGGCGCGCTGTTTTGTGCCGACGTGGCCATGCTGGCCGACGGCAGGATTCTGGCGGTGGGTGGCACAGCGTACTACAGCGAGCCTGGCAGCAACCTGATTGGTTATGGCCTGACCGAACTGGAAGGCTTGCGAACCAGCCGCGCCTACAACCCCAACACCAACCAGTGGACCCAACTGGCCGACATGAACTTTGGCCGTTGGTACCCCTCGGTGGTGACCATGGCCGACAGCACACTCTTTGTGGCCAGCGGCGTGACCAAGCTGATCAAACCGGTGTACCCGCAACAGCCAGAGCAAAGCGGACGCAACGTCCCCCAGACGGAGACCTACGACCCCGCCACCAACAAGTGGACAGACAACGGGCAAGCGGCTCAACGCTCACTGCCCCTCTACCCACGCTTGCACTTGCTGCCCAACGGGCACATTCTGTACAACGCCGGCGGCCAAGCGTTTAACCCGGCGGGCCAAAGCTACGATCAACCATTGTGGAACATTGCGGGCGCTTACAACCCTGGCACCAAATCATGGAGCGACCTGGGTTACGCCGGCTTCCCGCTCACCTTCAGCGATGCCGGCTTGGAGTCTTTGACGCAAGTGTTTAATCCGCTGACTGCACCCAATGCTGCAAGCAGTGCACTCATGAAGACGCTGACCACAGCACCCATGAAGAGCCCACAAGCCCTTCAGAAGCTCTTGGGCAATCTGGCCACGGGCGCAGGCAATCCTGAACAAGCCATCCAAAAGGCGGTGGGTGGCGGCATGCGCGGCTCCACATTCTCGGTGATGCTGCCTCTGCGTCCCAACGCCGATGGCAAATACACCGATGCGAGCTTCCTGACCGCTGGCGGTGTATTGCCACTGGTGGGTGCAACCTCACCCGGTGGCTATGTGGCCATCGCCGCGTCTCGGATTGACACCGTCAAAACCGAGCTGGCCAGCAACGTGAAAGATGCCAAAGTCGTGAGCTACCAAAGCGAGGTGACTGGCGCACTGAACGAGACCCGCTGGTACGGCACAGGCGTGCTCATGCCAGACGACAGTGTCATGGTATTCAGCGGAGCAGACCGCGATGCCGTGGTCTCGCCAGGCATTGAAAAAGCGCGGAAAACAGCTGAACGCTTTAACCCAGTGACCAAAAAGTGGGAACAAATGGCAGTTGCCAACAACCCACGCACTTACCACAACACCGCCCTGCTGATGCAGGATGGTCGCGTGCTGGTCGGTGGGCATGCGCCGATTTCAACGCTGTACGCGAAGAACATCAACCTGGCGGCATTTGGCTTTGCGCCCAACGACGGTCGCGACCCCTCCTTTGAAATTTTCACTCCACCATATGTCGGCAATCCAAACCGCCCAGTGTTGACCGGCTTCCAGGGCGGCAACGGCACAGCGGGACCCGATGGAAAAACCGTGTTGCGGCAATTCAACAAAGGGCAGGACGTGACCATTCAGTTGGGCGACAAAACCATGGCGAAAGACATCGACTCGATCACACTGGTTCGTCACACGGTGATGACCCATTTGATTGACGGTGATCAACGCACCGTGGTGATTCCCAAGTCGCGCTTTAAATCGGCCAATGGCAAGAGCATCACCTTCACCATTCCCGACCAAGCCGCCGTGGTACCGCAAGGTGCGTACATGGTTTTTGCACGCAGCAAAGACGCCAAAGGCAACATGCTCCCATCCAAGGGTGTGAGCTTTATGTTGAAACATGGCGTTTAATCCAACCTGGGTTCAGAAAGCATTGGGCATCGGCCTGATGCTTTCTGTTTTTTGGACCTCCCCAGTGCTTGCCCATGCCGAGCACGGCACCGAGGGAGGCGTACCCACCGTGGTCACACCGCTCACCAAAGGCATACAGCTTAGCGTTGCAAAAGCCGCTGCCTATCAGTTTGCGCTATCCACCAATGGACAGCACCAAATCCTTGTGTATGGGGAAGATGGGACACGTCCCTTCCTGAGGTTGCAAGGCAAGAAAGTGGAAGTGGACGTGCACAGCACCGGCTGGCATCGGGCGCAGCAACCCGGCGGGGGAGCCATTCCACCCGCACTCAAAGAAAATCCAAACATGCCTGCCAAGTGGGTGAAGCTGGACGAGTCCGCAGCCGTCGGTTGGTACGATCCAAGGCTGCAACAGGAGGACTTGACGGCATTCCACCTGAAAATCAGCATCGATGGCAAATCAAAGATGCTTGAGGTGGCCCGGGTGGAAGCCCCTGAAATTCAAGGGTTTTGGCGTCCACAAATCACCGAGGAGCTGGACCACCCTGCCGCATCCGCCATGATTCCCGGGCTCAGCGGCAACGCCTTGATGTTGATACGACAAGGGCCAGAAGCGATCTCTGTACAAGACGATCAAGGGCGCGTGTTTTTGCGACTGGACACCGAGGGCGTTTGGTTAAACCACAAGCACCCATGGTCAGGTGAACTTGGCCTGTTTCATGAGGCGGCAAGCAGCGGCGACTGGGTGAAAGTTTCCACAAGCAACGCGGTGACCTATCAAGACCCAAGACTAAAAAAGAATCCGAAAGACAGGAAACAAGTGTCCACTTGGCGTATTCCTCTGGCGGTTTCTAATCTTCAATCCCCCCTTGAAATCAAGGGAAACACGCGCTGGCAATCTTTAAAATAACCCAAAAAGATCAATTTTTATAATTTTGTACACAAAAAACATCCCAGATAACAATTATATTTAACGTTGAAAATCAAATACTTATTGATTAACTAGAGCCCATATTCTAGACCGGGTCGACCAATCAACCGATTTATTGTGTACAGTTGTGCACATACAAACAAAATCGGGAGATCGATCGTGATTCAGTCCTCAATCAAACGCATCACGCCTTACCTCATCAACCCAGCGCTGCTGGAGACCACACTGCAATGGTTTCGCCCCACCGCCTCGTTGACCGAGGTGCGGGCAGAGGTGGTGAAAACTCACCGCGAGACCCCCGACACACTGAGCATCTGGCTCAAGCCCAACGGTCAATTCAAGGGCATGAAGGCGGGCCAATTTGCGCGGGTGAATGTGGACGTGAATGGTCGACGCTTGGGCCGCACTTACAGCCTAAGCACCGTTGAGGGCAGCGCCCTGCTTCGCTTCACAGTCAAGGCGATTGCCGATGGCGTGGTGTCCAACACCATCAACAAAAGCCTGCGCCAAGGCGACGTGGTGACTTTGAACGAGTTTGGCGGCGAATTCACACTGGCACGCGCTCAAACACCCGCACTGCAATTTGTGGCAGCAGGCAGTGGCGTTACCCCGGTCATGAGCATGCTCTACACCCTGGAGAAAACACAGCCCAACACGCAGGTGCATTTCTTTTACATCAGCCGCAACCGCGAAAATCGAATTTTTGCAGACGAGTTGGATGCGCTGGCCGCCCGCTGGCCCGCACTCACCCTGATGAACCACGACAGCGACACCGCAGGCGTGCCCACCGCCGCAGACATTGCTCGCGCACTGCCCGGCTTTGGCCAACACAGCACCTGGGTGTGCGGCCCACGCGTGCTCATCAGCGATCTGCAACCGCTGTTTGCCACGCAACCCAGCCTGCTGGTGACCGAGACGTTCATGCCCCCCGTGTTTGTCCAAAACGCAGAGAGCATGGGCCCGGTGCAAGTCACCCTGGAAGCACAGGGCAGGACCTTCACCACCCAGGGCGAGACGCCTTTGCTGCAACAGATTGAGGCCACTGGCCTACAACCCAAAAA
Source organism: Limnobacter sp. (assembly GCA_036275655.1). Classification (GTDB taxonomy): domain Bacteria; phylum Pseudomonadota; class Gammaproteobacteria; order Burkholderiales; family Burkholderiaceae_B; genus Limnobacter. The sequence goes on along the minus strand of DASUDK010000044.1, from coordinate 17,096 downwards.
CGGTTGCCGGATGGGCATTTGCGCAAGCTGCACCTGCGTGAAAGTGCATGGTGCCCACCAAAACCTGCTCACAGGCGAAATTTCAAACGCGCCCAATGAAGTGATTAAGCTGTGCACCAGCCGCGCCTTGAGCGACATCACCCTGAACATTGCGCTGTAAAAAAGACAAGGAGAACACACCATGCAAACCCAAATCGAACAACGCCAAAGCACCATGGGCCATCCTGCACACATCACCCGTGCCGATGTGGATGCCATTGAAAAAGAATTGAACGCCATCCGCGATGACGTGATGAACAACCTGGGCGAACGCGATGTGGCCCACATCCGCAAAATGATGCGGATTGCCACAGGCAGCGAAGTGGCTGGCCGCACCCTGTTGCATGTGGGCATCGACCCCGTGACTTTTGTGCTGGGTGTACTGGCACTGGCCAATGCAAAAATTCTGGAAAACATGGAAATTGGCCACAATGTGATGCATGGCCAATACGACTGGACAGGCGACCCCAAGCTGAATGGTCAAAAGTACGACTGGGACAATGTGTGTGACAGCGACCAGTGGCGACACAGCCACAATGTGATGCACCACACCTACACCAACATTGTGGGCAAAGACCGCGATGTGGGCTACGGCATCATGCGCATGAGCGAAGAGCAACCCTGGCACCCTGCCTACCTGGGCCAGCCCGTGTACAACGCCATGCTTGCAGCGGGCTTCGAATGGGGCGTGGGCATGCACGACCTGGAGTTCGAAATCACGGGTGAGCGAAAGATTGACCGCAAAACCTTCTTCAAACGGCTCAAAGCCTTCCTGAAAAAGTCTGGACGCCAAGTGTTCAAGGATTATGTGTTTTTCCCGGCCATTGCCCTGTGGAATGCGCCACGTGTTTTGCTGGGCAACGCCTTGGCCAACCTCATCCGCAACCTGTGGAGCTACACCGTGATCTTTTGTGGTCACTTCCCCGAAGGTGTGGCCACCTACAATGAAAAAGACATGGGCAAGGAAACTCGCGGCGATTGGTACATCCGCCAAATCACGGGTTCGGCCAACTTTGAAGGCAGCAAATTGATGCACATCATGAGCGGGCACTTGAGCCACCAGATTGAGCATCACCTCTTCCCGGACATGCCAGCCCATCGGTATGTGGAAGTGGCACCCAAGGTGCGCGCGGTGTGCGAGAAATACGGCTTGCCCTACAACACAGGCAAACTGCACAAGCAGTATTTTGGTGTGCTGTTGAAAGTGTTCAAACTCTCACTGCCAGCCAAACGCAAACTCACAACCGCAGACGCACAAATTTAAAACACCAAAACCACACCGATCTGCCGATCAAAGCAGGTCGGTGTTTTTTTATTTGAAGCCTTCAAAGATGCCCCAGTGCCCAATTCGGCACTCTGTTTCAAAGCCGTACTTGCGGCCATACGGGCAGTCGAGCACCGGCAGCAACTTGGGAATTTGGTAATACTGGCTCACTGCTTGGCGCAACACCTCATCCCTGAAACGCGGGTAATCGAAATTGTCTCCATCCACCACCGTGAATGGCACCCCTTGTGCCACCAACTCACGAACACGAACATTGCTCAGGTAGTTGCTGTACAAAGCGGGATCGATCGGCTTGGCCTTGGCAACAATGCGAATTGGCTTGCCTGCCATTTGCCGCCAGTCCACAAACACATCGTCGTTGCGGGCGTGGTATTTGCCTGGCCCAAACACCGGCACCACCTGCTGGTGGTGGTAAGTCATCAAAGCGGCCGGGGAATACGCCGTGGTGGTTAGCACGGCACCGGGCGGCATGTCAGCAGTCAGCGCACTCAAAAGGGCTGGCATGTCACGGTGAAACACCACATCTTGCTGGAAGCTCTTTTTGGGCCACACATCCGCCGGGGCATGCATGAGCAGACCGAACGCCACCAGGTGCGGCAGCGACAGCACCGCGTTGAACCAGACGTAACGACGCATCCAAATCGAATTGCCTGCCAACGCCAACAACACAAAAGCAACGGGCAAAAAACCCAAGACCCAATGCAGACCAATCGTTTTCTCAAGGGAGATGAGCAAAAACAAACCAAGCGGCACCAACAAGGCAAACACCAGTGCCGTGTGCGCTCGCCAGGCTTTGACATGCTTGAAGAGCGTCCACATCACCCATGGCGTGATGAGGTATACCATCATGCCCAAATAAGTGAACACGGTGCCCAATCCAAGCTGCGCATCGCCGTGCCGGTTCACCAAGTTGAACATGATGTTGTTCCAGCAGTTGTATGCATTGTAGGCAATGTTTTCGGCCGCAAACGGCAAGACACCTGCCAGCAACAAGGCAATTTTTTTGAAGCGCTTGGGCTGGGTCAGCAGATGCAGGCCAAAAGCAAACCCAAGCAACACTGCAAAATACTTGGACAAAAATGCCAGCCCCAAAAAACAACCCGCCAGCCAAAGCCCCCACCATGAATCACTGCGGATAGACTTGACATAGGTGTAGATGGACAGTCCCATGAAAAATATCAGCGGCGTATCGGTGGTCACAAACACAGCAAACCATGACACCGGCATGGACAAATACACCGCTCCAGCGAGCCAAGCTTTGGGCTCTTGCTCACGGGGCAGCAGGTCACGCGCCAGCAGCACCACCCCCACGGCAATCACGGTGGTCAGCAAGAGGGTAAGGCTGCGGATCACGATGGGCGCATCGCTGATTTGTGAGAGCCCCCACAACCACCAACCAATCATTGGCGGGTGATCGTAGTAACCCCAATCTGGAAATTTGGCCCACAGGTGGAAAAAGGCCTCATCCCCGGTCATGGGGAAAAACAGGGCAAGCCAAAGCTTGATCACCGCAGTCACAGCCACCGTGGTCCAAAACACCCGCTTGGCCTGCGGCAAATTCACCTTAGTCAACATTCAAAAGTCCATTGGGTTCAGGCCCAGCGGGCCAATGCCACCAGCGCCGCCACCGCAAGCAAAAAACACCAACTGATGCGGTCATGAATGGCAAAGTGCACTGGGTCGTCCATCATTTCTTTGCGGGAGGTCATGATCCAGATCCGCATCAACCAATACAAAAACAACGGGCAGATGCCCCACAAATATTCTGGCGTTTTGTAGAGCATGGAGCCATTCTGGCTGTCCACATACAGGGCCAGCACCAACACGGCCACAAAACCACTGGAAATGCCCATGGACACCAAGTAGCTCAAATCGGTCATGCGGTAACCTCGCCCCTGCGGTTGAGCCCCCTCCAACTGCAAAAACTCAAGCTCGGCACAGCGCTTCACCAAGGCCAGGCTCAAAAACACAAAGAGGGAGATGGCCAGCAACCAGCTCGACAAATCAATGCCTGTGGCCACACCCCCCGCAATCACGCGAACGGTGTACAGCATCGCCAGCAGCAACACATCCACAAAAGCTGTGCGCTTGAACACGAAGGTATAAAGCAAAGTGACCACGGTGTAGATGAACAACACCCCTGTGAATGCTGCACCCACCAGCACAGCAGACACACTAAAACCACCCAAACCAAGCAGCAGCATCAGCGGCAAGGCCTGCAGGACCGGCAGAGCCCCGCTAGCCATCGGCCGGTGACGTTTCCGTGGATGCTGCCGATCGGCATTCAAGTCCATCAAATCGTTCCAGATATAAGTGGCACTGGCCACCAGACCAAACGCCACAAAACCCCAGAACATGGTGATCCACAAGTCGGCGCTGCGATTGTGGGCAGCGATCAGGGGCAAAAAAAGCAGTGCATTTTTGGCCCACTGCTGCAGGCGCATCGCCTTGGCCATGGCAGCAAATCGATTGCCGCGGCTTCGAATTTCATGCAATTCAATGCCGCTCGCACGGGCCTTCAATATCAGCGCCTGGGAAGGATTCACCGCAAAGGCGTGCGCGGCCGCTTTCCAGATGGGCACGTCCACCGCCGCATCACCAAAATAAAAAAACGGCCGCCCACCAGCATCATGCTCAATGGCCTCAAGCTTGGCGCGCCCCTTCAGGTTGTGGGTTTGGCTGGCCAACACCCGATCAAACACCCCAACACGATTGGCAATTTTTTGAACATCACGCGCCACCGACGCACTGGCCAGCACCAAAGTGTGCCCAGCGGTCTTCAACTGGTTCAAACGCTCCATCACCACCGAGTCGATGGGCAAATGCTCCAGGTTGGGATCCACCAAGCGGGCCACTTGTTGTTTAAAGTACCAACCTCCGCGCAAGGCCCACCAAAGCATGGGAAATATCATCCACGCCTTTTGCTTGAGCAAGAGCAAACAACTCTCGACCAATACATCCGACGGGCTCAGTGTGCCGTCTAAATCGACATACACCACAGGTTGGGTCATTTACGACCCGCCAGCTCGTTGGACAGGGAGTTGGTCGGCTCCTCCTGCCAGTTGGCCGCCCCCAAAAACACCATGACGATCTGCTTCACAAAATTGTCGATCATCTCGCGTTCAAGCTGTGGCTGCTCCGGTTTTACATCCAGAAAGTCCGTGGCGGAGTTCACCATCATGGTGACGACCAAGCTGCAAATGAGTTGGAGCGTGTGGGTAGAGAGGCCTGGAAAGATGTTTAGGGCGCGCAGGTCACTGGCCATCTCGTTGGTGAAATGAGCAATTTCATTGCGAATGGCGTTGCGCAAGGCTGGCGACCCCCCCGAGCGCTCTGAGCTTACAAATCTCCATTCCAAGTGGTGTTGCTTCAAGTAATTGACGAACACGCTCACCGAATGACGAATCATGTCCTCCCCAGGCAGGCTTGCCTGGCGGGCCTCACGCAACAGCCGGCGCAACGTGATTCCGCCTTCTTCCACCAAGGCCAGACCCAATTCGTCGGTGTTTTTGAAGTGGCGGTAAAACGCGGTGGGCACCACCCCAGCTTCTCGGGTGATTTCTCGAATGCCCAAAGCGGTGAAGCTGCTGCCATGGCCCACCAAGGTGAGCGCGGCCTGCATTAGGTTATGCCGCGTCTGCTCCTTGCGCCTCACCCTGGCCTGGGATTCGTCTGCCGCGGGTTTGATCGAACCACCTAATTTTGTTCTCATGAGTATGCGTTGTGGCGTGGGGCACAGGCCATCGTACTGAAACCAATTGCCATTTTACGGCTTTTCCTTATTGACTGAGCAAAACCAAACCGATTAACTCACCCTAAAGAGGGTTGGAAAAATGTGTTAATCCATGAAAGATGGGTGATGACCACTTGGAGTGATACCTTTCCAACTAACATTCCTTCGGGAGGAGATTAAAAATGTCGTCGAACCAGATTTTAGTGATTGAAGACCACCCTCTGTTTGCAACAGGCATCAAAGACCTGGTTGAATTTGTTGCCACCAATGCAGACATTCTATGCGCAGCCAGCATGAGCCACGCGCGCGAACTGTTGGCCACCAACAACCCTGCGCTCATCATCACCGACCTGCGCTTGCCGGACGCAGAAGGCCAAGACGTTGTTGACACCCTGTCAGAATCCCACCCTGGTTTGCCCATGCTCATCATGAGCGGCGACGAAAGCCTGCTCTCCAGCATCGAACCCAATCAGCACACGCCCACCTGGATGGTTTCCAAGTCGGAAGGATTTGAACACACCTCGGCTGTGCTGCTGGAAGCATTGACCCGCGCAGGCGTGCAAGTGCAATGGCGACCGAACGCATTGAACAACCGCCAGAGCAACGGCGATCACATCACCGGCCGGCTGGGGCAAACCACTGGCATTCAACTCACGCACAAGCAGCAACAAGTCATGCATTACCTGGCATCGGGATTGTCCAACAAGGAAATCGCCCGAAAGCTCGACCTCTCCCCCGAAACAATCAAAACCCATTTGCGTGAAATTTTCACTCGAATGAATGTGAAAAACCGGACGCAAGCGGTGAGCCTGTACAGAAAAATTCCCAGGCTAAACGCAGCGGCAGTGGCCTAAATGTTGTATAACAAGAAAAAAGGCCAGCAACACCCGCCGAACAATCGCCTCAACCTGTAGGTCACCCATGTCGTATCCATTTGTGTTGATGTCCGTTTTATTGGGAGCAGCACTGTACCCGTTCTTCTCCAATCACATGCCCAACCAGAGGCAAAACGCTGCGGCGGTGATCGGGTCGCTCCTGTTGGGATTTTTGGTCTTCGGGTACAACGAGTATGAAAATCTTCGACCAGGGGAGGCAAGTTATTCGGCGCTGTTTGTGCTCTCCTTTTTGTTTTTCAGCAGCGCGTTTTTAAAACGGCGCAGGGGCAAAGTCAGGGCTGAACATATGGCTTATGGCCCATTCTTTGCAGGCTTGGTGGCCAGTGCCATTGGCAGCACACAGGGCACACTGGAGAGCCAATTGCTTGTTGCTGCGGTGCAGTGGATTTGTTTGATGGCAATCCTGAGAAGCTACGGCAGCCTGCCAAACGTGACCCGATACAAAGCCGTCTACTTTGCCACGGTGTATTGCGCAGTCAGCGCCTTGCACCCAAGCTTGGACCTTCTGCCTGATGCGGCAAACGCCTCCACCTGGGGACTGGCGATTGGCCTTTTGAGCTTGTTGCTTTTCTCCAGCATCGGGCACATGCTCTTCCAAGACTTTGCGCGCAACCGCACCAAGCAACATTGGGAAGAGCACACCAAGGTCGACCCTGAGGTCGTCAAACTGGCCTTCCGTGGGCGACGTGTACTCAAAGACTTCCGGCACGACCTGCGTCAGCCGCTGAGCACATTGGGCATATTGGCCAGCGTCGGGAAAGCCATTTCCAAAGACCCCGAGGTAACCGCCCGCTATCAACACATCCAGACCGCCCAAAAAGCACTCAAGAATATGTTGGAGGAGTTTTTTGATCAGTTGTCGGAGGCGATACGCTACCCGCTCGAAGAAAAACTAGCACCTTTACAAACTGTAAAGATTGACGATGTGCTCAGCCCCTTGGTGGAGGAGTATCAAATGCTCGCCCAAGGCAAGGGCCTACAAATGCGCTACGTACCCACCGACGCACAGGTGCTGACCAACAAGGATGCGCTCACCAAGATCCTCCGGAATGGATTGGACAACGCCATCAAATACACCGAACAAGGTGGTGTGCTTGTTGGCACAAGGCGCAAGCAAGGTGGCGTGTGCCTGCAAATTGCGGACACCGGCTCCGGCATTGAAAGCGATCGCGTGGCAGCGCACAACAAAGGCTGGGGGCACGGCTCATCGATGATTCGCGACCTCAGTGAGCAAATTCTCGCCAAAACCAACTGCAGAAACCGCTATTACAACGGAAAATTGGCTGGCTCCGTGTTTGAAGTCATCCTGCCAAACGATGCAGACGCGCAACGGCACAACAACCCCGTCAATGCACGTCGATCTGCATTGCTCGAAGCACGCGTGCTCGCGCTCAATTCCAAGAGCCTGCAAGACATCCAAAGCATTCTGCCCACCCAAGGGTTTGATCACCTGCAATATTCTCTTGGTGGCGCATACAAAGCCTATTTGCATGCCTTAAAGCACGGAATGCCTTCGGTGTACATTCTGTATGCCGGCACGGAACAAGAGGCGCGCGAGGGAGAAGAGCAACTAAAACAGCTCGGATCCCTGCTGGATTTTCAACCTTGCTGCATCTTGATTGAGAACAGGCAAGATGGTGTGGCAAGGCCGGTGCAGTTCATGCGGGACATGATCCGGGTTCCCTACAACGCTGAACGCAATCACCAGGGGCTGCAAGTCCTCAACGAACTGTTCCCGCCACGTCAGCCCAAAAGTCCCGCCCCCAAGGCCTCAAACCAAGCCACCGACATGAACGACGAGGAAGCTGAACCCAGTCTGGCATGACGCCCCACCGTGGGTTGGGGGCCTAGCGGCAGAGGTGCAATGCCCCCAACACCGCGGGGCCTCGAGCCCCAGTGACTGTTGGGCAATTGCTGGGCTCACCCACGATGGAGCGCATGGCCAGCCAAGCAAATGCGGCCGCCTCCACAGCCTGTGCAGGCAAACCCAAATCCTCAATTGGACAAACTTCAACCGGCGCGAGCGACAAGGCCAGCTGTGTAACCAAGACTTCGTTGCTCGCCCCCCCACCGCAAACGAACATGCGGTCCACCCCACTGGGCAAACAAGCCTTCACCACCTCCACAGCCATGGCCAAGAGCGTTGCCATCACATCTTCATTGGCAACGCACTGCCCAGCACTTGCAATACAGCGATCCAACCATTCCGCATTGAAATCGTCTCGCCCAGTGCTTTTGGGCCATGCTTTGGAGAGGAATGGGTGAGCGAGCAATTCGGCCAACAAAGACTCATCCACACGCCCCAGGGCAGCAATGCCGCCGCCTTCGTCAAACTCCAGACCAAATTTTGATTTCGCCCAAAGATCCATCAAGCAATTGGCAGGGCCGCAATCGCCACCCAACACAGGCAATCCAACGCCTTGTAGCACCGTGAGATTTGAAAACCCGCCCAAGTTTAGTACTGCGCTGCGTGTTGCAAGCCCTTTGGACGCCAACCACGCCTGATGAAAGGCAGGCACCAAGGGTGCGCCCTGCCCGCCCAGCGCCACGTCTTTTGAACGAAAATCGCACACCACATCCAGGCCAGTTTGCACAGCAAGCAATGCACCATCAAGCATTTGATAGGTGAACCCAAGATCTGGACGATGCCGGAGCGTTTGCCCGTGGGCACCCAGCACGCGGACGTCGCGCGCCTCAATACCAAGCTCGTTGATCAGGGCGTACACCGCCCGCGCATAGGCGAGGGTGAGATCTCGGCGACAGGCCAGCATGGCTCCCAGCAAATCTTCACCGGATTTGCAGAGAGCAGGCACGTGCTGAAGATCAAGAAGACGCTGACGCAGCTGCGGATCGAAGGACTCGCTGCGATGCCCCACAAACCGGATTGACGCGGTGGAGGGATCCGCATGAAGGGCAGCAACATCCACACCATCGGTGCTGGTGCCAGACATGGCACCCAGAATGATCATTACTGCGCCCTGGCAATTCGCTGTGCGGTGGCCAGCTCCATGCGACGATCCAAAGCCATTTGGACGCGTTTGAATTCATGAATGCTGCTGCGATCCAAAGGCTCGGCCCGAGCAACATTCACACTCAAAGGATCTTTGGGAACGCGGTTCACCCGGAACTCATAATGCAGATGTGGGCCAGTTGCCCAGCCTGTTGCACCCACGTAGCCAATGATGTCGCCCTGATCAACCTTTTGCCCGCGCTTCAAACCCCGACCAAACTGGCTGAGGTGGGCGTAAGCGGTGCTGTAACCACTGTGATGCTCAATTTCCACAAAATTGCCATAGCCATTTTGGACACCCACAAAGGTGACTGTGCCACTGGCTGTGGCCATGATGGGCGTGCCTGTGGGTGCCGCATAATCCACCCCATGGTGTGCCTTCCAGCGTTGTTGAATGGGGTGGAATCGGCGTGTGCTAAAACCAGAGGAAATGCGTGAAAATTTGAGCGGCGATCGCAGGAAGGATTTGCGCATGCTGCGCCCTTCCTCGTTGTAGTACCCGGGCGAGCCACTGGCAGGTGCAAACCAGTAGGCTTTGTGTGATTTGTTGTTGTTCACAAACTCCACAGCCAACACCCGACCAGATCGAGCGGACCGGCCCTCCAAGGTCAGGTCTTCGTAAACCACCTTGAATTCGTCGCCGCGACGCAGTTCCCGGTGAAAGTCAATCTCGGAAGAGAAAATTTCAGTGAGCTGGATGGCGATGGAATCAGGCAGACCGGCTTTGTCGGCCGCAGCAAACAGTGAAGACTCAATTCGACCCGATCTAAAAACAATCTGCTTTTCAAATTCGACGGATTCTCGCTTGGCGATGAACATGCCATTGTTTTTCTGGATCAAGATGGACTCTTGCCCCTCTTCTTCCACGGCACTCTTGTAGCGCAGCCATTTGAGGTCGCCTTCCAGGGTCTGCTGCACGGTGAGCACGCGGCCAGCGCGCAGGTTCACCAGCTGTTTGGCCACGGGGTCTTTGCCCATGAAGGGAGCTAGCCCTTCGGTGTTCACGCCCATGCGCTCCAGCAACCCGATCAGTGTGTCGCCACGGCGGATGCGCTCCTCGGCCACCAAGGGATCGACTGTGTAAACACCAGCCTGGTCGAGATTCAGCTCGATGGCCTCGACCACAGACCCGGCGTTCAAGTTGTTCAAATCATCAGGGGTATTTTGGACAGAGCCAGCAATTGCGACCACCGCGCCCAAAACAGGAAAGGAAAAAAACCCTACAATGACCCACTTTCTATGATTGTGTGAGGCGGGCAATACATCGTCTGCAAACTGCAGACCTTGGTGTATCCAGCCCTTGGCGAGGGAAACTCCCTGCCCCCACGCGGCGATTGCTCGCTCTAAAAAATTCTGAAGCATCATGTTTTAATTTTTTGATGTGTAAGAACCGACAGCCAATCGCCCTCAATCAGCCCGGATTTTCAAAAATACAACACTGCGATTGCGAGAGTGTAACAAAGGATTGCCAAATGAAACAGTCACCTGATAAGAGGGGCGAAAATAATTCAGTCGATGCATCAAATGTCTCCGAAACGGTGCGCCATGCACTGGAAGTGACCAAACGTGGCTGCGAAGAGCTGATTATCGAGTCGGAATGGCTCCAGAAGCTGATCCGCAGCGAACAAAGCGGCAAGCCGCTGCGCATCAAGTTGGGACTGGACCCCACCGCCCCTGACATCCACTTGGGCCACACCGTGGTGCTCAATAAGCTGCGACAGCTGCAAGATTTGGGCCATCAGGTGATTTTCTTGATCGGCGACTTCACCTCCATGATAGGCGACCCCTCTGGCCGCAACAGCACCCGTCCGCCGCTGACCCGGGAGCAAGTGCAAGAAAACGCGAAAACCTACCATGAGCAAGCGGTCAAGATTCTGGATGCGGACCGCACAGCCATTGAGTTCAACAGCACATGGCTCAACCCGCTGGGTGCCGACGGCATGATCCGCCTGGCCAGCAGCTACACGGTGGCGCGCATGCTGGAGCGCGACGACTTCACCAAACGCTACCAATCCGGAACGCCCATTGCGGTGCATGAGTTTTTGTACCCCTTATTACAGGGTTACGACTCGGTGGCGCTTCGCTCTGACCTCGAATTGGGCGGCACCGACCAAAAATTCAACTTGCTGATGGGGCGCGAACTTCAAAAACAGAATGATCAGGCCCCCCAATGCATCTTGACGATGCCTTTGTTGGTCGGGACGGACGGCGTGGACAAAATGTCCAAGTCCAAAAACAACTACATCGGCGTCAATGAGTCAGCCACCAACATGTTCGGAAAAGTGATGTCCATCAGCGACACGCTGATGTGGAACTGGTACACCCTGCTCAGCTTCAAGCCCATGGCCGAGATTGACGCCTTGAAACGGGCTTGCGAAAACGGCGAAAACCCACGCAACGCCAAGGTTGCGCTGGCTCAGGAAATTGTGGCGAGGTTCCACAGCGCACAGGCGGCTGTTGACGCCTTGGCCGAATTTGAGGCGCGATTCAAACAAGGTGCGCTGCCCGATGAATTGCCAGAAGTCACCCTCACCCTGACGGAAGGGGAATCCCAGGCGGGCCTCGCTTGGATCCTCAAGGCCGCGGGCTTGTGCGACTCCAGCAGCGATGCAAACCGCAACATCCAGCAAGGTGGGGTGAAACTCGAAGGCGAAAAAATCACCGACAAAGGCTTGCGCCTAAGCAAGGGCAGTTACGTGATTCAAGTGGGCAAGCGCCGCTTTGCCAAGGTGCATCTGGTTTGAGCTGCATCGCGAACACTTGGCCGACCCGAGCCGCTGGCCACACCCGTATTGTGTTGGTGCGGCACGGGGAAACCGATTGGAATGCACAAAAGCGATTCCAAGGGCACACAGACATTCCACTGAATGCATGTGGTCGAGCGCAAGCGCAACGGGTGGGCCAGTATTTTTCAGCGCTCACCGCTGCCGCCACCGACCACCCGCTGGCATTTGACCATTGTGTGAGTAGCGACCTGCAACGAGCGCACCACACCGCGCAAGCGATCGCCCAGGGCGACTGCACCATTGAATTGGACCGGCGCTTGCGCGAGCGGGATTATGGCCATTTGTCGGGCTTGACTGGGGATGAAATGCACCAAAAATCGCCCAGGGAGTTTGAGGCCTTGAAACGCCGGGATCCTGAAGCCACAGTCAGCGGGGGCGAGAGCCTGCTGCAATTTCACAAACGCGTTATTGAAGCCTTGAACGAACACGCCAACCGCTGGCGGGGACAAACCTTACTGTTGGTGGCCCATGGCGGCGTTTTGGACTGCATTTACCGGCATTGCACTGGCGAGCCCCTTCACACGCAACGTGCTTGGCAATTGCCCAACTGCGCCATCAATGTGATCGACCTGGCTGCAAACGGACAACACCATGTGGTGGTCTGGGGGCACACGGCGCACCTGGACCATGGTCAATCGGGCCAAACGCTGGACGAGGTGGATGGCCGAGTGGCTTGAACAACGCGGAGACGCTTCGCCCAAAGCCCATGAAATCATTTAGAATGATGGGCTGTTTTTGAACCCTTGGATTGTTGGAAATTCTTATGTTTAACCGCCAAACAGGCATTGCCCAAACCGACCCCGAATTGTGGTCCGCCATTGAACTGGAAAACACCCGCCAGGAAGACCACATCGAGCTGATCGCCTCCGAGAACTATGCCAGCCCGGCCGTGATGGAAGCCCAGGGTTCACAACTGACCAACAAATACGCAGAAGGCTACCCCGGCAAGCGCTATTACGGCGGCTGCGAACATGTTGACGTGGTTGAGCAACTGGCGATCGATCGCCTCAAAAAACTGTTTGGCGCAGAAGCGGCCAACGTCCAACCCAACTCTGGCTCGCAGGCCAACCAGGCCGTGTTCTTCGCCCTGCTCCAGCCTGGCGACACCATCATGGGCCTGTCGCTGGCCGAGGGGGGTCACCTCACCCATGGCATGCCATTGAACATGTCTGGCAAGTGGTTCAACGTGGTGTCCTATGGCCTAAACGAGAAAGAAGAAATCAACTATGAACAGGTTGAACAACTGGCCCGTGAAAAAAAGCCAAAACTGATCATCGCAGGTGCATCTGCTTACGCTCTGCGCATCGACTTTGAACGTTTTGCAAAAATCGCCAAGGAAGTGGGTGCTTACTTCATGGTGGACATGGCCCACTACGCCGGCCTGATTGCTGCGGGCGTGTACCCCAACCCCGTGCCCCATGCTGACGTGTGCACCTCCACCACCCACAAATCACTGCGTGGGCCCCGCGGCGGCATCATCCTCATGAAAGAGGCCATCGCCAAACAGATCAACAGCGCGATTTTCCCCGGTATTCAGGGCGGCCCCTTGATGCACGTGATTGCGGGCAAAGCTGTTGCCTTCCATGAAGCCCTGCAACCCGCATTCAAGGCTTATCAGGAGCAAGTGATTAAAAACGCACAAGCCCTGGCCGAAACCCTGGTGGCCCGTGGTTTGCGCATTGTGTCTGGCCGCACCGAAAGCCATGTGATGCTGGTGGACCTGCGTGCCAAGGGCATCACCGGCAAAGCCGCTGAAGCCGCCTTGGGCAACGCGCACATCACTGTGAACAAAAACGCCATCCCCAACGACCCCGAAAAGCCTTTCGTGACCAGCGGGATTCGCTTGGGCAGCCCCGCCATGACCACACGCGGCTTCAAAGAAGAACAGGCCCGCCAGGTGGGCAACCTGATTGCCGACGTGCTGGAAAACCCGGAAGACGAGGCCACCTTGGCCACCGTGCGGGCCAAGGTGAAAGCGCTCACCAGCCAGTTCCCTGTTTACAAATAAACAGGCAGGCCTGGCCCAATGAAATGCCCATTTTGTGGCCACGCCGACACCCAGGTGGTGGACTCCCGAACTTCCGAGGAGGGAGACACCATTCGGCGTCGGCGGCAGTGCGGCGATTGCGGCAAACGTTTCACCACCTACGAGCGAGCCGAGCTTTTTCTGCCAGCGATTGTCAAAAAAGACGGCTCACGGGCGGACTTTTCTCGAGACAAACTCCGCGGAAGCCTCATGCTGGCCTTGCGCAAGCGCCCTGTGGGTGCAGAGGCCATTGACCAAGCCGTTTCGCGCATCGAAGAAAAGTTGTTGGTGAGTGCCGCTCGGGAGGTGGACACCAAGTTCATCGGTGAATTGGTCATGGAGCAACTCCGGCACCTCGACACAGTCGCTTACATCCGCTTTGCGTCGGTGTACAAAAGCTTCGAAGATCTGCAAAGCTTCTCCGAAGAAATTGCCCACCTCACAGCACCAGCCGAACCCTCGAAAGCAAAGCCAGCTGCTCGCAGCACCAGCAAGTCTGGCAAGGCCTGAGCCGACATGCCAGCCCTGCATTACGCACCTCTGCGCCCAGAAGACGGGTCCTTCATGGCCCAGGCCTTGGCTTTGGCTTGGCAGGGGCAATACACCACCACCCCCAACCCGCGCGTGGGCTGCATTTTTGTGCGGCAGGGGCAAGTGATTGCCCAGGGCTTTCACTGCGTGGCTGGGCAAGCCCACGCCGAAGTGCAAGCCATGGCCGACGCCAAATCCCGCGGCGTTGACCTGGCAGGCAGCACGGCCTACGTGACGCTGGAACCCTGCGCCCACCATGGCCGCACTGGGCCCTGTGCAGAGGCCTTGCTCACCACTGGGGTTCAACGCGTGGTGGTCGCTGTGCTCGACCCCAACCCCTTGGTGGCGGGCAAAGGCATGGCCATTTTGCAAGGTGCGGGTGTGGAGGTGAGTTTAGGCGCAGGGCAATCCGAGGCACGCTGGATCAACCGAGGATTTTTTAGCCGCATGGAGCGAGGACGCCCCTGGGTGCGGCTGAAAGTGGCGACCAGCGCCGACGGCACCACGGCCTTGAGCAACGGCACCAGCCAATGGATCACCGGGCCACAGGCCAGGCAGGACGGCCACCACCTGCGCGCACAGGCCTGCGCCGTGCTCACGGGCATTGGCACTGTCAAGGCCGACAACCCCCAGCTCAATGTGCGCGGCATTCAAACACCCCGCCAACCATTGAAGGTGGTGGTCGACAGCAAACTGGACATGCGCCCGGAAGCCCAGCTGCTGCAATCCGGGCAAGTGCTGGTGGCACACACCCAAAGCGCCCCACCCCCATGGCATGCAACACACCCGAATGCAGACCACATTCAATTCGTCAACGTGGCCCCGGTGGCCGCAGGCCTGCACGACGGGCCCATCAAAACAGACTTGCGCAAACTTTTGCATTTGCTGGGCGAGCGCGGCATCAACGAGCTGCACTTGGAAGCGGGCTTTGGTTTGAACGGTTCATTTCTTGCTGAGGGCCTGGTCGACGAGGTGGTGCATTACGTCGCCCCAGTTTTTTTGGGACCAGGGCAAGGCATGTTCCGGCTGCCCGCACTGGACACACTACCCACCCAAACCCCTTGGACCTTGCACAGCCACACCCCCCTTGGCGCAGACCTTAAAATTGTCTGGGTCAACACGCAATCATTTTCGGAGTAGTACACACCATGTTCACCGGCATCATCGAATCCATCGGAACCATTGAATCTGTCTCACCCCTGCAAGATTCCGCCTGGGCGGGTGTTCGACTGCAAGTTCATGCACCCACGCTGGATTTTTCAGATGTAAAACTGGGCGACAGCATTGCCATCCAAGGCGCCTGCATGACGGTGATTCGCATGGAAGACGCCCGCTTCTGGGTGGATGTGTCTCAGGAGAGCCTTTCTAAAACTGTTGGTCTCCACCAGCCTGGCGAGGTGAACCTTGAAAAAGCCATGCGCCTGTCCGACCGGGTGGGTGGGCATTTGGTGAGTGGCCACGTGGATGGTCTGGGCAACGTGGTGGATTTTTCGCCGGTGGGTGAGAGCTGGCATCTTCAAATTCGCTCGCCACAAACCTTGAGCCCCTTTTTTGCTTACAAGGGCTCGGTGACCGTCAACGGGGTGAGTCTCACCGTCAACAAAGTGGACGATCTGCCCTCGGGCGAGTGCGACATTCACATCAACCTGATTCCCCACACGGTGCAGATGACCACGCTGAAGCACCTGCAGGCAGGCAGCCCAGTGAACTTGGAAATTGACCAGATTGCGCGTTACTGCGAGCGCATTGTGAAGACGATTAACCTGGCGCCCTCCAATCCAGAACGTTAACTTAAATTGGCAGCTTTTTAGGCTTTTAATTCACCTTTGCCCCGATTGCGCAGGTCACGATACTGAGTCAACGCCCCCATCACAAAGGACAACTCAGATGACAAGCACTGTTGATCGACTCGTTGACAGCGTTCGCGCGCTTCCCTCCATTCCCCAGGCGTTGCAGGAGGTTTTGGACACACTGAACAACGAGGAGGCCAATGTGAATGACATTGTTGAGCCACTCTCCCGAGACATGGCGCTCACGCTCAAGGTGCTCCGCATGGCCAACGCCGCGCATTTTGGGCTGCAAAAGCAAGTGGCCTCGATTGATGATGCCATCCATTTGGTGGGCTTGAATGCCGTGCGCACCATGGTGATTTCATCGGGTCTAATGGGTGCATTTGATGACATTCCAGGCTTTGACATGAAACGTTTTTGGCGTTTGTCGCTGCTGTCTGCGCTGATCGGGCGAGACATCGCCAAGCAGTGCGCCGCACACCCAGAACAAGCCTACACCGCCACGCTCATGCATGGTCTGGGCGTGTTGGCCTTGCACAGGGCGTTTCCGGAGGAGTGCCAGCAAATTGATCGCAAGTGCCATGACATCACCCCCCAAGACCGTGCGCTCTGCGAGATGGATGGCATTGGCATCCACCACGGGCTAGTGGGCGCAGAGATCGCAAAAAAATGGAATTTGCCAGAGGCGGTGGCGCAAGCCATCAAGGATTATGCATTCCCAGAACTACAATCCACCAAAATGTCTTTGATTGCTTTTGTGGCCACCGCATTTGCGATTGATTTGGAAGACAAAAAAGACACTGACGATCTCGGAAGCGGCGTGGCCCCCTATGTTTACAGCGGCCTGGGGTGCCACCGCGAGCAATTGCTCAACATGGCAGAACGTTGGACTGACTACCGCACTTCGACAGACTTGCTGGTGTCGTGAGCACCGGGGAATCCCCCCACATTCACTGGGCCACCAGACTGCCAAACAAAGCGCGGGCTTTGGATTGGGTGT
>DASUDK010000043.1:0-25607 GCA_036275655.1 Limnobacter sp. | reverse complement strand
GACCTGCCAGTCAAGCCCGCTGCACCAGTGCTGTCAAAAATATGACGTTTGCATCACCATATGTAAGTAGGTGATGCTTACACCAAGTACCCTCAGCGCGAACCGCTGAGGGACATTCTGTCAGTTTGCTTAGCCCAATTTGAACACATTCATTTTGTGGCCTTCCGGTGTGCGGAAATAGGCGGCATAAAAGCCGGGCATGCGCTCACCGGGGGCGCCCTCGCAGGTGCAGCCCAGGCTCAGTGCGAGCTTGTACATTTCATCTGCTTTCTCGCGGCTGCTCACTGCCAAGGCGGCCATGGCTCCGTTGCCGCATTGGGCGGGTTCCCCGTTGATCGGTGTCATTACACCAAAAAATGCTTTGTCAAAGCCTGTGCCCCAAAACACGCCGCGTGGCACTTCAAGCAAGCGTTTTGCCCCCAGTGGCGCAAGAAGTTTGTCAAAAAATTCGGCGCTTTTTTTCAGGTCATTGGTGCCAAAGGTTACGTATCCAAGCATGTGAGTCTCCAGTGCTGCAAAGGTTTTTTAATGTATCAAAGTCCAGCTGGCAAAAACTGCCCATGGCCAGTGGATTTGCCAAAATCAGCTTGAAATTCTTCATTCAACACGGCAGGTTTGCCGTTCACGAAAACATGCTTCACCAAGCCAGGGTTGCGGTTCACCAACCGTTGCAAATCAAAGCCTTCCATGTCTGCCCAGTGCACCGTTTCCAGGTTTTGATCAAAGCCTTTGGGGTCAATCACCACCAAATCGGCACGATCACCCACGCGAATTTTGCCAGCCTGCACACCCAGCCAATCCGCTTGCTCGCCCGTGAGCCGCCACACGGCTTGCTCCATGCTCATCAGCGGTTTGCCCTGCTCAATGCTCTCGTGAATCATTTTTAAAAACCGCAGCGGAAGATTGTAAAAAGCCATGTTGCGAATGTGTGCACCTGCGTCCGAGAAGGTGATGAGTGTGTGGGGGTCTTGCACCATCTTTTTGAGCCGCATGCGATTGTGATTGCCCACCGTGGTGTACCAGCGCAGTTTTCGCCCATGCTGAACCACCAAGTCCAGAAACAGGTCGACCACATGCACTTTGCGCGCTTTGGCGATTTCGTCAAAGTTTTTGCCCACCAGTTGTTGTTCTGGGCAATCCAGGATGATGGCATCCCCAAAGTCGCGTTGCCAAACACGCGGGCTCAGTTTGTTGCCGTAAAACTTTCGGAACTGGCGGCGGTAAGCCTCATCCTTCAAAAGCGCATTGCGTTCCACCTGGTCTTTGAGGTCCAGCGCCATTTCGCCTGCGCCAAACTCCTCGAAAAACACCACATCAATGCCATCAGCGTAGATGGTGAATGGTGTGGGCAACAACTGCCAGCGGAACGCACCGCCCAGCCAGTTGGACACATGGCCAACCAATTGTGCGAAGGGCCTGATCTTGGGATCGCCTTTGAGGTCCATCAACGTGATGAGCGTAGTTTTGAGCGGCTTACGCAGTAGCCCAATGGTTTGTGCGATGAACTGAAAAATTTGAAGCGGGTTGGTGGCGTTGGGGGCGCCTTGGTGCACACGGTGCCGATTGCGCAAAATGGTATTGAGTCGACGGAGCTCCCAAAAGCCCGCGTAGGTGCTGGGCAGGCTCTTTGACCAAGCGCGTTCACCATCGACTTTGTCCCATTTCAGACTCATGGTCGACATGCCCAGGAAGCCTGCATCCAAGGCCTCGTGGAGCATGTTCTCCATGGCCTGCATTTGTTGTGCGTTTGGTTTGATCTTGTGGCTGGTCGCGTTGACAAGCCCCATGGCCGCTACACGCATGTCGCTGTGGCCGAGAAACGAAATCACATTCGGGCCCAATGGGTGGGTTTTTAAAAACTCGACCCACTGGCGTGGCGTTTGCCATCGCTTCATCTGTTGGAGTATGGGCAGCACCTTTTCTCGGGGCACCGTCTCCACCCGAGTAAATATGTCGGAGGCGTCTTCTGCCTCGGAGCACACCATGCTCAGCGAGCAACTCCCCACCAGCACGGTGGTCACGCCATGCCGAACGGATTCGGACAGCGCTGGGGCAACCAGCAACTCTGCATCGTAGTGGGTGTGCGTGTCCAAAAATCCCGGCGTGACCCACAGCCCGTCTGCCTGGATGATTTGCGTGTGCGCCCCTGGCGAAAGCGGGGATTCGCTTACACAGGCGATTTTTCCCTTGGCCAGCCCGATGTTGCGCACAGCGGAGGGGCCGCCTGTGCCATCAAAGTAGCGTGCGCCTGCGATGATCACATCCAGTGCTTGCGTCTGCATTGCTTTGTCTCCTTATCTTTTTTAACACTGTTGCACAGATTTGCAATTGTGAAAAGATGTCTTGTCGATTTATTGAAGTGTGAACCAAATGGACTGCCAAGCCGTTGGGAATTAATTGGTTTGCTCAAGGTCTACTTAAAAATTTTCTGGAGATGACGGATGAACACCAAAGGGTTGATTGACCAGTTGTTGAAGGCAGGCGGTGACTTATTGCAACAGGGGAGTGTGCCGACCGCCAGGCCCACCCCGGGCAAGCCGGGCGTGAACATGCGTGATGTGATGCTGGGTGCAGGCGGCGGTGCCGCTGCCACTGCGGCTTTGGGCATGTTGCTGGGCAACAAGCGTCACAAAAAAATGGGTGGAAAGGTGCTGACTTACGGTGGCTTGGCGGCCCTGGGTGTGTTGGCCTACAAAGCTTACAGCAACTATCAAGATCAGCAAAAAGGCCATGCTGGCGCTGCCACGCATGCGCCTCAGACCGTTGACCGTTTGCCAGAACCCGCTGTGGAGCTGCACAGTCAAGCCATTCTGCGGGCATTGATTGGCGCCGCAAAAGCCGATGGGCACATCGACGCCTCCGAGCGCCAATTGATTGATGCTGAAATTTCGAAGTTGACCAACGATCCGCAATTGCGTCGCTGGTTTGAGCAGGAGATGAACAAACCCTTGGATCCGATGGAGATCGCAGCCTATGCCACATCACCCGAGCTGGCATCAGAGATGTTCTTGGCCAGCGTATTGATTGTGGATGAAGAGAGCTTCATGGAACGCAGTTATTTGCAAGAGCTGGCCAAACAGCTGCGCTTGCCCCCCGGTCTTGAGGCCGAGTTGCGTGCACAGGTGTTGGAAGCAAAAAAACAGGCCCAACCATCGTCAGGTTGAGCCTGTGTGAGTCGCTGCTGCTTTGTAATATCTTAGAATTTTTGGGCGAGGCTGACCGAGAAGAAGTGAACATCCAGGTTGGTGATGCCCTTGAATTCTCCGCCAGACACTTCCACCGGCCTGATCTGATCGTTGTTGCCAACTTGGCCGTCGTCCACATCGAGCAATTGATACGCCACTGCAACGGTCAGGTCGCGGTTGGGGTAGAAGGTGGCTCCGGCGCCAAAAAAGCGGCGATCGTTGTCGGGCAAAATCGGGATGCGCAAGTCGTCTTCAACCACCCCGTTTTCCCACGCGTAGCCGGCGTGCAGCGTGAGTCGTCGGTACATTTTGTAATTCATCCCCAAGCGGTACGAGTGCGCCACTTTGAAATTCTGAGGCACGTCTTCGATCAACCGGCCATTGCTTTCGCGCTCGTAGCGCAGTCGTGTGTCGGTGTAATCCTGGTAAGTGTAGGTGGCCATCAGGTCCAAGCGCGGGCTGTAGTGGTGGAACCATGAGGCGCGCAATTCATCGGGGAATGTGATGTTTTGCCGGGCGCGTTGCATTGGATCGAGGTCGCCTGCGGCTTGTGGACCGTTCACACCGAGCAATGGGCCAAACAAACCAATGGTAGGCCCCCTCAAAAAGTCGCGGAATGCTGCTGTGTCTGCGTTCTCATTGATGGTCAGCTTGCCAGTGTTGCCTTCGAAATATGTTTTGGGACGATAAGACAAGCCAATCCGCGTGCGGTCTGTCGGCTCCCACAACAAGCCTGCCTGTGCATTGAATGCCCAGCCAAACATTCGCAATTTGGCATCCACTTCGTCAGGGATGGGAGGCGCTTGCCCGGCCGCTGCCGCGCCATCCAGGATGGGGGTGCTGCCAGGAGAGAGTTTTTCAACGGCGTCTCTGAAATTGATCTTCAGCTTGATAGACTGAAAATATCTTTCATACGAGCCGTTGGCACCCAGGGACAAGGTGGGCGAGAGTTTGTAGCCGAAACCCAAATTCAGGCGGGTCACTTTCAAGTCCACTTCGCGACCTTGGCCACGACCAGGATAATTTTCATCGTATCGCGCCAACAAACCATGTGAGCCCGAGGCGCTAAAACCCATCACCAATTTGTTGTTGACCGGAATCGCAACAAACAGGCCTGGAATGAACAGGGCCGCGTCGTAGCCATCCTTTCTTGAAAACAACTGGCCGTTGGAGCCTTCTGTGCCAGAGTTGGTGGGGGGGCCATCGTTGTCTTGGCGGGATGTGTAGTCATTGACAAACGTTGCCACGGTGGCCACGTTCAACACCTCGATCCGTTTGAAGCGAGTCAGTGCAGCAGGGTTAAAAAAAATCGCTGATGGATCTGCAGCCTCTGCGGCCTGGCCAGCGCCAGCGGTTGCAATACCGCCTGTACTCTGGTTGTCGTTGGCAGTACCGCCTGCCATCACCCCCTGTGCATAGGCGCTTAACGCCAAAAGCACAGCTACTGCTGTGGTTTGCTTGCGCAAACCGTGCTGCAACAACGCCATAGGTATGTCTCCCCTAACTCCGAATGGTGCAAGGTCGCTGTGCGCCTTGCTTGTGTCTCGTGAGTGTCTTGTTGGCCAAATAAAATATTTAATAAATACAGTGGTTTGTAAAAATAATTACCACTGATTTGAATGAGCGTACGTCTTTTACCGCCGTAAAGGGTAACTTAGATTCAAACAATCGTTCAATTTAAATATCTGACCATGCGGTCATTTTTATTTTGGCGCTGAGCCCCGAGGATTTTGTATGTTTGTAATCGATTGGATCATAGAACGCACAATCCGGGGTGGTCTGCGTGTTGAATGCGGATTTGCAGGGTTTGCCTCCATTGTTGATTCAATGCGGCAGAGACGAAATTTTGTTAGATGACACTTTGCGTCTTCAGCAGGCTGCCAAAGCGGCTGGCCTTGTTGTAGAGTGCGAGGTTTTTGACGGGATGTGGCACGACTTCCAGTTGTTTGGGGCTTGGGTTGCCAGCGCAGACAAAGCCCTCTGGCGCATCGCCGAATTCATTCGTGGACACTGAAATATGCTTCAACAAGCACCAGAGAGTTTTACAAAACAGATCAAAGCGCTTTTCGAGAAGCGCGACTGGCCGGCTGCGCAATCCCTTCTGCAAGACAACCTAAAACACGGTTGGACGGGTTTGTACGGTCTGCTCGCCATGACCTACATGCACCAAGCGGATCGAACTGCACAGGATTGTTTGCAGGCTTTGGAATGGCTTGAACGAGGCGTTTTGGCCTGTGAGCCGGATTCTCTGGCCATGTTGGGGCGAGTGTTGTTGTCGGGCGAGCTGGGCCAACAAGATTTTGCAAGAGGGCTTGCTTTGCTGGGACAAGCGGCTGAGTTGGGCGTTTTGATGGCTGTGTTGACCTTGCTGCAAATCCACGAGCATGGTGTGGAGGAGCAACTCGCCCCCGACGCAGCACTGGCACAACGTTACCTGGAGCAGGCTGCCGATCTTGGTGACCCTGCCAGCGCTTATCGATTGGCGGTGCTGCTTGAGCAGGGTGGGCAAGCGCCCGAACGTGCTTTCCGCTACTACGACAAGGCCGCGCAGGGCGGCATGGAGCAGGCCATGCACAATGTGGGGGTGTGCTATTTGCATGGCAAAGGGGTTGCGCAGAATTTGCGTTTGGCCCACGCCTATTTCACCGAAGCAGCCAAGTTGGCCTCTCCGTTGTCGGTCATTAGCCTGGCCTTGCTGCACCTGGATGCCAATCTTGGCATGCAAGACCGTGGTGTTGCACTGGGTTGGGTGTGTGTTTATCAGGCTTTGTTTCCACACACCGAGGTTCCTGATCAATTGATGGCGCTTCTTGCAGAGGCGTCCAACGAGGAACATGCACGGGCCCGCGCCCTGGCTCAGCATTTTTTGCGCACGCAATTGCTGAAATCACCCCAAGGCACCGTGCATTAAGCAAAAAATTAAATTGCAGCATTGATGCGCCTTCTGGAACGAAATGCTGACATATGTCAGTAAATTGACCGCATTTTACCGATTGTTCCCAGATTTTTTAGTGTGATAGCTTTTGATCAAAGCAGGGCTTTGCATATCCAAAATAAAATTTCTAAGCTGGGGGTGGCAATGCAGTGGCGTATTAAATCGGTTTGCTCGGGTGTGTTGGCAATCGGTATGGCGCTGGCGCAGGGTGTGGCGCTGGCGGACTCTGACCAATTTCTGTTGGAACAGTCCATGGCCAAATTGCACGACGTCAATGCAATGCAGGGGCCAGGTGGCGCGCTTCAACGTGGGACAGAGGTGGGCAAAGTGCAGCTTGCCTTGCTTGCTCATTACGCCGAGTGGGAGGGCACCCGATACCGCATGGGGGGCACCAACCGCAAAGGCGTTGACTGCTCAAGTTTCATTCAAACCCTGTTCAAAGACCACTTCGCGGTGGAGTTGCCCAGAAGCTCTCGCGAACAAATGACCTTGGGCGAGCCGGTTGCCCAGCATGAATTGCAGACCGGTGACTTGCTGTTTTTCCGGACTGGTCCGACGCGCAAGCATGTGGGTGTCTACATGGGCAACAACCAGTTCATGCACGTGTCAGCTCGCCGGGGCGTGGAGATCACCAAACTGTTGACACCTTATTGGCAAAAGCACTTCATCACTGCACGTCGTGTTGGCGTCAACCTCTTCAAACCTTCAAACTGAAGGGGGTGAACTGGGTGTTGTTGTCGTAGTAGTCTTCGTTTTCCGCGCGCTTTAGACGATTAACAACCCAGTAGGTCAACGGCGTTGCCAAGATCTCCCAGCCGGTCTTGAGCACGTATTGGGTCAGTGCCACTGTGATGATTTGTTCGGTGGTCATGATTCCCCAAAACGCAATCGTGTAAAAAAGCGCTGAGTCGATCAATTCGCCCACCAAAGTGGAGCCAATCGTGCGGCTCCAAAGCCAGCGCCCTTGCGTGAGAATTTTCATCTTTGCCAACACAAAACTGTTTGCAAAACTGCCACTCCAAAATGCAATCAGCGAGGCCAGCACGATGCGCCAGGTGTTGCCAAACACAGTCTCGATGGCGGCTTGCTGCTCCAGCCAAAATGGTGCCGGTGGCATGCTTACCACCACCAAGGCCATGAAGGATGCAAAGGCCAGAGCGCCAAAGCCCGCCCACACCGCGCGCCGGTCCCGGCCATAGCCATAGACCTCGGTGAGTATGTCGCCAAAAATATAGGAGATGGGGAAAAACAAGACGCCTGCAGCGAAGGTGACTGTGCCAACCCAAGGCAATTCAAGTTGTGCAATTTTTGCCGGGCCGATCAGGTTAGAGCACAACAACACGGCCACAAAGGCCACCAGAACAAACTCGTAATACTTGTATTGGCGCATGCAAATTTTTAGGGGGAATACTCCGTTGTGAACAACGGAGTGCGGGTTAGAATCCAATGATCCTTCATCTTACGTTGACACCCATGCCCAAACAAGCCGCTGCTCAAGCCACACCCGATCAAATCGCACAGAGGTTGCTCGATGCACAGACCGCGTTTTTGTTGCAAAACCTGAAAGGCAAAAAATTGCAGGCCCTCGTGGCCGACGAACTGGAGCGTGCATTGGATGTGCTCTCACAGCTCACGCTCAACCAGGCGGTGGACCCCATCAAAGTGAAGGCCACAGCCCAGCGCTACGCAGTTGAGATGGAAATTGGTGGCGCCATTCCGGAGTTGTTCGGCGAAATTGCACACCTCATCTACCACTTTCCCGCCAGCAAAAAAACCAAGGTCGGGCAGGTGGTGCCCGATGCAGTGGCGACCGATTTGATCGAAAAGATTTTTGAAAGCCAAGGCGTTTTGGACCATGTAGTGACAAACATCCGCAACAGTGCGCCATTTCGACATTTTTTGTCGGATGTGATTTTTACCGTGCTCAAAGGCTATGTGTTTGAGCAAAACAATTTGATGAAGATTGGAACGGTGGCCAACAGCACCCGCAAGGTGAGGGAGTGGTTGAGCAACCGCGCACCAGAGCTGAGTGAAGGCCTTGAAGACAGGGCGCGCCAACTGATGGAAAGTGGGGTTAAAAGCTCATTGGAGATGGTGGACAACACGTTGCACAACGAGCATTACCGTGAAAACGCCTTGAACAGTGCCCTGTCTTTTTGGGATGTGGTGCGTGATTGGCCCCTGAGTGCTTACAAGGATTATGTGACCGAACAGGACTTGCAGGAATTCATGGTGATTGGCTATGAGTTCTGGTTGGCTGTCCGGGAAACCGATTACCTGAAAAAATGCATCGACACGGGTGTGGACTTTTTCTTTCAGAAGTATGGGGAACAGAGCTTGGCCACCTTGCTGGAAGACATCGGTGTAAGCCGCGAGATGATCACGGAGGAGATTGGAGGCTACGCGCCCGACCTGGCCGATTTGCTGCTCGAGACCGGCTTGGCGGAGGATTTTATCCGCCGCCACTTGAAGCGCTTTTACAGCAGCAAAAAGGCGCTGGACATTCTAGCTGGCGCTTAAGACGCCCACAGGCGCTGCATACAGGCAACGCGCGCCGGTGGCTTGCACCTCAAATGCATTGCTGGTGCTCTCGAATGCCTGTGCTTCGCCTTGCATGGCCACGCCGCGGTGCTTGATGCGATAAGTGCCTGCCGGTGTGTTGGCCGGGATCCGCCATTCCACTGTGGCTGTGCTCACAAACCCTGCAAACGGGATGGGCGTGTTGTACAACTCTGCTTGAGGCGCTTCCCATCGGAAAATCAATTCAGGCTGACGGTCGTGTACATAGGGCCGCCACTGGCCCTGGGCATCTTGCCGTTCAACTTCCGCATAGGCCAGGCCCCGCTCGGTCATGTTGCGTGGATGCGCACTCTGGAACTGCGCCTGCACCCGCTCACCGGCGCGCACTTGTTGCGCAGGTTGGGCAAGCACATCCCCAAAAGCGTTGCCTGGTGCAATATCGAATGGAAGGTAAGGAGGCCGAGGCACCGGGTTGTTTGTGACTGTGCGAGGTGGGCCTTGGGGAGGTCCACTTTCTTGAGCCAGGGCCAAAGCCAAGCGACGACTTTCCTGCTGCACAGCGGCCAGGGTCCACGGTCCAAATTGAACCGAGGCCCCCTCGTATTGCTGAATTGAATACTCTTCGCGGGTGGTGAGGTAGTTCACAAAATCATTGCTCAGCCCACTGATGATTACCTGGTCGATGCCTTGAGGCTCAAGCACCTGAAGCACGGTTTCGCGGATGCGTCGCCCCGCCATGGTGGTGATCTCCCAGGGCAGGCCGAGGATGGCCACATTGCCAATGGTGAACAACTGAAAAGGCAGCACATTGTTGCTGAAGTTCAAAGGCGGACCCAACACAAAAAGCACCGGTTTCTCGGCGTGGCAACTGGTGTCGGTGCCGCTGGGCACCGCATCAAAGGGCAGGGCGCTCACATTGCACAGCACAGCACTGGCCAAAACCTCCGGAGGCAGTTTGCCCGCAGCCAGGGCCGCCAGGTCTCGGCTGAGTCGATCTGGGTTTAGGCGGTCGGCACAGCTCGCGCCTTCCACCGTGGGGCCAGGCCCATCCTCAGCGCCCGCACCAAACGAAACACCCATGGCGGCGGTGCATGTTTTTTTAACGGGCGTGTCTAGCGCACTGGGGTGTTGAAGGCCAGCCAACACCACCGGGTCGGTGACTTCAACAGCGTCCATCTTCACATGGAATTGCGCGAAGTTCACACCGCCACGCACGGTCTTGTTGGCGTCCCGGTAAAGCGTGAGCGCGCGGGCCAGTTGTTTGCTGCCATTGATGGCCACCGACTCCAGCTCGTCGGCGGAGCCGCCGCGTTCAGCAAAAGGTTTACTCTGAAAAAACACGTTGGGGCTGCTGTCGCCCTCGTCGGTCTGCGCGAATGCGGCCACAAAAGTGTCTTGCCCAGCGGGGGCGTCATAGCGGGTGCCCATGATGCGTTCAAACATCAAGCTCGCCCAGCCCTTGTTGTCAGAAGAAATCAGGTTGGTGGTGTTGCCCACCGTGGTGGGGTGAACACCAAACCAGTTGATTTGACCAATCGGCGTGCCATCGGCCCTGCGCATTTTCAGCAGCGCCATCTCTTTGTTCACATTTTGGGATTCGCCACGTGCATTGAGGTAACGCTTGCGTTCTTCCTCTGGGTTTTGGTCATAGGCAATCGCAGACCGATTGACGTTGGCATTGAGCAACTCGCCGTTGTTAACCAGCACGCGACCAGGCTCCGGGTTGGCCTCCAGGTTTGTATGCGCACGGCGTATGGCCTCCACAATGCCATCCACGATGAAGTTGTACACCGCTTCATCGTGACCCAAACGGAAGGCGTTGAATGCGAAAAAATGCGCATAGCCGCCTGGGCCAGCGTGAGTGTGGGTCGCGTTGAGCATGATGTTTTGCTCGTTGTAGAACTTTGACAGTGTTGCGTCGGCCGCCACACGATCAAGCACACCCTGGCGCACGGCATGAAAGATCATGCCCAAATCATTGCTGACATACACCACCCGCTTGCCGTTGCACGGAGAGCCAAACACAAAGGCCCTGGAGAATTGCCGGGTGTGCAGCCCAGATGAGGTGTGTGTGGGGGATTCGTAGCCCATCATGACCGAGCCAGCCGCAGGGCCTGTGATGTCCACAATGCCTGTGCCCAGCTGAAATTCTGTGTTGTTGCGGCAGGCACCGCTGTTTAAGCCCGAATTGGCTTGTGGTACAACGCCAGATGGCCCGGGCCGATTGACGCTGGGGCTGTCCAGCCCTTCCCCAATCAGTAGCTTGGGGTCGTTCAATGCACACTGCAAGGCATTGGCATCCCCAAAAGTGCCCGACTCTTGCGGCGAAACACGCCCGCTGTTGCCGCGGTCGGTCGGTTCATCGCTGCCACAAGCGCCCAAAACCACGGTGCTGAGGAGTGCAATCACAAATCGCAATGGAGTTTGAGTGAGCAAAGCAGAATCCCTGGGTCCGTAAGTTACCGATGTGATACTTCGGCAACATGCATCGCGGATTCAGATTGTTCTCAAGGGTTTTGGGCAAGCACCATGAAATCTTTGGCCCAACCGGCCGCCTGCCCAGCGGCTCGCTCACGTTGTGTGCGGCTGGCCATGTTGAGCACATCAGCCACCAAGTGCAGCGTCTCGGCCTGGCGATCTTTGGTGTATTGCCGGGCTTGCGGCGTGGTTGGGTTTTGCCATGCGTTTAAAAGGCTGGCAACACTTTGGCTCAAAGTGGTTTCGTCAATTTGCCGATTTGCTGCCAAGCTTGCCAGGCGGACGAATTCGGCTTGCCTTTCCAGGCGACGTTGGTAGCGAAGCTCGCTGTATTGCAGGCTTTGCTCGGCCCACAGTGCAATGCGTGCTGTTTGAGCGCGGTCCAGCGATCCAAGCCAACGTTCAAAACGTTTCTCCATCCGCTCAGCGCTTGCTTCCAGGCGTTTGGCGCGAGATTTCGGCAGACGCTCTTCGCTGTACTCCTTGTTGGATTCTTGCAGGGCTTGTTGGATCTGGGCGATTTGATCGGGCTGCAAAGCCAGCATCACCTTGGCAATTTCCGGTGCAGCCGCATTGGCTGTGCGGGCCAATGATGCCTGGATGTTTTTGTATTCAATTTCCAATTCGGCCACGGTGATTTTTGACTGAGCGTGACCTGTTGATGCGAGCTTGTTTTTGGCCTGCTCTAGCTGCATGGCCAACTTGGGCAGTTCGTGTTGCCGGTGCCAGGCCAAAATGCGGTCAAGGCCTTCTCGCACTTGAATCGATTGTTGGTTATCCCAGTCGATGGACGACATGAGATAGGTGTGCGCCAGGCCTGCAGCGTTGTTGTAGCCCAGTTTGATGGCGCTGCAAGCGGCAAGCGCCAAGAGGCACAGACCAAGGGCTGTGTGCTTTGCCCACCGAACGGGCATTTGGGCAGCGGGGAAGAATTTGTTCAAAGTCATGTGTTTAAGACTGTGTTGCAACAACACAGTTCCATGGTTTTGGAGGGACTTACAGCCATGTTTTGACCCATTCAGGCAAGGGTTTGCACAGGGGCTTGCGCAGGCCTTGTTCAATGTGCAGCACCGGCAGCATGGGATTGTCAGCGCTGGAGTTGTCGAGCAGCCATGCTTCATCGCACAGGGGGAGGGCGGCCTGCACTTGCTCGATGGAGCGTGGTACACGCGACTCGATTTTTTCTTCAGGCACCGCATGCCCGCCCATCGCCACCCGTTGGGCCACCCGCGCTTTGTTCAGCGCCGTGCTGCTCAAATGGATATACACCAACACGACCGTGTATCCCAGCGCTTTCGCGCGCGCCACAAAGTCCACTTTGCTGGGGTGGGAGAACACGGTTTCGAAGCAAAAAGATTTGCCCTGCGCCAGCAGATTATGCCGCAGGGTCTCTGCAATTTTTGCGGCATCGTAGCTGTGGGCCTCTGGCGCCTCAGGGAAGAGCTCCCGCGCAATCAAATCTGCATTGATAAAAGGCAGACCCAGCGGTTTGAGCTGTGTATTGTAGAAGGTGGACTTGCCTGCACCGTTGCCGCCAGCCAGCAGCCACAGCTGTTTCATGAAAGGCGGACAGGCTTGAATTTGCCGTTTTCAAATTGGCCAACACGAATCTTGCCCGAAGCGTCAATCTTTTCCAGGTAACCCGGGTGCTGTGTGCTGGCCTGGTAGCGCACACCTTCGGATGCAACGGCCATGGGCAATTCACCCGTCGAGCGTTGCATTGCCAAATTGGCAAACACAGTCGCCGGGCTGATTGCTTCGGTTTGAACCTGCTCCAAGCGGATTTGCAGCAGGCCGGCTTTCAGCTCAAGCAGCGTCTGTGGGTTTAACAAAGACTCCACCTGTTGCCCGATGCTTGCCCAATATTCGATTTGCTCAGCCGCGCTGCGGTGGTTGAGTTTGCCCATCACAGAAGCGTTTTCCATGAGTGCAGATTGCAGGCGAATGGGCGAAGCGGCTTTGGCCATGGTGAGCTTACATTCAAAAAAACACCTCACCATTGTAGCAAAGTGCTACAACTTGTCCAGCTTTGTGACCTGCATGTGCTGGTCAGGTGCTTTTGCGAATGAATTCCTTGATTGCCTGGGCGCAAAGGTAGGGGGTTTCTATCATCGGCAGGTGGCCCACACCGTCGAACAAGCACACTTCAGAGCGTTTGATGAGCCGCTCAAATTCGTGGGCGCAGCTCACGTGCAGCACATCATCTTCTGTGCCCCACATCACCAGGGTAGGCGCCACGATGTCCTCAAAAGTGGCCTTGTGATAGTCGGGTCGCCTGCTGAGCATCTCTCGGAATAGAAAGGTGTTTACATCGCGCCTGTGGATTAATTCCGAGGCAGAAAAAAACGCGGCCGAGGCCGCCAGTGCGCGGTTGTGAAACACCAAGTCGGTGAGCTTGATCACGTCCACTGGGTCGCGCGGCACCAATTTGTTTTTGCCGCGCAGCACCTCGTCGATAAAGCCAGTGTGCACCTTGCCCGGCAGACCCAGGGCATCCATAAGAACCAGGCTGGTGATGTGTTGGGGGTAACGGGCCGCCAACAAGCCAGCCAGCGCACCCCCCATGGAGTTGCCAACCACATTGACCTTGTTGGCCCCAATCTCCATCAACCAGGCGTGAAGGCGCTCCGTTTGGTCCTCCAGGCCATATTGTTTGTCTGGGTCAAACCCGCTTTCCCCCCAACCTGGCAGGTCTGGAATGAGGATTCGGTATTGCCCGGCAAAAAAGGGCAAGAGGGGCAACCAGTGTTCTTTGGCCGCCGCAAAGCCGTGAAGCAGCAGCAGGGTGGGATTGGACTCCAATCCTATTTCCAGCCACACCAATTTGTCTTTGCCCACCCCGGTGCGTTTGCGATGCACACCCACCAAGCCGCCATACCAAGGGTTCAGGCGCGTGAGGCTCCACAGTTTGGGGCGCCAATCGCGTATGCGATTCAGGTCAATCTCTGGGGCGTGGCGAAGGTAAGCCTCTCCGACTGTGTCGAAGTATTGATCAACCAGTTTCGCGCCTTCGCTGATGGGAGTGACTTCTTTGCCTCTGGATTTGCGAGCGGTTTTTGCCAAGGTGGTGCCTTTGGTTTTGGGTGGATGCTTATAAAAGCATAAATCGAAAATTACACTGTGTTTATATTTTATGAAATCCTACTAATCTTTTTTTCATGCTTCATCCGCACATCATTCAAGGCCTGCCTTACATCTGCCTTAAACCCGCAACTGTGTCGGGAATCCGACATAAGAACGTATGACATGGGGATGAACTGTCACTTAGATCAAATCTGCAAATCCTCTGGCCAACTGTGCCAGTACCAATGGTGTTGAACGGAACGAGTGTACGCATGAGGCGCAGAGATTTGTTGAAGGCCATGGCCGCAGGTTCACTGGTGGCATGTGGGGGCAATGGGGATTTGTTGAACCCTGTGGCACCAGCCCCAGTGTCTCCAGAAGAAAACCCAGGCGGCGGTGCGGTGACTCCGTCGGAGGAGTTCACTGCGAATTTGCCAGAGCCCGGATTTGAGTCAGCCGGCTTTGACTTCCCGATGGTGTTGGCAATGCCCTTTGCCCACGGGGTGGCCAGTGGTGACCCCTTGGCCGATCGCGTGATTTTGTGGACCCGTCTCACGTTGCCAGAATACCCCAGCAAAGGTGTGCTGGTGCGTTGGCTCGTGAGCACCACGCCCGACATGCAAAATGTGATCAAAAGCGGCACGCAGCGTGTGGTGGCCAAACACGATTACACCTTGAAGGTGGATGCACAGGGTTTACAGGCTGCCACCACTTACTACTACCAATTTAAAACCGGCCCACACAGCAGCATTGTGGGGCGAACCCGCACGGCACCGGCCGACATGGTATCGGCCATTCGTCTGGCGGTCGTCTCGTGCTCCAGTTATTGGTCCAGCACCTGGAGTGGTTATGGCGCCATTGCACAGCGCGAAGACCTCGACCTGGTGATTCACTGTGGGGATTATATTTACGACTTTGTGGACGAGGATGAGCAAGTTCGAGCCAGGCGCAACATCGAAGACACAGCGTATGTGGATTATCGCGATTGGCTGAATTTGGATGAGTGCCGAAGGCGTTACGCCCTGTTTCGCTCAGACCCGCAACTCATGGCGGCCCATCAACAGCATCCTTGGTTTATCACTTGGGACAATCACGACATTGACCCTGGCTTTGGCAATGAGTTGCCCACCACCTTGCCTGAGGGGGTGACATCTTCCTGCACGCTTGAAGACACGACGCAGGCATTTTGGGAGTGGACGCCCTCTCGCCCAGTGAAAGCCGATGGCAGCGGCGAGTTTATTTTTTATCCCGACACGGTGTACCCAGAGCCAGCAGATCCGCGGCTGGTATACCGCAGCTTGAGTTATGGCCCCTTGGCGAGCATTCGCGCCTTGGACACCCAAAGTTATTTGCCCGGATACGGTTTGCAGGCGGATGCATCGCATTTGCCCGCCGGTACACCGTCGTTGTTTGGCAAAAAACAGTTTGATTGGCTTTTGACTCAACTGCGCCAGGACCAGGCAGATGGCGTGGTGTGGAAGGTCTTGAACAATCAGACCTGGATTGCGCCATGGGTGGTGCCCAATGTGGTGGGTTCGCCGGTGATGCCACTGCCTGTGCGCTGGAGCGATTACAACGCCGAGCGGAATTTGTTGATCTCCCAATTGCGCGGGGGTGGGTCGGTCCCTGCGGTGGATGGCACCGTCTTCGTGTCTGGGGACATGCACGGCAACTGGATCAGCGATGTGGTGGAAGACGCGCAGACCGCTTTGACCAACAGCTACCAGGTGGCCCCTCCGTTGCCCAACGCGCGCGGCGGCACATCGCCCGAAAACATCGCTGCAGGATTTCAGCGTGCAGCAAGCGCCAATTTGCCAGGTTTGAATGTGCGCGCTGCCTCGGCGGCGGTGGAATTTGCGCCTTCATCCATGGGGCGAGGTGGGGCAGACGAGTTGGTGGCCAATGCATTGCCTGGCAGCCCGTTCGCGGTGCACGTGGCTGCAAGCCGAGCAGTGGAAGCCGCCACCATGCTTGGCAACAAGCATGTGCAATTCATGGAGTGGGTGGAACACGGCTACGGCATTGTGCAGTTGGAACAGGACAAAGCCATTTTCGAATGTTGGTGGCAAAACAAGCTGCAAGAGAATGCGCCCGATGTGCTTGGCGTGCAGATGGTGAGCTTTTCCAGCGATGAGCCCATGCGTTTGCCCACACCCAGGTTTAAAAACCAAGTGGATGCGGTCGTGCTCCACAGCATGCCCGTGGCGCCCAGCCGAAGTGACCGTGTTGCACCCCTGGCACCCATGCCCACCCAGGTGTTGGCGCGATAATCGTTTTGGGCTTTGCAGTTGTGGATGAAATGGAACCAATCAAGGCCAATATGGTCTGTTGGTTGTCCACTCCGACATCCGATGCATCGTTATACGATGCGGTGATGCCCTCTGGGTGTTCGGCTCTGTGAAGTGTAAAAGGTGAAGCGATGCGTTGTTCGATTGGATTGGTGATTGGTGCGGCGGTGGTGCTCAGCGCCTGTGCGTCCACATACCGGGTCAGCCCTTTGGTTGCAGACAATCAAATTCAGGTGGTGGCCCCCAGCGGTGAGGCTGTCCGCTCCAGCAAAAAGCATGTGGTTGAGGTGGGGGTGGTGCGTACCAACATGCGCCAGTTCGACAATCCCCGCTTCACAGTGCGTTTTACCAACCAAGGCAAGGATCCCCTGGAGTTTTCAACCGAGAATGTGACAGCAAGCTTCAATGGCAGGCCCGCAACGGTGGTGAGCTACGAGGCCCAGCTGCAGGACGTGCAGAATCGCTTGTCATTTTACGGTTTGCGCGCGCCAGTTTTTTACACACCATTTCGATCGCCTTTTTACTACCCGCCCTTTGGCGGTCATCACGGCGGATTTGTAATCGCACAGGATTTTAATGATCGACTGGATGTTCAACAGGCCCTGGCCGATTTTGATTACATCCAGCAATTCAGTTTAAAACCCAAAGTGGTTCGGCCAGGTCAAGAGACGTTTGGTGAGATTGTGGTGGGGGCCAAACTCGGCGCGAGTTCATCCCAAGACATGGTGGTGACTGTGGATGTGGATGGCGAACAGCACAGCTTCACGTTTGGATACGACCAACTGAATTGATCAGTCCGGGGCACGTGCGGTGACGTGCCCATTCACGCTGACATTTTTCTAAATGCTTGCAGCTTTGCCTGCAAAAACGCGATCGTCGCCTCACGTTCTTTCAGTCGGGCGTTTAAAAACTCCACGGCATTGCCGAGTTGTTCGAGTTCACAACCCCGTTGTTGAATCAATGCACTGGCCCTGGCCTGGAGCTTTGCAAGCTGACGACAAAGCAGGGCATTTTCCGCCAAAACCTGTTCCAGCGTTTTGCTGGTGGTCGACATTTCATAGAAAGCATCCAAGTTACCCATGGCCATCACCTGTGTGTTTAATGCAATGTGCCTCCGGGCTCGGCGCAGTTCGCATGCGGGAGAGTTGCCGGCCTGGTCTGTTTCTCGAGTTGCTCAATTTGCGCCTGTGCAAAGCCCATCATGCCCAGCAGGTCCCGAAAGGCATGGGCATCGAAGCGCAGCGTGATGTAATGCATGCACAGTGACACCACATTGCTTTCACGGCAGTAATACACCGCATCTTCCTCAGTGCCGGCCAGCCAGTGGCCAAGATTGGTTTTGCAATTCCTTGAGTTCATCGAACGTGCTCACTTTGAAACAATGAACTTATCGTAAATGATAATCGTTCTCATTGCAAGAAGTTGATGTGCTCGATGCTGGCCATGCCCAACACGGTTCCAAGGAATGTGTTGGGCCTTGTGCATGCGCTTGTCAGCCATCGATCAGATTGAAGGTGAGCCCAGCGCGGCTTTGTAGACGTTCTATCAGTTTGTCGCCAAAAATGGATGCCGGTGTCCAGAAGCCTCCTGGGTGTCCGTCCACATCCATGGCCAGGCAAGCCACAGCTTCCCCCAGCATTTTTGCAGTGGAACCATAACCTGGGTCCATGTCGCCAGTGACGCGCGCAACAAGCGATTGCCCCTTGCTTGTGCGACCGAAAAATCGGAGGTCATAGCTGCCTTTCTGTTGGGATTGCTCGCTGGGGCCTTCCCCTGGTTTGGGCACCACAAACCTCTCCAAGACCCAGCGTGTGGGAGGGATGGCTGCGCCAATCAAAAAACCACCCAGGGCAGAAGCCACGGCCATGGCAGTCAGGCGACCGCGAACGCCCGAGCCGGTCATCATCGCCTCGTCGTACTTGAAGTTTTTGCCATAGGCATATTGCATCACGGCGTTGGACCGGTGTACCACCCGGGTGTTGATGCCCGCCATCACAAACGGTGCAAGCCAACTGTTCGCTGTTTTGTCAAACTCGGCAAATTTCACATTGGGTTGCCTTGCAGCAAGCTTTTCTGGGCAAAGCAGGTACGGGTTGGCCAGGCTTTTGGCCAAACCTGGGTTGGCGGTTACTTCCCGCGTGACGTTGATCATGCTCGCCACGGTGCCACCCGAGAACTCCCCCTTCAATTTGCGAACGCGCATCGCCACGGTTTCGCAGTGTTCGCCGAATTGTGTTTTGGCGGCTTCTTGCAAAAAATAAACACCAAGGTCTGATGGGATGGAGTCAAATCCGCAGCAGTGCACAATGCGAGCGCCACTGGCCTGGGCGGTTTTCTCGTGGGCCTTGATCATGCGATCAATCCACTGTACTTCGCCAGTGAGGTCGCAATAGTCAACGCCCCTCTCAGCGCAGAGCCTGACCAGCTCTGAGCCGTACAGGGCGTACGGGCCCACCGTAGAGACAATGACGCGTGTTTGATCACACAGTGCAGCAAGCGACTCCAAATCTCCGGCATTGGCGTGAATCACAGGCAATCCAGATGCTTGTTCCCCCAACGATTGCTTCAGGCCTTCCAGTTTTTGGGCATCGCGACCGGCAATCGCCCAGGTCAGTTGATTGGCATGGCCATGTGTGAGCCACAGGTAGCGAACAAGGATTTGCCCCACAAAACTGGTCGCACCAAACACCACGAAATCAAATTTCTTTTTAGCCACAAAAATGTCTCCGTTTGTAATTTTTTGAGTCTCGATTCTCTCACAGTGCGGTGTTTTTGAGCCGGTATTCTGGATTTTGCTTATTTATCGGTCCAACGGGTGATGACTACCAGAACGGAGTTTTAACCCGATCGGGGGGACGCAAATTGGATATGGAATATTTAAGGTGAGCCTAACCAAGGGAGACCTCCATGCGCGGTACAAATCAGTTCCAGTTGTTGCCTTTTCGAATTGAACACGCGAATAATCAGGCCGACTTTCAGGCTGTGGTGCACGCACGGCAACTTGCATATGGCAAACACTTGCCAGCCTTTGGTCAAAGTCTGCTCACCCCAGACGCGGACGACCTTGGCAACGATTGCGCTGTGCTGATCGCAAAATCAAAGCTTGACAACAGTTGCATTGGCACTGTGCGTATCCAAGTGACCCAGCAGGGCAGGCTTCGATTGGAGGATTCTTTTGTGCTGCCCAAGGCCCTTAGAGCGGGCCGAGTGGCAGAAATTTCAAGGCTCGCCATCCCTTCTGGTCCCAATGGTTTGGCCCTGCGATTGATGCTCATCAAGGCGGCGTATTGGTACAGCCGTAGCCAGCATGTTGAACGATGCTTTCTGTGTGTGCGCCATCCTGTGGACAGGCAGTACCGGCGGTTTGATCTTGAAGACGTGTTGCCAGGAGAGCAGTTTGTGCCCATGCAACACATCGGCAACATCCCTCATCGGATCTTGTGGTTTGACGTGTTGGGCATCGAAGCGCGGTGGCTGCTGAACAACAATCCACTTCATGCCAACTTTTTTGAGGTTCAACATCCAGACCTGCTGGACAATGTCCAGGCCAGGACCCAACTGCTTGAATCCGAGCGCACCCTGCATGTGCAAGGCTAAGTTGTGATGTTTTCTGCGGTTCGAACCTTGCGCCAAGGCTTTCATCAGGCACTCCGCTTGGACACCAGACATGGGGTGGTCGCCTTGTCCATGATGTTGTTGGTGGTGTTTCTTGCCGCCTCATTCTTTAGTTTGTCGACTCCCCCGGAGTCCAGCAACAGCGCGGTGACCGTGCAATTTTCCAGCCGAGTCAGTGATGGGGAGGAGGGCTCCTTGTTTGACCTCATTGAAGCATTGAAAGCCTCCAATGCCTCGCCCATTTTACGCACCCAACTCAATGAGCAACCCTTTTGGGTTTATGCCAATTTGCAGCACCGAAACCTGGCTGACGAAGGTTTTTTGTCATTTCGCTCCAGGCACTGGGTGGAGTCCGGTTGTTGGCGGCAGGCGTCTTCGGGCGCACTCGAGGCCTTGGTGTTGCACACCGATCATGGCCGTCGTTTGATGGTTGACATGCGCGATTTTGCAGACACCACATCCGTGCTTTGTAATTTCAGGTTTGTTGGGCCAGCCACATTGCAAATTGATTTGCAGAGCAGGGAGTCCTATGAGTCCCGCAACTTGATTTTGGAGCGCAGGCAAGCCTACCTCGAAGGTGTTCTGTATTTGATGATCGGCCTGGTGGCGGTTGCCTCGTTGATGACTGGCAACCTGCTGTTTTTGTGTTACGGGTTTTGGCTGTTTGCCAGTCTTCGCGTGGTGGCCATGCAAGAAGGGTGGGACCACTTTTTGTTGGGTTTCCAGCTGTCGGCGGAGGCCTTGGTGCATGCCCGCATGATCGCCTTGGCCATGTACTACACCGCCACTGTGCTCATTGTGACCCAACTGTTTGAGAACATCCGACGCCCAGCCTGGCGTGGTGTGCTTCGGGGTTTACAGGCGTCCTGTTTTTTGTTGTTTGTGTTGGCACTCTTTTCTCCTTACAAAAATTTTCTGGAGTTGTTTTGGCCAATGAGCCTGCTGGCCATCGGTGTGGTGGCCTGGGTGGTGGTTCAACATTTTTTGGAAAAGAAAGACCTGATTGCAGTGTATTACATGGCCGCCATGGGGTGCATGCTCATGGGCGCTGCGGCCGAGGTGCTCGCCGCGTGGTTCGACATCACGACCATTCATCAATACTTCAACAGCGCTTCCACCACGGTGCTGTCCAGCATGATGACCGCTGTGGCCTTGGCGGAGTTTCTGCGCAAGGCACAGCTCCAAAAATTGGCTGCTGCCGATCAGATTCGCCAAGCCCATGAACGTTTGGAGAGTGTGTTTAACATCGCGCCCTCGGCCATGTTCACCTCCAGCCAAGCTGGTGCATTGCTTCAATTCAACCATGAATTTGAGCAACGGTTTTTGGACTCCCAAGGTTTGCCGATGTTCGACTTTCTGTCGATTCAGGCCTTGCAGCGTAGCCACGCGCTGCTGTCGCAAGAGCATGCGGTGAGCCGTGAAGAAATACCCGTGGTGCTTGGGGAAGGGCAAACACGCTGGTATGAGCTGGTGCTCACCCGCGATGGCGCGGAGTTGGTTGGCATGGTCAGTGACTTCACGCAGCGCAAAGACCGTGAGCTCGCATTGCAGTACCAGGCCACCCACGATGAATTGACCGGGGCTTTGAATCGGCGTGGCCTTCAGGACCACATTCATCGGCAGCTGAGCCGAAAGTCATTTCAGTTTGCGCTGTTTTGTTTGGATGTTCGCCAGTTTGGCAAGGTGATCAGCGCGCATGGACTTTCGGTCGCCGATGGTTTGTTGAAGTCGCTGCATGTTGCACTTTTTCGGAGCCTGTCGCGCTTCGGGGAGGTTGCCCGCCTGCATGTGGACCATTTTGTGGTGGTGGTGAACCCGCATCAGTTGCTTGAAGCAGAGCTTGCATTTGATGAGTTTTTGACCAAGGTGCAGTCCGATGCTTTGCAAGTGGCCAATCGGAGTGTGCAAGTGGAGTTGCTGGCCTGTCGTGTTTATTTGGGCGGTGTGGACAACGTGCTGGATGTGATGGACACCTTGGAGGTGTCTATGCGAGAGACCAAAGTCAAAACCAAAGGCCACGCCACAGGGCGACCGGTGGTGTTTGAGGTTCAGGACACGAGAAGGCTGTTGGAGCAATCAAGAATTGTTCGACGTTTGGGTGACCACCAGCTACCCACAGGCCTGACCTTGGTGTGGCAGCCCATTTTGCCATTGAGCCAGTATGGGGGGCCTTTGTATGCAGAAGCGTTGCTGCGCATACGAGGGGCCGATGGCGAACTTAAAAGTGCAGGCTCATTGATTGATGCGTGTGTCACCGGTGGGCACACCGCTTTTCTGGACAATTGGGTGTTGTCCCAAAGCTTGGAGTTTTTGGCCCGCCACGCCGACAAGCTGAGGCATTTGAACGCTTTGAGCATCAATGTGTCGCCAGGTTCTCTGAACAATGACTCTTTCCTTCAAGACACCTTGGCCTTGATTCGGCTTTACGGACCGCAGGCCTCCAAACTGTGTCTAGAGATCACGGAGGTGGGGTCTGTCATCAATCTTCAAGCTGTGCAGCGTTTCATCGAACAGGCGCGCTTGATGGGCGTGCGGATTGCATTGGATGACTTTGGCGCGGGTTACAGCAATTTTAGGTATGCCATCGATTTGCGCGTGGACGTGATTAAAATCGATGGCTCGATTATTCGTGGCTTGTGCCAAAACACAGAAAGCCATGCCGTGACCATTGCCATCACGAGCCTGGCGCACGATTTGGGTTGCAAATGCGTGGCGGAGTGGGTGGAAGATTTGCATACTTTGCGAGAAATCAAAGAGCTGGGGATTGATTATGCGCAGGGGTATGTGGTTTCGCCTGCGATCGATCCCAGCCGGTTTTTTAACGCCAGGTCCGCGATTGAGTTGATGGATGACTCACAGCGTGCTGAAAAAGTGCAGGGCATCGCCGAACTTGTGGTGGGGGTTGAATAACTTAGTCTGCGTCATTGATTGACACGCTTTGAGCCCCGTATTCCAGCCAAAAACGCTTGACGATGGATTTTTCAATCTGACCACGCTTGTTCAATGGGCAAGCCAGCCTCAGGGTCATGCGCAGGCATTTTTCGTCCACACTGGTCCAAAACACCTCTGGGCGTGCTTTGGGCAAGTCCACAAAATTGTTTTTTTCCACCATCGAGAAGTGCCGCTCTGCTTCTTCCATCCAATGTTTGCCTGCTTCGTTGGCCAATTTGAGCACCAAGGTTTCTGCCAGTTGGATTTTGGCCAAAGGTGTGAAGTGAAAATCAATCAGGTGGATGCCATACGCGCCGTATATGGATAGGTTCTTCAGTGGCTCAGTGAAGATCATGCTGTTGGGCAGTTGCAGTAGGCGGCCAGTTTGCTTCTTTGATGGGCCAATTTCTGCCAGTTCAAAGCTAACAAACCCTGTGTTCACCAACTGCCCGGTGAATCGACCAATTTCGATGGTAGAGCCAATGCGCAGGCTTTTGTTGAGCGAAATAACCAAGGCGCCCCACAAGCAAAGAATGAACTCCTTGCTCACGATGAGCAGCGCACCGCCAATGGCCGCGAGCGAAATAAGGAAGCCCGTGATTTGACCAGACCACAGGGCCAGCACCAACAAGATGGCACTCACCCAAACCATGTTTTTGCGGCGTACCCAAATGGCTCGGCGATTTTCGCCGTTGGACGCCGCGGGACCGTTGCTCAACATGCGCCAGTGCATGAAGCGGTTGATGGCGGTGGCCAACACAAAAAGACTCACCGAGAGGATCAATTTGCCGAGGCGAGTTTCTAAGAAGCTGAACAGGCGGTCGGCCTGTGGCGATAGGCTGTGTAAAAAATCCAGTAACTCCATGTCAATCCTTTGCGCTGGCCAGCTTGTCTTGTTGGAATATGGCTTCCAGTTCTTCTCGGCCCTTCAGGCCAATTTCAATCAACTTGTCATTGTCGTCCCGCACTTTGGCTTGCTTGTCCAACAGGTTTTGATCATGTTGCTTGAATACTTCCGCTTTGCGCATGGCCGCACCATCGCTGTAGCCCAAGGCGTGAAGGGTCTCGGTTGCTGCCTCCAGCGCACCAGCAAACAGTTCTCGAATCACGGAGTGGGCCCCTGCGGCTTTGAGTGCCAGGTAATCCACACGG
Organism: Limnobacter sp.; assembly: GCA_036275655.1. Lineage (GTDB taxonomy): Bacteria > Pseudomonadota > Gammaproteobacteria > Burkholderiales > Burkholderiaceae_B > Limnobacter. The sequence continues at coordinate 1,440 of DASUDK010000043.1, read as the reverse complement.
TTGTGGGCGCGGGCAATGATGGTGATTTTTGGGTGGTGGTGTGCAATAAACTCAACAATGCCCTGTGCGGCCTGTGGTTCATCAATCGCGACCACGACGGTGCGCACTTTGGCGATGCCAGCGGCTTCCAGCACCTCCCGCCGTGCTGCGTCGCCGTAATACACGCGATTGCCAAATTTTTTCACAAATTCAATGTGGTCTGCATTTTTGTCCAGCGCTGTGAAGTGGATCTGGTTGGCAGCCAAAATTCGCCCGGTCACCTGTCCAAAGCGACCGAATCCGAGGATCAACGCTTCTGGTGCTTGTGAGTCAAAATTCTCGGTTTTTTCGGGTGCCTTGGCAATTTGTTTGTCCGTGAATTTGTCATACCACAGCACGACAGGTGCTGTGAGCGCCATCGACAGACCCACCATCAGATTGACCATGCCAGCAGTTTGCTCTGGCAAGAGGCGCACGTCCATGGCCTGTGCCATGATCACAAAACCAAATTCACCACCCTGGCAAAGCATCAAACCCAACAAAATACCGCGTGGCATGGGCACGCCTGCGAGCATCACCAAGCCCATGATCACAAAAGTTTTGAGCGCCATCAGCCCCAGCGTGCCGAACACCACGGTGAGGGGGGATTCCACCATCAGGCCAAAATCCAGGGTCATGCCGATGGAGATGAAAAACAAACCCAGGCTCAAGCCTTTGAAGGGTTCAACATCCGCCTCGAGTTGATGTCGGAATGAGGAGTTTGCGAGCATCATGCCCGCCATGAATGCACCCAGGCCCATGGACAAGTTGGCGGCGTCCATGAGCACAGCAGACCCGAGCACAATCAGCAAGGCGACCACGGTCATGATCTCGCGCCCGCCGTACCGTGACATGAAGTTAAGCGCTGGGCTGATGAGATAACGTGCAAACACCACCAGACCAAGAATGGCTGCTGGAGCCACCCACCAGGCACCTGGGTCTGTGTCAGGTTCCACGGGTGCCAGGGCCTGCACCACAAACAAAATGGGCACCACCGCCAGGTCTTGGAAGAGCAGCATGGAAAATCCGCGGCGACCATCCTCATTGCCCAAAATGCCCTGGTCGGCCATGAGCTGAATGGCAAAAGCGGTGGAGGAGAGGGCCAGCGCGAGCGAAATGACCAGCGCTGCACTGCTATTCATCTCAAATAAAAATGCCAACACGCCATACACCACCACGGCTGTGAGCAGCATTTGGCCGGTTCCAAGCAGCAACACCTGGGTGCGCATGGCCCACAGTTTGGCGGGCTCCAGCTCCAGCCCAATCACAAACAAAAGCAATATCACACCAATTTCAGAAAAGTGCAGAACTTTTTCCGGGTCGTCGATGAGGCCCAACACCTGGGGGCCAATCACCACACCCGCGGCGAGGTAGCCCAAGATTGCGCCCAACCCCAGTTTTTTAAACAGGGGCACAGCCAGT
>DASUDK010000042.1:0-6512 GCA_036275655.1 Limnobacter sp. | reverse complement strand
GTTTGAAATAAACAAGGCGGGGCGCAAGCTCTTGAGATCGGAACTTATCCATGCATAACAATATTCCTTACCTAAGCCTGGCGATCTGGTTGCCCATCCTGTTTGGTGTGCTCATCATGGCGCTGGGCAACGACAAGAACGTTGGTACAGTGCGAGCCTTTTCTTTGATTGGCGCGCTTGTCAGCTTTGTGGTTACTTTGCCCTTGTACTTCGGGTTTGATACCTCGACGGCCAACCTGCAGTTTGTTGAAAACCTGCCGTGGATTGAGGCCTTTGGCGCTTCCTATGGTTTGGGTGTGGATGGCTTGTCGGTTTGGTTTGTCATCCTGACCGCTCTGATCACAGTCTTTGTTGTGGTTGCAGCCTGGGAAGTGATCACTGAAAAGGTCGCTCAATACATGGCCGCCTTCCTGATTCTCTCTGGACTGATGGTGGGTGTGTTTGCAGCCACCGATGGTTTGTTGTTCTACGTGTTCTTTGAAGCCACGCTTATCCCGATGTACATCATCGTGGGTGTGTGGGGCGGGCCCAACCGCATTTACGCCGCCTTTAAGTTTTTCCTCTACACCTTGCTGGGTTCTTTGCTCACCCTGGTGGCCATCATTTACCTGCAGTTCCAGTCGGGCACTTTCGAGATTGCGGCGTGGCACAAGCTTCCTTTGGGGATGACGGAGCAAATTCTCATTTTCTTGGCGTTTTTGATGGCTTTTGCGGTCAAGGTGCCCATGTGGCCTGTTCACACGTGGTTGCCCGATGCGCACGTGGAAGCCCCAACCGGTGGCTCTGTGGTTCTGGCTGCCATCATGTTGAAACTCGGGGCGTATGGTTTCTTGCGTTTTTCCCTGCCGATCACACCAGACGCCAGCCACGAGCTTGCGGGCTTCATGATCACCCTGTCCCTGATTGCCGTTGTTTACATCGGCGTGGTGGCCTTGGTCCAGAAAGACATGAAAAAGCTGGTGGCTTATTCATCAATCGCGCACATGGGATTTGTCACCTTGGGTTTTTTCATGTTCCAGGACCTCGCTGTGCAGGGGGCGATCATCCAGATGATCTCCCACGGTTTTGTGTCAGGCGCCATGTTCCTTTGTATTGGCGTGCTTTATGACCGAGTGCACAGCCGTGAAATTTCTGCTTACGGCGGTGTCGTCAACACCATGCCAAAATTTGCAGCCTTCTTTTTGTTGTTTGCCATGGCCAATGCAGGTCTGCCTGCCACCAGTGGTTTTGTGGGTGAATTCATGGTGATTCTTGGTGCGGTCAAGTACAACTTCTGGATTGGTTTGTTGGCTGCAACAACATTGATTTTTGGTGCCGCATATTCCTTGTGGATGTACAAGCGCGTGGTGTTTGGCAAGGTGGCCAACCCCGACGTGGCTGCCTTGGAAGATGTGAATACACGTGAGTTTTTGATGTTGGGTGCACTGGCGGTGCTGGTCATGGCCATGGGCCTGTACCCCAAACTGTTTACTGATGTGTTGCAGGTGTCTGTGGACGCCTTGTTGCAGCACGCTGCTCAGTCCAAGCTTTAATTGAGGAATGTTCGTGGATCAGATGAATCTCTCACTCGCTATTCCTGAAATTGCATTGGCATTGTTTGCCTGCGCGTTTCTGATTGCAGACAGCGTGACCAAAGGCAGGGTGCTGCCTTTGCTGCACAACATCGTGGTGCTGTTTTGTATTGCGCTGGGTGCCTATTGTTTGGCACTCGTGCCCTCCGCGCAAAATTCGACAGCATTCAACAACATGTACATCGCCGATGGCATGGCTTTGGCCCTGAAAGGCTTCTCTGCCTGGGCGATCGCTTTCACCTTGGTGGTCGGGGCCAACTACGCCCGGGACCGTGACATGTTCAAGGGTGAGCTGCACGCTTTGGTGTTGTTTGCCTTGTTGGGCCAGATGATCATGATTTCGGCCAACAACCTGTTGTTGGTTTATCTTGGGGTGGAGTTGCTTTCGCTGAGCTTGTACGCGGCTGTTGCCATGCAACGTGACAATGTGAGAGCCACAGAAGCCGCCATGAAGTATTTCGTGTTGGGCGCACTGGCGTCCGGCTTCTTGCTGTATGGCATGTCGATGATTTATGGTGCCACCGGCACACTGAATCATTCGGACATCGCGTTTGCTGCGACAGCGGCAAGCACCGGTCCCAAATCCATGATTTTTGTCTTTGGTCTGGTGTTCTTGGTGGCTGGCTTGGCGTTTAAGCTGGGTGTGGTGCCGTTCCACATGTGGGTGCCCGATGTGTATCAGGGCTCGCCCTCGGTGGCCACTTTGCTGATCAGCGGTGCGCCCAAGCTTGCTGCATTTGCCATCTGCATGCGCTTGTTGGTGGATGGTCTGTTTGTGATGGCCCTGGATTGGCAACAGATGTTGACTGTGCTCGCCGTCGCCTCCTTGGCGATTGGTAACCTCACCGCGATTGCGCAAACCAGCTTCAAACGCATGCTGGCCTATTCCACGATTGCTCAAATGGGATTCATGTTGTTGGGCTTTTTGTCGGGCGTGGTTGGTCAAAGCACTGGGAATGCAGCTCAAGCTTATTCATCGGCCATGTTCTATTCCATCACGTATGTGCTCACCACCTTGGGCACTTTTGGGGTGATCATGGTGATGTCCCGCAAGGGATTCGAAGTTGAAAACATCTCAGATTTGCAGGGTTTGAATAAGCGTTCGCCTTGGTTGGCGCTCATCATGTTGTTGTTGATGTTCTCCTTGGCTGGTATTCCGCCGATGGTGGGGTTTGCGGCCAAGTTGGCGGTCCTGAAGGCCCTGTTGGCGACAGGACAAGTGTGGTTGACCGTGTACGCTGTGGTGTTTAGCCTGATCGGTGCTTTCTATTACATTCGTGTGGTGAAAAGCATGTATTTTGAAGCACCCAGTGATGAGTCCAACATTGAGATGGGCAATGATGCGCGTGCAGTGTTGGGCTTGAACGGCATTGCCGTGATTGGTTTGGGATTGCTTCCCGCGCCGCTGATGGCCTACTGCATGCAGTTGGTATCCCAGTCGATTGCTGGTTAAATCCCGCATCGCATTCTAAAAAGGAGGGTGGGTTTTGACTCAAACATTGGGGCACTGGTTGTTGTTTGGCTTGGCCTTGCTGTTTGCAAACCTGCCTTTTGTTAGCAATCGAATTTTCGGTGTTTTAAAAGTCAGTCACAAGGGGGGCTGGGCACGGGTGCTCGAAGTCATCGCGGGTTACTTCATCGTGGGGCTCATGGGCTTTGCCATCGAGGGCACCGTGGGGCAGATCACCCCTCAGCGATGGGAGTTTTATGCCCTCACAGCCTGCCTTTTTCTTGTTTTGGCTTTCCCGGGGTTCGTCTATCGTTTTTTGTGGCGCTCGCCCAAGGGCTAAATTTCCCCTTCTACGCTTCGACTCGCTGTCCTGCCTAGGCTTCCAACCGGATGTCTGAATCCTGACCGCCTAGTTTCTCGCATTCTGGTGCCGTGGAGCTTGCTTGTGCACACCGGAATAACCGGGTCTCAAAGCGGAACGTCGTGCATTTGCATCACCACTACATTGTCCTATCTGCTTTATATCAGGTGGTCAATTTGTACAGCTCGATTCCCGGTAGTCTCCATTCGCCTCATATTCACACCGTGGGGGCGAACAATGCTCAGGATTCTGAAGGAAATCCGAGCGCAGAGGTCAATCAAAAAATCGACGAGCTCAATCGCAAGCTTGAGGCTGCGTTGTCTTCCAAAGTTGCCTGTGAAACTTTGCCTGCGGTGTATGAAGATTTGTGGCAAAACCATCCCAAATTGGCTTCCTTGGTTGGAAGAATCGATTTGGCCATGAGTGGTGAGTGTGCTGACCGGTTTACTTTCAATGGTGCGCTTTTCGAGATTGGCAATGAGCTGCGCGCCCACGAGCGCCCCATTTTTGCTTATCGAGCCAGTCAAGACACCGCGTCAACACCCATTGAATATAAAGAGGCGATTTGGCTGGTACTTCGACAATTGTTAGAGCTTATAAACGGCGAATCAGGAAGGCGCTTTTGGCAAATCAACAGCAATAAGCAGATTGATTTGACTGAGCCAGCTGTGCGCCAGCTCAGCGAAAGGCTCGGGCTGGATTTTGAGTTTTTGCCCCCCGGCGATTTGCGATCGCCGTCGGGTGGGTGTTGCTTGCCCACGCAGCAGCGTCAGCAGTGCTTGTTGGAAGACTCCAATCATGCTGCCTTTTACGCAGCAGGCCAAGCGGCGTTGTTGGCCAAATATGAAGACGGCCCTGTGGGGCAGCGCCTCGCGGTTGCCAGCGACGCTCAAACCGACGCCATGGATTGCAGAAGGAGAGAGGTGTTGCGGGAAAATCCCGAGGCTCAGCATGACGATGTTTATTTGCCGACCTTGTGCCCTGGGTTTGAGCGTCTTGCATTTCAGTCAGGCGATGAGGCAATCCCTAATTTTCAATGGTCTGATCGGCAAGGCAATTTAGAACGAGGGTCCTTGTGGCAAGCGCTGAGTGCTCTGTTTGATCGGGTGTATGCGCATCTTCAGGGCGCCCTGCAGGGCGAGAGACCTAATTTTAAACAGCATTGCCCTCTGTTTCTCTATCGGGCAGCGATGCCTGCATTCAGTCATCACATCCCTGCGGCCATTTTGGAAAACGAGGCTGAGGCGGAAAAGTTAGTCGAACATGAACGCAATGAATTGAGTGCCATGGCGGCCAATGTTGCGTTGCAACAAGCAATCACTGAGGATAGGAAAGCGAAGGCTTTGATCTGGAAGATTGCCGAGTGCGAGCGATCTGGCATTCAAGACCCGCGCAACGCAGTGCTTGGCAATATCGGTGCGCGGTATAACTCCAGCCAAGGGATTGCGGAGCACAACGCGGTATTGTGCCCAGCAGGTCAAGTGAGAGCAGATTACTGGGCTGCGCTTAACAGCACTTTGGCGGCAACGCATCGGCTTCAAGATATTTCCTACGTCAGACTCCCGCTGAACATACCGGCACACAACGAGAGTGGTTTTTGCCGAGATAACCAGTGCTGGATGCGAGCAGCCATGCTGAGTCTGCTCTGCAGTTTCGACTCCAGTGAAGCGCTTGCGGCGCGATTACAGGGTGTTGGTGTGTTTGAGAATCATCGACGTCAGCTGGAATGCATGGATGTCCTTAAGGCCTTTCATCATGAGCTCCATTCGAATCCCGTGGGCTTTCTGCATGGTCTGCGGCCCTTCGGATTTGCATATCCTGCGGGCATTTTGGCTGGTGTTTCGGTCGAGGATCTGATGCAACGCCATGGGCAACAGGTGTCAAACAATCGCTCTTGCGAAAGCTTTGCGAAAATGTTCTTGCTGAGTATTGCATTGGGCGCCCGGTGTGAAGAAAATCCGCGGCTTGAAAATGTGGTGCGTCGTCTGCTCTACACGCCGCTTTCTATGGCAGAGGCAGAGGTGTTGGTGGCTGCTCATCGGGTTTTGAATGTGCCGTGTCTTGTGGTTCAACATAGCGTAGCGAGCGGTACCGCCGTCATGTATAACGCGCCGCGTGAGCATCAGCTACGGAGTGCCCAGCTCGCGGCGGAGTTGAACGAGTATGAAGGAGAGGTTCCGCTTGATCGGATTGATGAGCTTCTGCATGCGTACAAGCAGTGCCCAATTATCATCCTCAACGAAGAACATTATTCAGTTTATTTGCCCAACAGTCACGTTGTGACGCAGTCGCTTGTGCGTGCCGAGTTTGAGGCGCAACCTCCAGCAAAACGCCACCCATCGTCCCTGGGGCAGTCCCTCCAGCGTGGTGACCAGGCTTTCATGCCAAGCCTCATTTCGACGAGGTCTCAGCACGCTGCACCTTCGTCAAGTTCCAGACCTGCACCTCGGACAATTTCCAATGTCAATCCTTCAGAACTCACCATGCCGAGCGGCAGTCAGCGCATCCAGCATCCAGTCAGTTCGTTTCAGTTGGAGACGAGTCTCGAAGGACACGCAGTAAAGCTGGACGCGCATTTTGTTGAAATTCCCAGAAGCTCAAAGAAGGCGCGAATAGCAGGGCAGAAATCATTGAAAGGTGAGTGGCTGGCCAGCCTAAATTATTTGTTGGAACAATCTGAAAAGAAGCCCGATTTTGCCTATTTTGAAATAGTGGGTGGAAAGGCAGTGGGCTTGCCGCAAGATCGGCATGTTGGCTTGGCAAAAGAAATCTTTGGTCAGCTGCAATCATCGGGAGCACTGCTTGACCCTGGTCAACCTTCCACGATAGAAGTGGGTCGCTTCAAGGTGCTGGAGATTCGAGAGGTATTGCAGTCACAAGGCGATCTTGGGTTCGCTCGGCGTTACGAAATTGAATGGATTGACACTCGTCTGCCTCAGACAGAGCAGGTGCCGCACATCCTCCGGTATGTACAAGTGGCGCCACCTTATGAAGAAAGGTATTTAAAGTCAACTGATATTAAAAAACTCTTCGAGGTGTTCAATGGTGAGGATGCTCAAACCACGCCATGCACATTGTCGAACTCATTGATGAGTAGCCATCACGGTCTCGGGCGAGCTGCTTGTATTTC
>DASUDK010000041.1:0-10010 GCA_036275655.1 Limnobacter sp. | reverse complement strand
TGACAAAAGTTTTTAATTCATTAAAATTCACGGCTCGCACCTGATGCCCAGGTGGCGGAATTGGTAGACGCGCTAGGTTCAGGTCCTAGTGGTGGCAACACTGTGGAGGTTCGAGTCCTCTCCTGGGCACCAAAATTTCTTCCCCGCACTTCGCTGCAAATTTTTCTTCTGCAGTATTTCCAATACAGCTCATTTGTGGTTTTCTGCGCCCTTTTCGCATGGCTTTGCATTTCTAGTTGTGTGATTTGCACAGGTGATCCATGGGTTTGCCGGGCAGGCTTGGCCGCGCTGCATGGTGGTTGCCCACCAGCAAGCAGTGTACAGCACTTTGGTGTGTTCTCTGTGTTTATTTGGGCGCATTCCCTGTGCAACAAGTACAGAGCAAATCAGAAATCGCGCACCTCAAAAGGTTGGACTATCCAGAGGTCTTTTTCCAGGTACTCTGCCGCATAGTCGGGCCTGAACACCGAGGCCGGCTTTACCCAAACCACCGCCGTTTTTAAAGTAGAAATAGAGGGATGGGCATGAACCAGGTGGGCTTGGAGCTGGAGCAGGGTTTGCCCAGAATCGGCGAGATCATCCACCAAAAGCACCCTGCCCTGCACCGGCATCACGCTGGCAATGCTTGCGGAAATTTGCAATCCCCCCTGCACGGTGCCAGAGGGCCCCATGTAAGAGCTGGCCGCGACCACCGCCATTGGGCATTTGAGCGCACGCGAAAGACCGTCGGCGAGAAAAAGCCCGCCGCGAGATATCCCCAACACCAAGTCGGGTGCAAAGCCAGACTGGCGCACCTGATCGATCACCCGATCGATCAAGCTGTGGTACTGCGTGTAATCCACATGCAGTTTTTCCATGCGCCTGGCTTCGCCCTAATCGTTACGCCTTGAATGGATGGCGCAACACAATGGTCTCATCGCGATCAGGGCCAGTGGAGATCATGTCCACAGGCACACCACACACTTCTTGCATGCGCATCAAGTAGGCTTTGGCTTCCGCAGGCAGATCCGCGTAGGTCTTCACCCCAAAAGTGGTGCCATTCCAACCAGGAAACTCTTCAAAAATTGGCTCGCAGCCCTCCACCTTGTCACTGCCAAAGGGCAGGATGTCTGTTTTGGTGCCATCGGCCAACTGGTAACCCACACACAACTTGATGGTTTGCAATCCATCGAGCACATCCAGCTTGGTGATGCACAAACCACTCACACCATTGAGCTGGATGGTGCGGCGCAAAGCTGCAGCGTCGAACCAACCACAACGGCGCGCGCGCCCGGTCACAGAGCCGAATTCATTGCCCTTTTTGGCCAAATGAGCGCCTGTGTCGCAAAACAGTTCTGTGGGGAATGGCCCAGAGCCCACACGGGTTGCATACGCTTTGGTAATGCCCAACACATACTGCAAACGTTGTGGTCCCACACCGGCACCTGGGGACGCGGCACCAGCCACACAGTTGGAACTGGTTACAAACGGGAATGTGCCGTGATCAATGTCCAACAACGCACCTTGTGCGCCCTCGAACAATAGGTTTTTGCCTTCGTCGTTGGCCTTCTGCAGCAAAGCAGGCACATCAGCCACCATATTTTTGATGCGAGGGGCCAGCGCCATGGCTTTGTCGAACACCACCTGCGCATCCACTGGCGCGGCGCCCAGGTATTGGGTGAGCACGAAGTTGTGGTAATCCAGCACTTCCTCGAGCTTTGCGCGAAAGCGTTCAGGATTGAACAAGTCCTGCACACGCAGGGCACGGCGGGCCACTTTGTCTTCGTAGGCGGGGCCAATCCCACGACCTGTGGTGCCGATCTTGCTCTCGCCGCGCTTGGCCTCACGGGCCTTGTCCAGGGCAATGTGATGGTCCAGGATCAGCGGGCAAGCCTCGCTGATTTTCAAACGGTTTTCTACCGCAATGCCACCGGCTTGCAACTCGTCAATCTCAGACAACAATGCCTCTGGCGACAGCACCACGCCGTTGCCGATGTACACCTGCACATCGGGGCGCAAAATACCGGATGGAATGAGGCGCAAAATCGTTTTTTTGCCGCCGATCACCAAGGTGTGGCCTGCATTGTGGCCACCCTGAAAGCGAACAACACCCTGGGCGTGATCCGTCATCCAGTCCACCACTTTGCCTTTGCCCTCGTCACCCCATTGCGTGCCGATTACAACCACATTGCGAAAACTCATTTTGATTTCTCCTGATTCATGCCCATCGGCACCACTGTCCACACGGCGTTTGCCAGTACTAGCTGCCGATCACATACAAATTCTTCTTCCTCGGGGTCGGTGTTGGGAAGGCTCTGCAACACCACTTCGCCCTGACCACGCAAATCCCGAATGGCTGCCATCAAGGCTGTGTCGTAGACCCAAGGTGCGCGAATGGCTCTCTTGGGTGCAGGTTGGGCTGACTGCAAAGCTACCAATTCGCGCAAATCCACAGAAAACCCGGTGGCGGGCCGGGCGCGCCCATACACCGCGCCCACGTCATCGTAGCGCCCCCCACGCAGAATGGCGTTTGGACACGATTCCACATACGCTGAAAAAATCAGACCGCTGTGGTAGTCGAAGCTGGCCAAGTCAGCCAAATCCAGGATCAGCGTGGGCACTGTGGAGGCGGTCTCTTGAAGACGATCCACCACGGTTTGCAGCTCATCCAAGATGGCATTTACCTTGGGCTTGGCTGGCAATTGCGCGCGCGCGCGGGCCAATGTGCAAGAAGCGCCGCCGAGAGTGCCGTACAGCCCCAACAAGGTCATCACTGCAGAGCGGTCACTGGCCTCAAGGCCTTGAGTTTGAGCAAGCAGTTGCTCTAGCCGAGGCCGATCTTTTTGGGCCAAGGCTTGATGAATTGCGCGCACTTGGGGCTCTTGCAATGCGCCACCATGCAACACCGCTGCAAGCAGACCCGCGTGTGACAAAGCCAAACGGTAGCGCTGAAGACCGGACACCTGAAGCGTATCCACCGCCAAACTCAAAATCTCAAGGTCCGCTTCCACACCACCGCAGCCATACAACTCGGCCCCACATTGCATCGGTTCGCGCGTGGTGTGCAAACCAAGCGCCTGGGTGTGCAGCACTGGGCCGCAGTAGCACAGGCGTGTCACCCCCTTGCGGTTCAAAATGTGCGCATCAATGCGGGCAACCTGGGGGGTGGTGTCAGCCCGCAAGCCCAACATGCGTCCACTGGCCTGGTCCAACAACTTGAAGGTTTGCAAATCCAAGGATTCGTCCGCATTGCCCAGCAAGGACTCCGTGTACTCCAGCATGGGTGGCATCACCAACTCATAACCGTATACGCGAAACCGGTCCAGCAGGGACCTGCGCAGTTCTTCAATGCGACGTGCCTCTGAGGGCAATACATCGGCGACAGACTCTGGCAAAAGCCAAGCAGACATGACTATTCCAACGTTTTAACGAATTGGTTAAAAAACCACAAACAACAACAGGCCAAGCACAATCGCAATCATGCCGACAAATCGAATTTGGCCCTCGCTGAGCGCGGCTATCTTGAGGAAAGTCTCTTTCCATTGTTTCGGAAAGAGAAAAGGCATAAGGCCCTCGATGACAAACACGAGGGCCAAGGCCAACCAAAAGGTCTCGCTCATATCACAATGGCTTCCCGAGTAAGACCTTTCTGGTGTGTGGATGTTTTTACCAGCCTCACAAAAGCCTTTGATTTATTGGGACTTTTGCAAAAACTTGAAAAAATCAGACTGCGGATCAACCACCATCACATCCGACTTGGAGTTCAAGGATTTCTTGTAAGCGTCCAAGCTGCGGTAGAAAGCAAAAAACTCAGGATTGCGACCAAAGGCAGCATTATAAATCGAAGCGGCCTTCGCATCACCCTCCCCTTTGATAGTTTGTGCTTCCCGATACGCTTCCGCCAAAATCACTTGCCGCTGGCGGTCTGCATCGGCACGGATCTGTTCAGCCTCTGCTGCACCCGTGGCCCGCAAATCATTGGCCACGCGCTTGCGCTCGGCTTCCATGCGGCGAAACACGGATTCGCTCACCTCAGGAAGCAAATCCACACGCTTTAAGCGAACATCCAGGATTTCTACGCCAATTTCTAGCGCCTCATCCTTGACTTTGTCCACCACGGTTTCCATGACCACGGTTCGCTCGCCAGACACCATTTGAGGCACCGTGCGCTTGGTGATTTCCTCGTTCAGCGCGGATTTGACCACCTGCATCATCCGGCTTTGTGCCAAGCGGGAGTCGCCGCTCACGCGCACGAAATACAAGCGTGGGTCGGTGATGCGCCACTTGATGTAAGTGTCGACCAAGAGGTTTTTCTTTTCAGACGTGATGAAGCGCTCGGCTTCAGGCGTGTCAATGGTTTGAATGCGCTTGTCCAAAAAAATCACATTTTGGAAGGGTGCGGGCAATTTGGCATACAAACCCGGCTCCTGCCGAACTTCTTTGACCTGACCCAAGGCAAACACAATGGCGTACTGGCGTTCATCCACAACATACAGGCAGGTGTTGGCAACAAAAAAACCAATCAACGCCGCCGCTACGACTACAAAAATCTTAGGCATGATTAACGTGCTCCACGGTCGCGATTGCGCATTGCATCGCGAAGACTGCTGTCAAAGTTGTCAGTGCTGGATCGGCTCGCGGCCGCTGCGGCGCTCGAATCGGGCTTCGCACCGTTTCCACCGCCTGTCGAAGCCTCTGCCGCCACAGCCCCCGTGGGCCCGCTTTTCTCAATCAACTTCTCAAGCGGCAAATACAACAACTGGCTGTTGTTCTTGGTGTCCACAATCACCTTGGTGACGTTGCTGTAGATTTCTTGCATGGTGTCCACGTACATGCGCTCGCGGGTCACCTTGGGTGCCTTTTCGTATTCGGTCAAAATCGCCTTGAAGCGCGACGCATCACCCTCGGCCTGGGCGACCACCGTTTCGCGGTAACCATTGGCTTCTTCAAGCAGGCGAGCCGCATTGCCTCGCGCCCTCGGAATCACATCGTTGGCATAGGCCTGACCGTCATTTTTCAGGCGCTCCCGGTCCTGGCCTGCTTTAACAGCGTCATCGAAAGAGGCTTGAACCTGCTCTGGCGGCTGAACGTTTTGCACAGTCACGCTGGAAACCAATATACCGGTCTGGTACTTGTCCAAAATTTGCTGGATCACTTCCTGGGTATTCAGCGCAATTTGCTCACGGCCAGAATAAAGCACAAAGTCCATGGCATTGCGCCCCACCACCTCACGAATGGCGGTCTCGGCAGCCATCTTGACAGTTTCATCGGGGTCGGCGGTGTTGAACAGGTAAGACCCTGCATCGCTCAAGCGGTACTGCACCGCAAACTGGATGTCGATGATGTTCTCATCCTCGGTCAGCATTAGCGCCTCGCGCAGCACCTTGCTCTTCACATCGTTGCGGTAACCCACTTCGATGATGCGCACTTGGGACGAATTGACAATCTCATGAGACTGAATTGGATAGGGCAAACGCCATTGAAAGCCAGGCACTGCGGTGTGAGAGTATTTGCCGAACTGCAGGACCACCGCCTCACGACCTTCTTGCACAATGAAAAACCCGCTGGCCAACCAGATTGCAATCGCAATACCCACAATCGCGGTGAGACCTTTGCCGGCACCTTCCATGTTGGGTGCACCGCCATTGCCACCGCCCACTGGGCCACGGGGACCACGCGGACCACCGCCACGTTTGCCAAACAAGCGGTTTAAGCGGTTGTTGAAATCACGCCAAAGCTCGTCCAAATCGGGCGGGCCGTCCTGACGACCCCCATTGGGGCGGCGGTTGTCTTGGTCTTGGGATTTGGGTGGTTCGTCATTGTTTTGACCACCAGACGAATTTCGCCCCCAATCCGGATCATTCATCGACATGCTTGTTCCTACTGCTTTAAAAATGGTTGTGACCCTCAAACCCAGTGCAATGCGTCTTGTTGTGGGCCTGAACTTCTGCTTTGAGCATAAAACTGGCTTGCCAGTTCAATGAGGCACTCTCGAAGCTGGGGAACACCCAAGCCATAACGTGCACTCACAGAAACTGACAAAATCTTACCATTCTCGTCCCGCTCGACCTCGGGAGACCGCTCACAGGCGTCTATTTTGTTCCAGACAATGATCTGAGGGATATCCCCTGCTTCGATCTCGCCAAGCACCTTGTTGACCTCTGTGATTTGCGTGTGCCGAACCGGAGAACTTGCATCCACCACATGCAGCAGCAAATCTGCATGCACGGTGCTCTCCAAAGTCGCCTTGAACGCCTCCACCAGGGAGTGAGACAGATCGCGTATGAAACCCACCGTGTCAGACAGGGCCATGTCGACTCGGGGGGCCAAATAGACTTTCCGGGTGGTTGTGTCGAGCGTGGCAAACAGTTGATCGGCCGCGTAGGCCTTGTCGCTGGCAAGCGCATTGAATAAGGTGCTTTTGCCTGCGTTGGTGTAGCCCACAATCGCCACCGTGTACTGACCTCGGCGTTCGCGCTGGCGTCGTTGCGTTTGGCGCTGGGTTTGGAGCTTGTCCAAGCGGGCTTTCAACTGCTTCACCTTCACACCAATCAATCGGCGGTCGGTTTCAAGTTGTGTTTCGCCAGGCCCCCGCATGCCAATACCGCCCTGCTGACCATACAATGCCGCGTTGCCACGCACCAAGCGGCTGGCCATGTATTGAAGCTGGGCCAGTTCAACTTGCAACTTGCCCTCAAAACTGCGGGCACGAATGGCAAAAATATCGAGAATCAAGCCCGTGCGGTCTATCACACGGCGCTCAAGCGCATTCTCGAGGTTTCGCTGCTGTGCAGGACTTAAGCTGTGATTGAACACCACCAGCTCGATGTCTTCGGCTTGGCAGTGTGCAAGTATTTCTTGCACCTTGCCCGAACCTATGAACGTGGATGCGTCTGGCGAACGACGCTTGGATGTGAAAACCCCTTGAACTTGAGCACCCGCCGAGCTGGCGAGCAGCGCAAGCTCCTCGACACTCTCGCGAAACTCAGTCTGCCCAAGGTCCAGCGCAACCAGTGCACAGCGGGTCATTTTAGGCCCGCGCTGTGAAGGAGCCCAAACACAACAATGCCCAAAAGAAGGTGTTTCAGGCGATTATTCCTTGATCTCAGGGGTAAACGTCACGGAGCGACCGGGCACAACCGTGGAGATGGCATGCTTGTAAACCATTTGTGTCACGGTGTTGCGCAACAGCACGACGTATTGATCGAAAGACTCAATTTGCCCTTGAAGCTTGATGCCGTTGACCAAATAAATGGAAACGGGGACATGCTCTTTGCGTAGCAAGTTGAGGAAGGGGTCTTGTAACAATTGCCCTTTATTACTCATAACAGCTCCAGACTGTGTTGATATTATTAAGTGTCAGAGCTTTTGGCTCGTCACGCTAAGTTTACAGAAAGCGTAGAAAGGTGCCAATTTAAAGCCCGTCTTTTGGTGATATGGACTGCCTTTTTTCATAAAAAGTTCAAATGTCCAACGCACTCGTCCCCTGTAAAGGGTACATGCTGAGTGGAAATCAGCTTGGATCGGGTTCCAACCACTCGGACAACCTCGGCTTTTCAATAAACTCAAGCTGAAACCGCTTGAGTCTCTCGCTGCTGTTTGGCAAACGCCCTGCCCAGCGGGTGGGCAATGTGGGATCGAACCACAAGGCTTTGGCCACAACCTCTGCGCTTATTTTGTAAGGATCACAAATCAGCGCGAATCGGTCGCTGCCACGCACACTGGACAACAGACCAATCACCCCATGGTTGATCAGGGTATTCAAAATGTCATCGAGTTGATCGGGTGGCACCTTGGCAAACACCCGCAGCTCCTCCATGGTCATGCCGGGTTTGGCTTGCTGGCGCGACTTTTCAAGTTCGCAAAGCACACTCAACCCTTGTAGCCATTTTTGCCCAGGTCGGTAAGTGTTGTCCCAATAGCCTGTGCGCGCCACGGGCAATGCCGCCACAATGCTCGCCCCCAACAGCACGATGATCCAAGACAAATAGAGCCACAGCAAAAAAATGGGGAAAGCCGCCAAAGCGCCGTACAGCTTGGTGTAACTCGGAAAATGCGTGATGTATTGGGCAAATGCAATCTTGGAAATTTCAAACAACACCGCTGCAACCACACCGCCCACCAGGGCGTCTTTCCAATGCACCGCGCGGTTGGGGATGATGCGATAGATAAACGCAAAGGCAAGCACGGTGAATAGCAGTGGCACCAGGCTCAAAATCGGTAAAAATCCCCCACGGCTGGAATCGATGCCGTCCAAAGATCGGCCGATGATGGCCGTGGACAAACTAATGCTCAGGCCAATCAGCACGGGCGCCAATGAGATGACCGACCAATACAACACCACCTTGTTCATGGTGGAGCGGGGTCTTTTTACGTTCCAGATCTGGTTGAACACCCTGTCCACGGTGAGCATGGTGGACAGGGCCGTGATCACCAAAAACACAATCCCCACGGCCGTGAGTCCTTTGGCCTTGGCTGAAAAATCATTGACATAAGTCAGTATGGTTTCGGACAGTGTTTCTGGAAAAAACCCCTGAATGAGATAAATCTGCAAGTCCATCTGCAGGCGATCGAACATCGGGAAAGCCGTGAAAATCGCCAAGGCCACCGTCACCAACGGCACGAGGGAGAGAACCGTGGTGAATGTGAGGCTGGAGGCCACCTGGGGCAAGCGCTGCTCAGAGATACGCAAGCCCACCAAACGAGTAAATGCAATCCACCACCGCAGGTCCAGTGGGCTCAATTCAACATCCTCAACAGACAAGGCCTCGCGGGCGCTGCGCATGAGGCGTTGCCCACGCGTTAGGGACACTGGCTCGTTGGACACCGATTTGTTGGTGTTGCTGTTCTCGGATGGGCCGGAAGGTGCGGCTGAACTCATGGGCTTCAGTACAATGGTGGTTCACGCGTTTCATGATACCCCCGATCGATGATAGAAGTACTGGTCTTGTATTACAGCCGTCACGGCGCAACTGCCCAACTGGCCCGCGAAATCGCCCACGGCATTGACTCGGTGAAAGGCGCAAGCGCGCGACTGCGCACCGTGCCGCCGGTGTCCACCAACTGCGAAGCAACAGCCCCAACCGTGCCCGATGAAGGCCCACCCTATGCAGAACCTGGGGATTTGAAAGAATGTGCCGCATTGGCGGTGGGGTCGCCCACCCGATTTGGCAACATGGCGGCGGCGATGAAATATTTCATCGACAACACGGTGGGTGCTTGGCTGGCTGGCGATCTGGTCAACAAGCCATTTTGCGTATTCACCAGCACAGGCAGCCTGCACGGCGGGCAAGAAACCACTCTCACCAGCATGGCGCTGCCATTCATCCACCATGGCATGCTTTGGATGGGTATCCCTTACACCGAGCAGGCATTGAACGACACCGACACAGGCGGCACGCCCTACGGCGCAAGCCACTGGGCTGGGCCTCAAGGCAATCGCCCCCTAAGCGCCCACGAAATCGCGCTGGCGCGTGCACAAGGCGCGCGGCTGGCCAAGGCCGCAGTGGCGCTACAGCAAGGCATGGGAGCAACACCATGAACATCAACAAGACGCGCAACAAGGCCTATTGGTGCACGGTCATCAGCTTGCTGGCCCTGATTGCCCTCTGTGTGGCTTGGGAGTTGTGGCTTGCCCCACTTCGCCCGGGGGGCTCTTGGCTGGTGCTCAAGGTGTTGCCTTTGCTGCTGGTCGTGCCTGGCATATTCAAACAGCGGGTGCGCACATTCCAAGCCACCTCCTTGCTGGTGTGGCTTTATTTTGCAGAAGGTGCCACCCGCGCCAGCTCTGACCCCGCGCTGGCCTCTCAACTCATGGCCGGACTGGAGGTCTTGATTTCTGTGGCTTTGTTTGCCAGTGTGAGCGTGTACGCCCGCACTTACAAAATGCCCAAAACGAGGCCACAAGACCAACCATGAATGCATTTTTGCAACAGCTTGCGCAAAACAACCCTGGCTTGGTGATGCACACCGATTCAACGCGTGTTTTGGCAGCTTGCACGGACTGGCGCAAAAGATACCAAACGCAGGCT
>DASUDK010000040.1:0-5835 GCA_036275655.1 Limnobacter sp. | reverse complement strand
CAGCGCGCCTATGAGATCAACTCCAAGGCAATCTCCACATCAGACCAGATGTTGCAGCGCTTATCTCAGCTTTGATTTTTTTGACATCTGACACACTCAAAGTGTTCTGATGGAGTAAAAGGCATGAACAGACTCGTTCTAATCGGTTTAACGGCAGCAGTCTCAATAACTTTAGGGGCATGTTCAACATTTGTGCCCCGGGTGGACATGCCTGAGCAAACCACAGTGCAGCAAACCCCGCAATTGCCACCGCCAATGGCCAATGCAGCGCCCACAGGCAGCTTGTACAACCCGGTGACCTATCGCCCCTTGTTTGAAGATCAGCGGGCGCGGTTTGTGGGTGACATTCTCACCATCCAAATTCTTGAGCAGATCAATGCGGCACAGACCAACTCCATGTCCGCCTCACGCAGCGATTCGGCCAGCATCGATGTGCCGCTGATCCAGGGGTTTTTTGGCAATCGTGACTTGCGAGCCCTCAATGCCCAGGCCAGCAGCGAAAAGGATTTCAGTGGCCAGGGTGAGAGCCGTGCCGCCAACAATCTCACTGGCACCATCACCGTGACCGTGGCCAATGTGCTGCCCAACGGCAACCTGCAAGTGGTGGGAGAAAAGCAAATCGGCACCAACCGCGATGTGGAATACCTCAAGTTCAGTGGCGTGGTCAATCCCACCACCATCCAGCCCGGCAACTTGGTGCCAAGCACCAAAGTGGCAGACGCCCGCTTGGAATACCGAGGCAAAGGCGTGTTGGATTCTGCCACCACCATGGGCTGGCTCAGCCGCTTCTTCCTCACCGTGTTGCCTTTCTGAGGGGCCAGGCATGAACATTCAAATTCAAGATCTCAAACAAAGGCTGATCAAAGCCAGCGTGTTGCTGCTCACCGCCGCCGTTGTGATGTGGGTGGCCAACCCCGCCGAGGCGCAAACCCGCATTCGTGACTTGGCCTCCGTGGCGGGTGTGCGTTCCAACCCAGTGTACGGATACGGTTTGGTGATCGGTCTGGACGGCACGGGTGACCAAACCACCCAAACCCCGTTCACCACCCAAAGCATTGTGTCCATGCTTCAGCAATCGGGCATCAATTTGCCTCCCGGGGCCAACCTACAGCTCAAGAATGTGGCCTCCGTGATGGTCACCGCCAATTTGCCACCTTTTGCCCAACCCGGTCAGGCCATCGATGTCACGGTGTCATCGATTGGCAACGCCAAAAGCCTGCGCGGTGGCATGTTGATCATGACCCCACTCAAGGGCGCAGATGGTCAAATTTATGCCCTGGCCCAAGGCCAATTGATTGTGGGCGGCGCGGGTGCATCGGCCGCTGGTTCCAAAACTGTCATCAATCACCTGTCGGCTGGGCGGATTCCCAACGGCGCGTTGATTGAACGCCCAGTGGCCACACCATTTAACTTGGGCGAAAGCCTGCAACTCGAGTTGCACAGCACCGATTTTTCAAACGCCATCCGCGTGGCCGAAGCCATCAACAACACGATGGGGCCGAACGTGGCACAGGCCTTGGACGGTCGCATCATCCGAGTGCGCGCACCCTCCAATCCCAACGACCGGGTGGCTTTCCTCTCCAAGGTGCAGGAGCTGTCCATCAACAAATCGGTGGGCACTGCCAAAGTGATTGTGAATGCTCGCACAGGTTCGGTGGTGATGAACCAAGCCGTGATGCTGGAGAGCTGTGCAGTGGCGCATGGCAACCTCACAGTCAAAATCACCTCCACACCCGTTATTTCCCAGCCTGCGCCGTTTAGCCAAGGCGAGACGGTGGTAACCCAGCAGGCCGATATTCAGATTTCCGAGTCGGGTGGTGAACTCATCGAGATCAAAGGGGCCGCTCAGTTGTCGGACGTGGTCAAGGCTTTGAACGCCTTGGGCGCCACACCCAGCGATTTGATTTCCATTTTGCAGGCCATGCAAACCGCGGGCAGCTTGAAGGCAGAACTCGAGGTGATCTGATGGAGATGCTGCCCAAAAACATGCCCATGGAATCTCAGATGATGTCACTGGACTCCCGCAGCCTGGAGGGCTTGAAGCGTGGTGCCAGAGCCGAGCGTGGCAGCGAAGAGTTCAATGCCGCCGTGGACAAGGTGGCGCAGCAGTTTGAGGCTGTGTTTTTGCAATGGACGCTCAAGAGCATGCGGGATGCCACACCGGAAGGGGGGCTGTTCAATGATTCCACCACCAAAAGCTTCCAGGCCATGTACGACCAAGAACTTGTACAAAACCTCTCTGGCAAAGGTTTGGGCCTGGCCAGCGAGATTGCCCGGCAGCTCAAGGCGCAAGCGGGTGAGGGCGCAGGCGTGCTTGCCCCCAGCCAGCCCCGCAAGGAGATTGAAGGCATGCCCTTAACTTTCCAAAAAACCGACCGTTAAACCGTTCAAGACAGCAAAGGATCCAACATCATGTCGAACTCGGTCTATGGAATAGCGCTCAGTGGCTTGAATGCCGCCAGGGCGGGGCTATCCACCACGTCGCACAACATTGCCAACGCCAACACCGTTGGCTTTAATCGTCAACAGGTCATTCAAGAATCGCGGCCTTCGACAGGCAGCGACATTGGCTACATTGGTCAAGGGGTGGACATTGCCTCGGTGCAGCGCGTGTACTCGGATTTCCTGAATGCGCAGGAGCAAAAAGCAACATCCGACGCGGCGTTTTTTGAGGCCAAAGCACAGCAAATCGCGCGCGTGGACGCCATGATCGCCGATGACGGTTCAGGGTTGGCCACCGCGCTGAGCATCTTTTTTTCAGCCGCGCAAACCTTGTCTACCAATCCGGCAGACCTGGCCAACCGGCAAAACTATCTCTCCGCTGCAGACACATTGGCTGCCCGCTTCAATGGTTTGAACACCGTGATGGACGAGTTGCGCGCAGCCACCAACTTGAAGGTGACGGACACCGTTGCCCAACTCAACGATGCCTCTGCACAAATAGCGCGATTGAATGATCAAATCGTGAGTGCAAAAAACCAGACCAACTCCAACGGGGGGCCGCCTAACGACCTGCTTGATCAACGGGATCGCCTTATTTTGCAGCTTTCCAAGCAAATACAAACCACACGGGTTGACATGGGCGATGGTTCTGTCAACCTGTTCCTCGCCAACGGCCAACCCCTGGTGGTGAAAGATCGGCAGTTCCCGGTGAGCACCGAGGTGGATCCGCAAGACACCAAAAATTTGTTGGTGGGCACCACAAACGTGATCAATGGCCAGCCACGCCTGATCGCATTTGAGCCCAGCACTTTGGGCAATGGTGCCTTGTCTGGATTTTTAAGTTTTAGGCAAAACGAACTCACCGAATATCAAAACACCATCGGCTTGCTTGCGGCGCGGATTGGTCAGGCCGTGAACGATGTACAAACCTCAGGCGTCGATTTGGATTTGAACCCAGGCAACGCCCTGTTCAGCTTTGGCAGCAGTGGCAATCTGGCTTCAGACATTTCCCGCATTGTGCCCAATGTGAACAACAGCAAGGTCAACCCCACCGAGATCACCATGCGTGGTCTGGATTTGTCCAAGCTCAGCGCTGCAGAATATGAAGTCGCCATCATCGGGGGCGAGCCACGTTACCGAATCGCTGGCACCAGTGCACCGTTTGTCACCGCGCCGTTGGTCACGGACCCCGGTGGCGATTACTACGAGATCCGTGACGCCGCAGGAGCGCCTTTGCTCAGCTTCCAGCTTGACAATGCAACACCCCAAGAAGGCGATCAATTTGTGTTGATGCCCGTTCGCGAGGCAGCACTGAACATGCGCGTGGTGATTGATCGTCCATCCGAGGTGGCGGCATCCTCCGCAACCAACCCCAGCGTTGGCAACAACCAGGCCATCCTTCAGGTGGCGGCCTTGCAAACCACCCGCACCATGTTCCAGTCCAACAACTCTGCGGGTGTGGCAATCTCCGATGGATTTAACCAATTGGTGAGCCGCGTGGGCAACAAAACACGCGAGTTCACCATTGCGGCGGAATCCCGTGAGTCGGTGTTAAACCAGGTGGCGGAATCCAGAGACGCTTTGCAAGGCGTGAACATGGACGAGGAAGCCGCCAACTTGATCAAGTTTCAGCAGGCCTACCAAGCCTCGGGGCGTGTCATCTCCTTGTCCAAAGAGTTGTTTGATCAAATCTTGAACATGTTCTAAATCCACGGATAAAACACCATGGCAATCGGAAGAATCAGCACCAATCAGTATTTCAAAATCAACACAGAACGGATGTCCAAGCAGCAATCCGATCTCGTGAAGATTCAGGGGCAACTGGCCACGGGCCAGCGCGTGCTCAAGCCCTCCGATGATCCATTGGCGATGTCGGTTGCTTTGGGGGCCAAAGCGGGTGTTAAAACAATTGACAGCTATCAATCCAACCTGACTTATGTGAACAACCAATTGGGGCAAATGGATGTGGCATTGCAATCGGCCTCCGATGTGATGGTGACCATCAAGCAGAGCATGTTGCAGGCTGGCAACGCCGCTCAGAGCCCCTCTGATCGTGAGATTTTGGCCCAAGATCTGGAAGGCCTGTTGGAAGAATTGCGAGGCATTGCCAACCGAACCGATGCCAATGGCGATTACATGTTCTCCGGCACATTCCAGAACCAGCAACCCTTCCAAGTGCCTGGTGGGGCTGTCACCGGCGCGTTTCTTGAAACCGCCACAGCAGCCGATGCACAAGCGGTGAAAGGTCGCGAGATCCAGGTCTCCAGTGGTCGGTTCATCAACCTCAACATCACAGGCAACGACGCCTTTGTGGACCCCGCCACCAACGAGAGCGCCTTTGAGATTTTGGGAGACGCCATTGCACTTTTGCGCAATCCCGGCTTCCCCAACGCGCAAGAAGGTGCAACACCAGCAGACACCTTTTTGAAGGCCTTCAACAGCCGCATGGGTCAGCTTGACGATGTCTTTGATCAGGTGCAGATATCACGCACCAAGGTGGGCGTTCGCTTGCGCGAGGCCGAGACCTTGGGGCAAATCAACCAAGCCGCGCAGCTCGAACTGGAGCGCGTCGCCGGCGAGGCGGTGGGCCTGGATTACGCCAAAGCCATCAGCGAATTGTCTCAAGGGCAGTTGCAACTTCAAGCGGCGCAGCAAAGCTTCTCGTCCGTGTCGCAGTTGAGTTTGTTCAACTTCTTGCGCTGAGTTTTTGTAGCCCTGGGCCGAATCACTCTGCTGGCCACAGGCTGAGCTACCTATTTGGCCACAGGCCGAGCAGAGGCTTGTTTCTCGCTGAAAACCTGTTTCTCCCCTGGCTCCGCCTGAAGAGACCTGGGCCCAGAAGCGCACCGGGGCCGTGCCCCTTTGCGACGGCCAATCTGTATTTCCCTCCCTGAGCCTGGCCTCTCTACTGGCCACAGGCCGAGCAGAGGCTTGTTTCTCGCTGAAAACCTGTTGATCCCTTGGCTCCGCCTGAAGAGACCTGGGCCCAGAAGCGCACCGGGGCCATGCCCCTTTGCGACGGCCAATCTGTGATTCCCTCCCTGAGCCTGGCCTGAACTGAGGCCCACCCTCGAAAAAAAAGGTCGGGCTGGGCCTCTGCCCCGTTGGGTCACCGTTCATGCACGGCACGGTCGGGCAGATTGTCCTGAAGGTCGCTGCAGGGGCATTGGCACCCGGCGGCTTCTGGGCCCCGGGCGGTCACCTGCCTCGCCAAGCACCTGCGCAGCCTTCGGTGCGGCACAAGACCCGCGGTTGTGATGCCTGGCTGGCCGATTCAGGGCAGCCCGCCCGGCTTGACCCACAGCCAGGGGCCGGAACGGCGCGGTCGACAAGCCTTGCTTGGCGACAAGACGGACCGGATGCAACAGCGACACTTTCGCTTTGCATGCCCCC
>DASUDK010000039.1:0-8463 GCA_036275655.1 Limnobacter sp. | reverse complement strand
CAACACCGAGGCGCTTGATTTTGACTCGGTGCAGCGCAGCAACCCCGAAATGGAACGTCGTGCACAAGAGGTGCTGGACCGTTGCTGGACCATGGGTGAAAACAATCCGATCCTGAGCATTCACGATGTGGGCGCTGGCGGTATTTCCAATGCTTTTCCCGAGCTGGCCGACGCATCCAACCGTGGTGCAACCTTTGATTTGCGCAAGGTGAATCTGGATGAAAGCGGATTGAGCCCTGCTGAGATTTGGTGCAACGAATCCCAAGAGCGCTATGTGATGGGCATTGCGCCTGAATCGCTGGCGCTTTTTACTGAACTGTGCGAGCGCGAGCGTTGCCCATTCTGTGTGGTGGGTGTGGTCACTGAAGAGCGTCAGTTGAAAGTGCTGGATGCAGAGAGTGCAAGCAACCCCGTGGACATGCCCATGGAGGTGTTGCTGGGCAAGCCGCCCCGCATGGAGCGAAAAGACCACCATGTGGTGCCTGCCAAAGCGCCGATTGACCTCACTCAAAGTGAACTGGGTGAGGTGATCTCGCAGGTGTTGAAGTTTCCAGCGGTGGCCAGCAAGCGCTTCCTCATCACCATTGGTGATCGCACTGTGGGTGGCTTCACTGCGCGCGACCAAATGGTTGGCCCTTATCAAGTGCCCGTGGCTGACGTGGCGGTGACCACCAACGATTACACCGGGTACACCGGCCAGGCGATGGCCATGGGTGAACGCACGCCTTTGGCGGTGTTGAATGCCCCGGCATCGGGCCGCATGGCCATTGGCGAGGCACTCACCAACCTGTTGGCTGCGCCGGTGGCCAAGCTGGAAGATGTGAAACTGAGTGCCAATTGGATGGCTGCCTGTGGCACACCTGGGCAAGACGCCGCATTGTTTGACACTGTGAAAGCCGTGGGGATGGAGTTGTGCCCCCAACTGGGCTTGGGGATTCCGGTGGGCAAAGACTCTCTCTCCATGCGCACGCGCTGGAGCGACGGCGCAGAGCAAAAAGAGGTGTTGTCGCCTGTCAGCCTGATTGTGTCTGCGTTTGCCAAGGTGGACGATGTGCGCGGCACCCTCTCGCCTGTGCTGAATACCACAGAAGATTCCGTGCTGGTGCTGGTGGATTTGGCACGCGGAAAGATGCGCATGGGCGCCAGCGTGCTGGCTCAGGTTACCAATCAGTTGGGCGAAGACACGCCCGATGTGGAAAGCGCCGAAGACATCAAAGCGTTTGCAAAGGCGATGGTTGAGCTGCGCAGCAAAGGCCTGGTGAAGGCCTACCATGACCGTTCAGACGGTGGCTTGATGGCTGCCTTGGCTGAAATGAGCTTTGCAAGCCGCAGTGGTTTGTCGATCAATCTCGACATCATCACCATCGACCCCCATGCCGCAGATTGGGGTGATTTTAAAATTCGCCCTGAGCAGGTGGCAGTGCAGCGCAATGAGCTCACGCTGAAAGCCCTGTTCAACGAGGAATTGGGCGTGGTGCTTCAAGTGCCAGCCGCTCGAAAGAGCGAGGCCATGGACGTGCTGCGTGCCGTGGGCCTGAGCAAACACAGCAACATCATTGGCAAACCCAACGACCGCGACGTGATTGAGCTTTACCGCGACGCCAAGTGCGTGTACTCCGAATCCCGCAGTGTGCTGCAAGGCCTGTGGGATGAGGTGAGCTTTCACATTGCCAAGCGCCGTGATAACCCAGCTTGTGCGCAAAGTGAACATGCTGTGCAAGCCGAGTTGCCCAATGCCTTGGTGTGGCAGCCAAGGTTCGATGCGCAAAACAACATTGCCTCGCCCTACATTGCCAGCGGCCACAAGCCGCGTGTGGCCGTGCTGCGGGAGCAGGGGGTGAATGGTCAGCTGGAAATGGCTGCGGCATTCACCCAGGCGGGTTTTGAGGCGGTGGATGTGCACATGAGTGACCTCCTGACAGGCAAACGCACACTCACTGAATTCCAGGGCTTGGCGGCCTGTGGTGGCTTTAGCTATGGCGATGTGTTGGGGGCTGGCGAAGGTTGGGCCAAAACAATCCGCTACAACAGTGTGTTGGCGGACCAGTTTGCTGCGTTTTTTGCACGCACCGATGTGTTTGGTTTGGGCGTGTGCAACGGCTGCCAAATGATGGCCACCCTGAGCGACCTGATTCCAGGCGCGCAACATTGGCCCAAGCTGATGCGCAACGAAAGTGAGCAATATGAGGCGCGTTTGGTGAATGTGCGTGTCAACAAGACCCCATCCATTTTGCTGGAAGGCATGGAAGGGTCTGTGGTGCCGGTGGTGGTTGCCCACGGTGAAGGTCGAGCAGATTTCTCCCGCCAGGGCAACCATGCGCAACTCAGCGCCAACGGCCTGGTGGCGGTGCAGTACGTGACAGCCAATGGCGAGCCCACTCAGCAGTACCCGTTTAACCCCAACGGCAGCGCGGAGGCTTTGGCGGGCTTCACCACCCCCGATGGCCGATTCACCATCATGATGCCTCATCCTGAACGCGTGTTCCGCACCGTGCAAATGAGCTGGGCGCCCGAAGG
The DNA here is from genome assembly GCA_036275655.1 of Limnobacter sp. GTDB lineage: Bacteria > Pseudomonadota > Gammaproteobacteria > Burkholderiales > Burkholderiaceae_B > Limnobacter. Next base: position 5,946 of record DASUDK010000039.1, on the reverse strand, counting down.
TCAGGGCGAGTATTCACCGTGGATGCGTTTGTTCTGGAATGCTCGAAAAGCGCTGCAGTAATCCCCCTGGCAACACTGCATTAAGTTGTTCCAAAGTGGAACTCATTTGGTCTTGACTGCACTCAACGGGGTTCGAAACCCCAAGGTGCAGTCCGACCATCATGAAAATCACTCCTCCAAACGTCTCTTTCCCCCCAGCACATCCGTTCGAGCCTATTCCAGGTCGCCGTGTGCACGGCGTCAACGCCTCCATGGCTTACTTGCTTCGGCAAGAGCGCATTGAGCTTGCTTTGGCGCATTTGTTGAATCATCCCAGCATTCAGAGTTTGTTGGCCACGCGGCAAAGCTTCTTGGATCGTGGTCTGGTGCAAAAGCAGGTCACCGAAGCCCTTCAATCTTATTCGCGGTCGCATGGTGTGCTCAAATTGATTGCAGCGATGCGGGAGCGCATCGGTAGTTTCAGTCGATCCAAGCTTTTGCTCGATGGCAGGCCTGTCGCCATGTTGATGTGTCGGGTTCATGAAGCATTGGAGCAAAATGGGTCAACGCTGGAGTTCAGTGGTTCCAATGAAATCGGATCGCATGAGGTTGGCAGAATTTTCTTGAAGCAAAGCCGCAATTCCAAATGCGATGAACTGAATAGAAAAACCTTACGTCTAGAGGTACAGGTGGAATTGGCTCCCAACCTTTATGACAGCCCGATTTCGGCGCTGGTGGCTGGATTGGCGCAAGATCTTTTCTTATATCCCAAACTGCTGGAAATGCTTGAAAGCGGTAAAAGTGGCGCAGAAGGCGCACCGTTTGAGGTTTGGGTAAACTCGGGTTTGGGGGTTCCGCATGACGAAGAGGTGATGGGGCATGCCCTGAAACAGGTGGAAATGCATGTGTTTGAGCTTGCGCTCAAAGCTGTCTACAAAGCTTGTAACAACCACGCCATGGCATGCAAGTGGTTGAGCCAGCCCGTGGCAGATCTGATGGACTTTAAAGCGCGGCGTTTGAGGCATGATGCATCGCTTGGTTTGGGGCTGTTGATGTATTTGAATCAACGGTCTTGCAATTCGGGCAATCGGATCGATGTGGCCGAGTTGCTTGATTTTTTCCAGGGGCAGATTCGAGATTGTAGGCAAGCGCTTGCCGAACGCGGGGCGATTGGTCGGGCATATTTCAATTCACAGTTCAGGAACTTGCTTTGCCATGTCTCCGGGCGAGACACCGCCGCACGGCAGGCGGAGTTTGAGCTTCGGGTTCGTGCGTACCGCGAATTACGTACTGAGGGTGTGGAGGATGCACCCATCAACACCAGTTTGTTGAACAACTACTGGAGCATGGTGCCAGAGAGGGCACGGCACAACGCCAAGAACATTGAGAGAAGCTCTTCGAACGACACCATGGTCTTCAAAATCGGCGACTAGAGTGAGCGTTGATTGTTTGGCCGGTGGTGGGGGCAGGTTAAACTACGGCATTGCTGTTTTTAACTTGTCCAACCATGAGCAAGCCAGAAGTTAAGGCGACAATTCCCAACGTGGCAGGTGGTTCGTTCCCCTTGCAGATGGATCAAGCCTGGTCATCAGATCTTTTTGATGTGCACTGCAAGGCCTGTCCTCGTTTGGATGCGTTTCATCAGCAAAATCGTGTCAAGTTTCCGGATCACTTCAATGGACCTGTGCCACCTTTTGGACCCGAATCCGCCGACTTGCTGATTGTTGGATTGGCGCCAGGGTTGCATGGTGCCAATCGCAGCGGAAGACCGTTCACCGGTGATTATTGCGGCGAGTTGCTCTACAGCAGCTTGAACAAATTTGGTTTTGCCAACAAGCCAAAGTCAATTGCGGTGGGGGATGGTTTGGTACTCATCAACGCCCGCGTCAGCAACGCGGTGAAGTGTGTGCCCCCAGAGAACAAACCGACGCCTGCTGAAATAAAAACCTGCAACCGCTACATTGCGCATGAAATGGTGGTGCATCCACCCAAGGCGATTTTGGCGCTTGGATTGGTGGCGCATCAAGCTGTGTTAAGGGCGAACGCACGCAAGCAAAGCGCTTTTAAATTCGCGCATGGCGCACAACATGATTTGGGCACCCTAAGGTTGTTCGACAGTTACCACGTGAGCCGCTACAACACACAGACCGGGCGCTTGACCACACCCATGTTTGAATCGGTGTTGGAAGCGATCGCCGATTATTTGCATCGTTGAGGCGCACACGGCATGGGCGACTCTTTCGAGGCTTTTGACATTTCAGCTTTTTTGAGGGACCTGACCACACGCCCAGGTGTATATCGCATGATTGATGCGCAGGGCGTGGTGATGTATGTCGGCAAAGCAAAGAACCTGAAAAAGCGGGTTTCCTCGTATTTTCAGAAGAACCATGCAAGCCCGCGCACAGCGCACATGGTTGAGCGAATTGTACGGGTGGATGTAACGCCAACGCGCACAGAAGCAGAGGCTTTGCTGCTGGAAAACAACCTCATCAAGAGTTTGAACCCGCGTTACAACATTCTGTTTCGCGACGACAAAAGTTATCCCTACCTTCGCATCACCAGCCATGAATACCCGCGTGTGGCCTATTACCGGGGGGCGGTGGACAAACGCTCCCAGTTCTTCGGGCCTTTTCCAAACGCATGGGCAGTCAAAGAGAGCATTCAGGTCTTGCAGCGCGTTTTTTTGTTGCGCACCTGCGAGGACACGGTCTTTGCACACCGCTCTCGCCCGTGTCTGCAGGCGCAGATTCAGCGATGCAGTGCACCCTGTGTGGGGTACATCAGCCCGGAGGATTACGCCAATGATGTGGCGGCTGCTTCGCGCTTCTTGCGCGGTGACCACCGCAGCGTATTGGCTGAGTTGGAAGAAAAAATGCTGGAGGCCAGCAGCCTGCTGGAGTTTGAAAAGGCGGCTGTTTACCGCAATCAGATTTCGGCATTGAGCCGTGTGTTGCAAAAGCAGAGTGTGGACACCACCGGTGGCGTCGATGACGCAGACATTGTTGCAGTGGTTGTGAAAGGTGGCGCGGTGTGTGTGAACTTGGCCATGGTCAGGGGGGGGCGGCATTTGGGGGACAAACCCATTTTCCCGACCGTGGTGCAGGCCTCAGAGGACATCGGCCCCGAGGTGCTGGAGGCATTTTTGAGCCAGGCCTACGTGGACCGGCCCATTCCCAATTTATTGATTGTTAATCAAGACCTGGACGCCCCGGAACTCATGATGGCGCTGTCTGAGCAAGCGGGTAGAAAAATCAACCTGATTCGTCAGCCTCAAAGCGAACGCCGAAAGTGGTTGGACATGGCGGTGGACAATGCCCGAATTGCCATTGAACGCCGCATTGCAGAGCAGGGGTCTGCCCAATTCCGGACTCGCTCCCTGGTGGAGGTTCTCGGGCTTGAAAGTCGTTTGGAAGAGGAACTGCAAGCACAGCAAGGCGTGGCAGAGCCAACGGCTGGAAACCCACCCATGCTGGCAGACACAGAAGAGCGCGGCGCATTGGCTCCGGCCGAATCCGTGGATGTGTTGAGCACCCTGAGGGTGGAGTGCTTCGACATTTCTCACACGGCAGGAGAGGCCACGCAGGCGTCTTGCGTGGTGTTCCACAATCACGACATGCAAAGCCGCGAATATCGGCGTTACAACATTGAAGGCATCACACCCGGTGACGATTATGCTGCCATGCGGCAGGCAGTGACCCGCCGCTACCAGCGGGAGGGCAAAGCCCCGGTGGTGATGCCCCATGTGGTGCTGATCGATGGTGGCAAGGGGCAAATTGAGGTGGTGCGCCAGGTGTTTGAGGAGTTGGGCCTGGACATTGGGCTGATTGTCGGCGTTAAAAAAGGGGAGAACCGCAAAGTGGGGCTAGAAACCCTGGTGTTTCCGGATGGCCGACCCAGCCTTGAGTTGGGTCCCGGGCACCCTGCGCTGATGTTGATTGCGCAAATTCGAGACGAGGCGCACCGCTTTGCGATCACAGGCATGCGGGCCAAGCGTGCCAAAGCACGGCAGGCCTCCGCACTGGATGAGATCGAAGGCATTGGCGCCAAACGAAAGCAAAAGCTATTGACCCGATTTGGTGGCTTGCGTGGCGTGAAAGCCGCCAGCGTTGAAGACTTGCAAACGGTGGAGGGCATATCCACCACCCTGGCTGAAGAAATTTATCGCCGTTTGCATTGATTGGCGCTCGCCCAAATCCGGTGCACGCTGATATATTCTGGGATGACAGTGCACTTATTGACCCCAAAAACAAAAACACTATGCCTTTGAACCTCCCAATGGTCCTGACCTGGATCCGGATCGTCCTCATTCCACTGGTGGTGGGCGTTTATTTTTTGCCAGACACGGTGATGTCCATCACCATGCAGAATTGGGTGGGTGCCTGGATTTTTATTTTTGCGGCAGCGACCGATGCAGTGGATGGCTATCTGGCGCGCCGTTGGAATCAAACGTCGGCCTTTGGTGCCTTTTTGGACCCAGTGGCCGACAAGCTGATGGTGGGGGCGGCACTCATCGTGCTGGTGGATCTGGGTCGCATCGGACCATTTATCGCACTGATTATTATTGGACGTGAGATCACCATTTCTGCCCTGCGGGAATGGATGGCCAGTATTGGTGCGCGCAACAGTGTTGCGGTGAACTGGCTTGGCAAACTCAAAACGATTGCGCAGATGGTGGCCATTCCCATGCTGCTTGCGCACGAGACCTGGCATGGCCTGAATTTCCAACTTTTGGGCACGTTGAGCATTTGGATTGCCGCTGTCCTGACGGTGTGGTCCATGTGTTATTACCTGATGAAGGCCTGGCCTGACATTCGTGACAGAAGCTGATCTGTCCTCAATACGACCATGAACAAGAGCAATTTGTTGCCCCAGGCTTACCCTTTGCGGCAAGCACTGAACGACGAAGTCCATTCGCGCCCCACCGAGGCCCTGTGGCCGCAGGAGCGTGTGTTTCACATCGCTTTGCTGGTGCAGACCAATGTGACCGCCGCCTTGGTGGCGCAGTTGCAGACCTTGATTGAGTATTGCGGCTGCAAACCCGTGTCGGACGACGAGTTGGCCGCGCCGCAAGTGAGCTTGAATTTGTGTGGTGGCGAGTCGGCTTTGCGCTTGCGCCTGGAGCGCCACAACGAATTTGTGACCCTCACATTTTTTGAGCGTGCAGACCACGCCATTGTGTTTGACCGGCCCGTGACACGAAGATTGCCGCCCAGTTGGATGGCGGCTTTGCCCGGCGTGATGCTGGTGGCCATTGAGCTGTTTGTGCAAAAAACTGAAAACCCCAGAGAACCTCGCAGCGTGGCGGGTTATTTTGATGGCAATACATTGATTGGCGGCATGATTGCCAATGGTGCAGGCCAGGTTTTTTCAGATCTTCGGATTGCAGACCGTGGTGCAACCCGCATACTGATTTGCAATTTGAAGATGGGCTCTCGACAGTTGGGGCGTGTGGTTCAACGCACGATCGAGATGGAAACCTATCGGATGATGGCGCTCTTGAGCTTCCCAGTGGCGCGCGCAACTTTGCCCAAGTTGTCATCCTATGAAGATCAACTGGTGCGTTTGGCCACGGAAATGGCAGCCACCAGCAAATCAGAAGATTTGGCTGAGGTGACGGCAGAGGATCTGGAGATGGATCGCAATCTGCTGAGTCAGCTCACAGACTTGGCCGCGAGAGTGGAGCAACTCAGTGCCGAAAACCGGGTGCGGTTCACTGCGGCAGAGGCCTACACTGACTTGGTGAAAAAGCGGATCACAGAACTCAAAGAAATTCCAATGACAGGCATGCAAACTTTTGGTGAGTTCATGGATCGTCGTTTGGGCCCGGCGATGAAAACCTGCACTTGGACCGCTCGCCGTCAAGATGAGCTGGCCGCAAGAATTTCCAGAATCACTCAGCTATTGAGAACCCGGGTTGAAATTGAACGCGAAAGCCAGAACCAGCGTTTGCTCACCAGCATGGATCGG
>DASUDK010000038.1:0-10684 GCA_036275655.1 Limnobacter sp. | reverse complement strand
CTGTTGAATGCGGGGTTTTGTTTGCCATTGCCCACCACCGGCCACACCCGTTTCGCATTCACCGCTGCACCGTCTACACGCACACAACTGCCTGAAATGAACGAGGCTGCCGGGCTGCACAAGAATGTAAGCACAGAGGACACCTCTGCCTCCAGACCCAAACGTTGCAGTGGAATGGTTTTGTCCAACTGCATGATGGTTTGCTTCATGGGTTCGGGGTAAGTGTCCATGCCGCTTGAGGCGATGAATCCTGGGGCAACCGCATTGACCCGCACAGGCGCCCATTCCAGCGCGGCTGTCTCAGAAAAGTTCAACATGCCCGCGCGTGCAGCGCCAGAATGGCCCATGCCGGGCATGCCGTTCCACATGTCTGCGATGATGTTGGTGATTGACATGTCGCTTTTGCCCAGGTTGCGAACCATGTGCTGGTTAAACACTTCGCGGGCCATCAAAAAACCACCGGTCAGGTTGTTGCGCACAACCGTCTCCCAGCCCTTGGCACTGATGGCGCTCAGCGGCGATGGGAATTGCCCGCCCGCGTTGTTGATGAGGTGATCAATTTTTCCGTGCGCTTGAAGGATCTCGGCCACGGTTTCCTTCACCCGTTCTTCTTCCCGGATGTCGCAGCTGTGCAGGCTGATGTGTACTTTGCAGGTTTGAAGAATCTCGGCTTTGACGGTTTCCAGTTTTTCAATCTTTCGGCCCACCAGGGCGAGGTTGGCCCCCAAGCTTGCCAATTCATGGGCGGTGCATCGGCCGATGCCAGAGCCGCCGCCGGTTACAACAATGGTTTGCCCGGCAAAAAGGCCTGGTTTAAAAACGGATTGGAAGCTGTTCAAAGTGTGCCCCGAAGATATTCAAGCGAACGTTTGATTGATAAGATAGGCGAATTGTCACCAACTACAGCGTGCCTGTCAACGCCTGCCTGCCCATGAATACGACATCGACACCGAGCAACACAACCATCCGCATCGGCGGTGCCTGCGGTTTTTGGGGCGACAGCAGCCTGGGCACTGAACAACTGCTGCAGGTGCCTGGACTGAACTACATCACCTACGATTACCTGGCGGAGCTGACCCTGGCCATCATGGCGGGCATGCGAATGAAAAACCCAGAGCATGGATACGCCCTGGATTTTGTGGATTTGATGAAAAAGGCCCTGCCTGTGGCCAAAGCCCAGGGCATCCGGATTGTGGCCAATGCGGGCGGCTTGAATCCCAAGGCCTGTGCAGATGCACTGCGCAAGGCGCTGGATGAAGTGGGTTGCGATGCAAAAATTGGCGTGGTGGGTGGAGACGATGCCACGGCCACCTTGGGCCGCCTGCGCAAAGAAGGTGTGGCGTTGAAGGATCCACACGCACAAACACCAGCACCGCCTTTCTTTTTAACCGCCAACGCCTACCTGGGTGCATTTCCGATTGCTGCCGCGTTGGACGCGGGGGCCGACATTGTGATCACGGGGCGCGTGGTGGACAGCGCCATGGTGCTGGGCGCCTTGATCCATGAATTCAATTGGACCCCCAACGATTTGGATGCTTTGGCTCAGGGCAGTTTGGCCGGACACATGGTGGAGTGCGGAGCGCAGGCCACCGGTGGATTGTTCACCGATTGGGAACTGGTGCCCGATTGGGCCAACATTGGTTACCCCGTGGTCAGCGTGCAGGCCGATGGCCGTTTTGAACTGAGCAAGCCAGCGCACACCGGCGGCTTGGTGAACGTGGCGGTGGCCACCGAGCAGATGTTGTATGAAATCCATGACCCAGCCAACTACGCACTGCCCGATGTGGTGTGCGATTTCACGACGGTGCGTATCACGCAGGTGGACGCCGATCGTGTGCTGGTGGAGGGTGCACGTGGCAAGGCCCCCAGCGATGTGTACAAAGTGTGTGCCACTTATCCAGAGGGATTTCGCTGCATCGGTTTGTTGTCGGTCGTGGGGTTTGACGCACATGCCAAAGCGGTGCGCACAGGGGAAGCCATTTTGGCGCGTACCCGGGCGATGTTCAAACGGCAGGGGCTGGCCGATTACACCCGCACGCACATCGAAATCATTGGCAGCGAGACCGACTTGGGCCCGCATGCGCGCGTGAAGCTGGGCCATGAGGCGCTGTTGCGAATTGCGGTGGTGCACCCGGATAAAAAGGGCGTGGGTATTTTTTCCCGTGAAATTGCGCCGGCAGGCACCAGTTACGCACCGGGCACCAGCGGTAACTTTGGCATGGGGCGGCCCAATGTCACACCTTTGGTCAAATTGTTCAGTTGCTTTGTGCCCAAAGCCATGCAAACGCCTTTGGTTTGGTTGGACTCCACCCCGGTGGAGTTCGCGGAGCCAACACATCCTGTTGCAGGCGATGAGGTACAGAGGCCAGCGGGCATGGCAAACACCGAGGGTTTGGGCGTGGCTGCGTTGGATATTCCGGGCGACCTTCTGGGCAAGCCCTTGCTGGCCATCGCCCATGGTCGCAGTGGCGACAAAGGCAACACCAGCAATGTGGGCGTGGTGGCCCGATCCGCTTCGCATTACCAACTGCTGCGAGGTTTGCTCACCCCTGAACGCATCAAAGCCTATCTGGGTCATTTGGTGCAGGGCGAGGTTAACGTGTTCGAGCTACCTCAAGTTCAGGCTTTGAACATCGTTATGACAGAAGCACTGGATGGCGGTGGCATGGCTTCCATGCGCAACGACCCCTTGGGCAAGGGCATGGCCCAGTTGCTACTGACCATGCCGATTCAAGTGTGAAAGTCTTCACGCGAATGGAGGGGTACACCATGTTGAGCGTACCCCCTAGTTAGTTATCTTTTTCCTACACGATGTTTCCGTTGATGGAGATGTGAGGCGCTTCCGGGTGCCTACAACACATCACACACAGGAGAACATCATGAATTTCAAGCAAATCGCAGTTGTAGCCGCAATCGCCACCGGTTTTGCAATGCCCATGTCTGCCCAAGCTTCCGACATCGCCACCCTCAACGGTTGGGGGGCTCTGTTTGCCACCGCCCACGCTGGCCAGCAACAAGCCAGTGCACAGGGGCAGGGCGAGATGAAGGTCAGCCTGTTCCAGGCACGCCAGCAGCCGCCTGCAGCGCAGCCCGCGCCCGCGCCTGAAACACAGCAGCCTGCACCAGCCACACCCGCCCCACAAACTGGTGATGAAGGTGTTGCACAGGCTCCAGCCACCGACGCCCCAGAAGGCGACATGGCCAATGCAGACAATGCGACTGCTGAATCTGCCGATGCCGGTCAACAGCAGGCTGGCCAGGCCAGCGCGAACGCAAATGCGAGCTTGAGCGCCAGCGTGAAATTGACTGGCGACGGCATGGACAAAGCCATGAAGGCGGTGGATGGTGTTTACCAGACCGCAGGCAACTTGGTGGAAGGTGTGGTGGGCGGCATGATGGGTTCGGCCCAAGGCATGGCCGACCGCACTTCAGGTTTGAACTTGGCCGCAGATGCCGCCCAGAGTGGTTCTGTGAATGTGGCAGGCTTGGCCACAGCCAATGTGGCAGGCACCTTGAGCACCACCGCGAGCATCGCCAGCGCTGGTCAACTGAGCGCCATCACCGCGATGACCAGCAGCTTGGTGCAAAATGTGATCGCAGCACGGCCTGCTTCTTTGAGCGGCCTGTTGCGTTAATCAGCACGCACCCAAAAAAGCCCTCGAAGATCGAGGGCTTTTTTTATGATTGCTGCAGGAAAAATTCCACCACTTTGTTTGCAAGAGTGTCGAGGTTGTCGCCTTTGCGTGGCTTGTACCATGTGACCATGAAATTCATGGCGCCCAACACCATGAGCCTTGCAAATTTTGGATCGCTTTTCAGAAAGCCTTCGGCATGCAAACCGTGAATCGACGCTTGCCAAATGGCATCGTACTCATCTTTGGTGGCAATCAGGCGCCGTTGATGCACCTCATCCAGGCAGCGCCAGTTGTAGAGCATCACCGGGATGAAATCGTTGCCATCTTCCAAAATGATGCTGAGATGCACCCGCACCAGCGCCTTGAACTGAGCGTCGGCAGCCAGCCCCGGTTTGACCACAGCGCGGGTTTTTTCAAGGCCCTGACGCAAACCCTCCTCAACCACGGCCACAAGAATGTCCTGCTTGCTTGCAAAATGGTAGAAGGGGCTGCCACATTGCATGCCAACGGCGTTTGCAATGGCGCGCATGCTTGCGCCGTCGTAGCCTTTGTCACGAAACAACTTTGCCGCAGCCCGCACAATGTCGCCGCGCCGACCATCGTCGGGTTTTTGTTCTTTGAGCACTCTTGCCACTTCCCAGTCCTTTTTTATTGTGTGTTCACTTCCAGTTTTTTGCACATCCATTGATGTGCAATGCCCACCTCGGTGTGTGGGTCTGCATCCGCTTCAAAGCCGTGCCTGCGGTAAAAAGGCACGGCGTGTTGCTGTGCGCTTAGGCGCACAACGGTGAATCCTTGCTGCATGGCAATCTTCAGCAGCGCCTGGAGCAGGGCACCACCAATCCCCTGGCCACGATGCGCTGGCAGCACGGCCATGCGGCCAATTTTTCCACTGCTCAGCAGGCGGGCCGTGCCCACGGGGCGCTCGCCCAACCAGGCCACGACGTGGGTGGCGGCGGCGTCTTCCTCGTCCCATTCTTCATGCTCAGGAATGCCCTGCTCATGAACAAAAACAGAACGGCGAATGGAGCGTGCCCATTCGCCGTTGGTGTGCCAGTCTGTGCAGCTGATTTTCAGCAAATCAGCCCAGTGCGGCCAGGTCGGCGTCCACGGCTTCCAGCATTTCTTGGGTGATCATCCCACCCGAGAAGTTGGCCACCACGGCCAAAGGAAAGCCTTTGCCCATGCCAATTTGGGGGTGTGTGGAAATGCCGGGCATGTGTTTTTCCAAAATAGCCTGTGTTTGTGGGTTGTCCAGCAAGTCGCCCAGTTTGGATTGGGTAGAAAAAGCCATGAATCGAGTCTCCTAGAATGTGTTGAATGTATAAATTCAAACAAACGCTTGAATTATTTTTCCATTCTAGACCAAGATTACCGACACCGTGCTGTTTTTTGAACAAACACTGACCATTTTACCGCGCTGCACAATGGGTGAGGTCGCCAAGGGTGCGCAATCACACCCATGGCCGTGGGAGGGGGGTTATTCGACTTGCGTGACCAGGCTGAAAGAGAAAATGTCGTCTGGGCTGGCTGTGCTGCGTCCGCGGGTGTAGCCAAATTGCAGCGCTGAGGTGGGGCTGAGCGAATACACCGCAGACACTGCACGTTCTTTGCGTTTTTCTGTGCCCAACAGCAGCTCGTCGCGTTGTGAGGTGGTGAAGTTCACATACAAGGAATCTCCGACAGGCATGCCAAATCCAAGAATGGCGTAGCTCCCATCTTGCAGACGCAGGGTGGGTGTGTCGCCGTAGTACATGCGGCCAAGGACTGCAGTCAAGGCATAGTTGTTTTGGAAGCGGTACGCGAGGTCGGTTTGGATGCCGTAGTCGGTTTTGCCGGTCCCCAGGCCCTCTTTTTCATCCCCGGTGGCCAATTTTGCCAAGCCGGTTGCAGAGGCTGCAAACCCTTTGGTTTGAATGCCACCGATGATGTCGCGGGTGTACGTGGCCACCATGTCGCCCAGCCCTTTGGCTTTGCGAGTGGCTGCCCCACCGCCTGCTGTCACGGTGCCATTGACCACAGTGCCTGGACCTTGCAGGGAGATGTAGGGCACAAACAGCGAAGCCCGGTAAGTTTCACCAACCAGGGTTGCACCCAGGGTGTATGACTTTGCTTCGGTTTCTCTGGCTTGACCAAACTTGCCTTTGAGCGAGTCAAAACTGTAGGTCATTAAAAGTGAGGGTGGTTGTGCCCACGCGGTGGTGAGTGTTGCGCCCAGTGCGCAGCCCAACAGCGCGCGAATAAAAGTATGCCCCATGTACTGTCTCCTTTTTTGACACAGTATAGGGGCAAAAGCGCTGCCGCTGGGATCCTTCAAATGGTGAGTGGAAAAGTACTTACTTTTTGGCGCGGTCAAATTCATCGATTTGCCATCGACCAAAGAGCCCAAACCGTTTGCCTAGCGTTGCCCTGCGTCGGCAACGCGCAGCGTCTCTGCTTTGCGGCCAAACATTTGGTCTGCAAATGCAATGGCGTGTGGGTTCAAAGCCTGTGAGCTGTCATGCTCTGGGTCGCGCGAAGAAAAATCTGTGCGAATGGATTTCACACGTTTGTACACGGGCTCCAGCGCCTCGGGTGCCACCTTGCCCACATAGGCCAGGCCCACCAAATCGGCCAGGGTTTCTTCAAAATGCACATTGTTTTTGAATGTGATGCCCAGGTGTTGCTCCAAGGCCTTGCGGGCGCTTGCCCGTTTGCCCGGCTCGGACATGATGCAATGGGTGAGCTCGTGTGCGGAGGTGAACGCCAAAAAAGCATATTCCAAACCATCGCGGCCAGTGTCCAGGAAATGGGACCACACCCGTTTTGCATCGGCGTGGTGATTGACATGCACCACACAAGCCTTGATGCCGCTGTTGGTGAGGAAGGGCGATGGATTGTTCATGGTGGTCTCACGCACATACACACGCTCGGTGTTGATCTGGAAGTGGGCGGCAAACTGTTGCACTTCCTCTTTGACCACCGCGGTGTCTGGCAGGGAGGACTGCGGGGTGAACAGGCTCACCAAACCAAAAAACAAACCGTTCCACATGACAGGCTCCCCACAAAGTTAATCGCTCTGTGCGGTAGAACGGCAGGGTATTGCCCAAAAAAGATTGCCCCAATGCGTTGCCCACAAAGGGGGTACACAAATGGGTTATGTCAAAATCAGCCCCATCTTGCGCACATTGTTTGAGGTGGATATGAGCAGTCCAGTGGTGATCGTGACCGGTGCAGCCGGTGCCCTGGGGCAGGCGGTGGCTGCCCATTTGGGGCAAGCGGGTTACCGGCTTTTGTTGGTCGACCTTAACCAGCCGGAGTGGGATGGCGACAGTGACGCTGTTTCGATTGGCAATGTGGACCTTACCTTGGCCGAGCATGCACAAGAGGTGGTCAACCAAGCCTGGGCGTATTTTGGGCAAATTGACGCGGTGGTGAATTTGGCCGGTGGCTTTGCCTGGGAGACGCAGATTGAGGGCAGCCTGGAGACCTGGGATCGCATGTACGCCATGAATGTGCAAACGGCGGTCAACATGTGTCAGGCGGTGTTGCCCCAGTTTCAGGCGCAGCAAGGCGGGGTGATTGTGAACATTGGCGCAGCCGCAGCCGGCAAGGCGGGGGTTGGCATGGGGGCCTATGCGGCTGCAAAGTCCGCCGTGCTTCGCCTCACCGAAGCCTTGGCTGCCGAAAACAAATCGCTGGGTGTGCGAGTCAACGCCGTGTTGCCCAGCATATTGGATACACCGGCCAATCGCGAAAGCATGCCCGATGCAGACCCAGCAGATTGGGTGAGCCTGGAGGCCTTGGCCGGCGTGATTGCCTTTTTGTTGTCAGACCTGGCACGTGATATTCATGGTGCCGCGATTCCCGTCACGGGCCGGGTCGCTTAAACCCGGCGGCGCAGGCCTTCCAGATAATTGTCGATTGTGAATTCGGCTTGCGCCATGAGATCGAAAAGCTCCGGGCTCAGCACATAATTGGCAAACAGCCCATCGATCAAAGCGTGCAAACCAATGGCAGCTTGCCTTGCGTTGATCGTTGGGGAGAGCTCCCCGGTGTTGATCGCCACTTGAAAATCTTTTTCAATCGTGTCCAGGCACCCCTGGATGGCCTCCAGGTGTCTGTCCCGGATGGGCAACATGTCGTCCACCATTTCGGCTTTGTGCATCACGATGTCAAACACCCGCTGGGTGCGGGGATCCTTGGCCAGTGTCCGCACCACATGCATGGCGCGGTCGCGCAGGTATGCGAGGGCTTTGGCGTTGGTTTGCGAATCGGGTGAGGCAATGTACTCATCCATGGGCAAAATCACACGCTGTAACATGGCATCAAACAAATCCGCCTTGTTTTTGAAGTGCCAATAAATGGCTCCCCGCGTCAAGTTGGCGGCTTTTGCGATGTCGTTCAACGTGGTTCTTGACACCCCTTTTTCTGAGAAAACCGCCTCGGCGGTATCCAGAATCAAGTTGCGAGTTTCCAACGCTTCTTCTTTTGTTTTTCTTACCACAGTGGCCCTGTCACAAAGTTAAAAACATGTTTACATACACTCGTGTATGTATGTATTATCTGACCTCTTGGTCATTAAATCAACCCGAAAATCGTCTCACGAGGACAAAAACAGGGGCAATTATGCACAGCAACTCATTGAAATCAAAAAACATTCAATCGTCCCCATACAGCCGGGCCTTCGCAGGGGCAACCCTCCTGCCTGCGGTGCTGGTGACATTATTATCCAGCGCTTTGCTGCTGGGTTGTGGTCAAGCTGCAGATGCGCAGGCACCAGGCGGGCCCGGTGGCCAGCAGGCTGCACCTGTGCCAGTGGTGGAAGTCAAAACCGAAGAACTTGCCCTGCAGTATGAATACCCTGCGCAAGTGGCTGGGTTCCGTGAAGTGCAAATTCGCGCTCGGGTGGCCGGCATCATCGAGCAGCGGCTTTTTGAAGAAGGTGGTCGGGTAAAACAAGGCCAGTCTCTCTACAAACTCGACAACGCACCGTACCAAACTGCGCTGGCTCGTGCATTGGCCGATGAAAATGCCGCCAAAGTCCGTGCTGCGCAAGCCGAGCGAGATTACCAACGGGTGCTGCCCCTGGCGCAAAGCAAAGCCGTGTCTCAGCAAGAGCTGGACAATGCACAGTCCGCTTTTGAAGTGGCCAAGGCCGATGTTCAGGTGGCCAGCGCTGCAGTGCGTCAGGCGCGCTTGAACTTGGAATACGCCCGCGTGGAATCGCCAGTCAATGGCTTTGCCAGCCGTTCCTTGTACTCCGAGGGCAGTTTGGTGTCTGGCCCGTCGGAGTTGCTCACCACCGTGACCCAGATTGATCGGGTGTATGTCAACTTTGGCATCCCTGAAAAAGACCATGAGCAGCTGCGCAAAGGCGTGGCCAGCGGCGACGTGGTGATGCCCAAGGGTGAATTGTTGGTGGAAGTGCTGGGCGCCGATGGCAAGCCCATGGGCATGCAGGCCACACTTGGCTTTCAGGATGTGCGTGTGAACCCAAGCACCGGCACTGTGGATGCGCGCGCGGTGATCAAAAATGAGAAGGAGGTGCTCAGCCCGGGGCAGTTTGTGCGTGTGCGCGTGAGTGGCGCTGTTCAAAAAGACGCCGTGTTGGTGCCCCAGCGCGCAGTGCTTGAAAACCCGGCTGGCGGAAAGATTGTGATGACCGTGAGCCCGGAAAACACCGTGGCCCCTCGCCCAGTGCAAGTGGCGCAGTGGAATGCGGACCAATGGGTGATCACCAGCGGTTTGCAGGCAGGCGACAAGGTGATTACGGATGGCTTCATGAAGGCCCCCCCAGGCACGCCTGTGACCCCGGTGGTGTCTGGCGCGCAAGCCGCCACTGACGCGGCCAAACAGTAAGGGGATCGCACATGTTTTCGAAGTTTTTTATCGACAGGCCGGTGTTTGCTGCCGTGCTGTCCATTTTCATCATGCTCGCCGGTTTGGCGGCCATGCGTGGATTGCCCATTGCCCAATACCCCGAGATTGCGCCACCGGTTGTGCAGGTGCGGGCGGTTTACCCGGGTGCATCGGCGCAGGTGATTGAAAGCACGGTGGCTGCGCCGATTGAGAACGCCATCAACGGTGTGGAAGACATGATGTACATGAGCTCCACCTCCGCCTCCAGCGGCGTGGTGGAAATCATGGTGACCTTTGAGATTGGCACCGACCCAGACCAAGCGGCGCTGAACGTGAACAACCGCGTCAAGCAGGTTGAAAACATTCTTCCGCAAGAAGTGCGTCGGCAGGGGGTGACCGTCAACAAAGGTTCTTCGGCGTTTTTGCAGGTGCTGGCCTTTTACTCAGACGATGGTCGGTTTGATGACTTTTACACGTCCAACTATGTGACGCTGAATGTGCTGGATCGCATCAAACGCATACCGGGCACGACCAACGTTCAAATTTTTGGAGCCAAAGACTACGCGATGCGCATCTGGATCAAACCCGATCGCATGGCCCAGCTAAAGCTCACTGCCCGAGACATTGTGGCCGCGCTCAATGAGCAAAACGCCCAATTTGCTGCGGGCAAGGTGGGGCAAGCGCCCAACAACAACGGTCAAGAATTGGTGTACACCATCACAGCCCAAGGCCGTCTTCAGAATGTGGAGGAGTTTGAAAACATTTTGATTCGTGTGAATCCGGATGGATCTTCCCTGCGCTTGAAGGACGTGGCCCGTGTTGAATTGGGTTCCAAGGATTACGACTTTGTGGGCCGCATCAATGGCAAGCCCGCCACCTTGGTGGGTGTGTTCCTGCAACCGGGAGCCAACGCACTGGCGGTGGCCGATGCCGTGAAGGGCACCGTGGACGAGCTGGCCAAGGATTTTCCGGAGGGGCTGGACTATGCCGTGCCCTACGACACAACGCGATTTGTGGAGGTGTCCATCCGCGAAGTGGTTAAAACGCTGGTCGAGGCGATGATCCTGGTGTTCATCGTGGTGTATGTGTTTTTGCAAAACTGGCGCGCCACCTTGATTCCGATTTTGGCCGTGCCCGTGTCTTTGCTGGGCGCGTTTGCAGGCTTGTATGTGCTGGGCTACTCCATCAACACACTCACCTTGTTCGGC
>DASUDK010000037.1:0-5889 GCA_036275655.1 Limnobacter sp. | reverse complement strand
TCTCATGTTACTCATTCCAGCGATCGACCTGAAAGACGGTCAATGTGTACGCCTCAAACAAGGCAATATGGACGACGCCACCATTTTTTCGGCCGACCCTGTGGAAATGGCCATGAAGTGGCTGGAAGCGGGGGCAAGGCGCTTGCACTTGGTGGACCTCAACGGTGCGGTGGCGGGCAAGCCCGTCAATGAAGGGGTGATCATCGACATTCTAGATGCCGTGGGCGGGCAAATCCCCGTGCAACTGGGCGGTGGTATTCGCGACCTGGACACCATCGAGCGTTACCTCGACGATGGCTTGAGCTACGTGATCATTGGCACGGCTGCGGTTAAAAACCCAGGCTTTTTGCACGACGCTTGTGGAGCGTTTCCGGGGCAAATCATTGTGGGGTTGGACGCCAAAGAGGGCAAAGTGGCGACCGATGGCTGGAGCAAGATTTCTGGTCACGACGTGGTCGACCTGGCGCAGAAGTACGAAAATTACGGCGTGGAAGCCATCATTTACACCGACATTGGTCGCGATGGCATGCTGGGCGGCGTCAACATCGAGGCCACAGTTCGCTTGGCCAATGCGCTCACCATCCCCGTGATTGCCTCCGGGGGCATCACCAACCTGGACGACATTCGTCAACTGTGTGCGGTTGAAGAAGAGGGCATCATGGGTGCCATTTGCGGCCGCTCCATTTACGAAGGGACGCTCGATTTCGGCAAGGGCCAAGCCCTGGCCGACGAACTGAACGGAAAGACCTACTGATGCTCGCAAGCCGAATCATTCCGTGCCTGGATGTGACCGCAGGCCGGGTGGTCAAAGGGGTCAACTTTGTAGAGCTTCGCGACGCGGGTGACCCTGTCGAGATTGCGCGGCGTTACAACGAGCAGGGCGCAGACGAGCTCACATTCTTGGACATCACGGCATCGTCCGATGATCGCGACCTGATTTTGCATGTGATTGAATCGGTGGCCAGCCAGGTGTTTATCCCGTTGACCGTGGGCGGCGGTGTGCGCAAGGTGGAGGATGTTCGCCGCCTGCTCAATGCAGGGGCAGACAAAATCAGCATCAACACGTCCGCAGTGACCAATCCCGATTTGGTGAGCGATGCAGCCAGCAAATATGGTTCGCAATGCATCGTGGTGGCCATTGACGCCAAGGCCAAATCCAATGGTGAGCCAGGCTGGGAGGTATACACCCATGGTGGTCGCAAGCCCACAGGGCTGGATGCCATAGAATGGGCGCGGCACATGCAGGCGCGTGGTGCAGGTGAAATCCTGCTCACCAGCATGGACCGCGATGGCACAAAAATTGGTTTCAATTTGCCACTGACCCGCGCTGTGTCCGAGGCAGTGACCATCCCGGTGATCGCCAGCGGTGGTGTGGGCAATCTGGACCACCTCGTCGATGGGGTTATTCAGGGCAAGGCCAGTGCAGTGCTGGCCGCCAGCATATTTCACTACGGCGAATACACCGTGCAACAGGCCAAACAACGCATGGCGCAAGCCGGCATTGTGGTCAGGATGTAAATCCCATGAGCAAAGATGTGGTGATCACCGACAATTGGCTCGACAGCGTGCAGTTTGATGCGCAGGGCTTGGTCAATGTGGTGGCACAAGACCACCTGAGCAAGCGTGTGCTGATGGTGGCCTGGATGAACCAGGAGGCCCTTAAAATCACCGCCAACACTGGTTTTGCAACGTATTTTTCACGTTCGCGCGGTAAGCTTTGGCACAAAGGCGAAGAATCTGGCAACCAGCAACGGGTCAAGGAAATTCGTTTGGATTGCGATGGCGATGTGCTCATCCTGATGGTGGAGCAGGTGGGTGGCATTGCCTGCCACACCGGCCGTGAAAGTTGTTTTTACTACGCGCTGGAGGATGCGCAGGGCGACAAGCCACGTTGGGTGGCCAAAGACCCTGTGCTCAAAGACCCCTCCGAGATGTACGGCAAACCATAGGAATTGCAAACAACATGACAGACCCCAAACCAAGGTCAGGGGACCTGCTTGAGCGCCTCACCGATGTGCTAGAGGCTCGCAAGCAAGGTGATCCCGAGCGCTCGTATGTGGCGAGGTTGCACAGCAAAGGCCAGGACGCCATTCTTAAAAAGATTGGTGAAGAGTCTTGCGAATTGGTGATGGCCTCCAAAGACCAAGACCGCGTCAAGGTGGTGGCCGAGGCTGCCGACTTGTGGTTCCACAGCCTGGTGCTGTTGGGCTGGCATGGTTTGTGTGCTGCCGACGTGCTGGCAGAGCTGGACCGGCGCATGGGCTTGTCTGGGCTTGAAGAAAAGGCGAACCGCAACAAGGAGTAGGGCATGTCCGATTGCATCTTTTGCAAGATAGTCGCTGGGGAAATCCCTAGCAGAAAAGTCTATGAAGACGAGGATATCCTCGCGTTTCACGACATCAACCCGGTGGCGCCTGTGCACTTTTTAATTATTCCAAAAAAGCACATACCCACGCTGGCCGATGCAGCGCCCGAAGACATTCCTGTGTTGGGCAAAATGATGCAGATGGCAGGCACACTGGCCAAGCAGGCGGGTTGCACAGACGGATTTCGTACTGTGGTGAACACAGGCAGAGTCGGTTGCCAGGAGGTGTATCATCTTCACATACACATCCTGGGCGGCGACAAACCATTGGGCATGATGTTGCCGCGTTGAGCGGCACCAGGCAAAACACATTCAAGGAGCATTAACATGGGTTCATTTAGCATTTGGCACTGGGTGATTGTGCTGGTCATCGTGATGTTGGTGTTTGGCACCAAAAAACTGCGCAACATCGGCTCAGACCTGGGGGGCGCTGTGAAAGGGTTCAAAGACGGCATGAAAGAAGGCTCCGCCGAGGCCGATCCCAATGCGGCCAAGATTGCCGACAGTGGTGTGAAAAAAGACACCATTGATGTTGAAGCCAAAGAGAAATCCTCCAGCTGATCCTCACCCCTTAACCGGCAGTTTGCATGTTTGACATTGCGTTTTCTGAGCTTTTGATTATCGGCGTGGTTGCCTTGCTGGTGATCGGGCCTGAAAAGCTGCCCAAGGTGGCCCGCACCGTGGGGCACCTGCTTGGCAAGGCGCAGCGCTACGTGAGCGACGTGAAATCCGAGATCAACCGGGAAATGGAGATTGAGGAGTTGCGCAAACTGCAGGCCGAAATGCAAACCACAGCCCGCAAGGTGGAAACCGATGTTCAAAGCACCTTGCGCGACACCGAAAGCAGTTTGAATCAATCGGTGAAGTCCATTGAGGACGACATTGCCGAGCTGGAAAAAACCAACCCCAGTGCGGCGGTTGGCCCAGCCCAGCCGTCCACAGCCCAGGCACCTCAGGAAAGCAGCGCAAGTGCGCAAGTTTCCCCCAACAAATAAAATGTGCCGGCCATGAGTACTCAAGAAAACTTTGTTAGCCATTTGGTCGAGTTGCGGGATCGCTTGTTGCGCGCCCTTGTGGGGTTTTTGATTGTATTTGTGGGCTTGATGGCTTACCCGGGTGCCGGGCCCATTTTTGATTTGCTGGCCCAGCCCATCCAAAGCGCTTTGCCAGAAGGCACCAAAATGATTGCCACTGGCGTGATCACCCCCTTCATGGTGCCGGTCAAGTTGACTGCTATGGTGGCTTTTGTGATGTCGCTGCCGTTTACGCTTTACCAGGCCTGGGCTTTTGTTGCCCCAGGCTTGTATCAGCACGAGAAAAAAATGGCCTTGCCCATTATTTTTTCCAGCACCGTGCTGTTTTTGATTGGCATTGCGTTTTGCCACTTCATTGTGTTTGGCAAGGTGTTTGCCTTCATCAATGAATTTGCGCCAGCGAGCATCACGCCAGCGCCAGACATTGAGGCCTACCTCAATTTTGTGCTCACCATGTTCATGGCTTTTGGCCTCACCTTTGAGGTGCCCATCGTGGTGGTTGTGCTGGTGTACATGGGCGTGGTCACCGTCGAAAAACTGGTGGAAGCCCGGGGTTATGTGATTGTGGCCGCCTTTGTGATCGCAGCCATTGTGACCCCACCCGATGTGTTGTCGCAGTTGTTCTTGGCCATTCCGATTTGTGTGCTTTACGAAATTGGAATTATTGCCGCCAAGCTGATTGGCAAAAAGCGGCAAGAAATTTTGGAGTAAAGCAGAAAATATTTTGAAATTGGCTGCTGCGAATCAGCGGTTGGTGGCTCACCAGTTTTGTCGATAGCAGGTGGTCGTGTACTCGAATCTAGGGATTTTTACCTTGGGACATTTCAGGTAACGATTGATCATGGCGTGTTGGGCGTGGTTCGGTATGGCGAAATTTCACCAGAAGGTATCCCCGGTGTGGGGACCGTGGTAGAGGCTGGTCAGCGCATCGGAAAAATTGGCAATTTGGGCAAGGGGCTCCATCCGATGCTGCATATTGAACATTTTTCGGGAGGTGCTTTGGGTGCCCTGACAAATGTGAACAACCTGCCCTACTTGAGACGAAGCGACCTACAGGACTGTACGAAATTGCTTGATTCTCTATTGTGTCTGCGAGCGAATGTATGCAAGTGAATTCTCACCACATCGCCATACCGCTATTTGCACTACTCACATTGATCGGCTGCGGCAAATCATCGGAATCGCCTGTTCATTCAATCACGCAGCTTTCTAATATTCACCCCGAATTTTTGTTGCTGGGAAAAAAGACAGATGGGGGTGCCGAACGCTGCGTATATGCGGTGCGAGTCAACAACGCAGAGTTGGCTTGCCAGCAACACGCTTGCGATGCGCAAGCTTTTTATTGACCGGTGCAGGCTGATGAAAATGGTCAGCGAGCCCTGTTGGTAAACGACTGCTCAAGCGGTCTGCTATCGAGTAGCGGTCACCTCTTGACCAATAAAGGCCCAACAGGCGAATCGGGGATTCTGATTTTCCAACACAGCCGCGATGGCGAGGGGCTGTGGCGCAATCTTGAGCTGCAAAGTGGCGACTACGGCTTACAACTGGCTACAGAAGCGGCGGAGGGGGTATTGGCCCTTGAAAATGGCACTTACAGCTGGACTGAGAATCCAGATTAGCGGTGCATGCAGCACAAGAGTTAACCACAAAGGAGCGGAGTGGGTATTTACTTGAATCCGTGTTTCTTTTTAAAAGCCATTTGCGCTTCAAGCAATTCTTGATCTCGTGCATTCAGCTTTTCTTCAAGCTGATCAGCTTTTTGATTTTGATTAAAACAGCGAAGCCAGCGGATGTGAATTCTGTGAGCGATAAGAATCAAAAGATCGATCAACAGGCTTGTGCTGAAAGAGGTGTAAATCGCCGAGATGGCCAGCCCACAGTAAAAAACCATGCCCCCCCACCAAAAGTCAAACGCGCTGGCATGCAGGCGAATTTCTTTCCTCCCCCTTGGGGTACCACTGGTGTCTAATGCGAATGCTGGATCCAGGTAAAAAAAATCGAGGTTCAGCGTAATGAGCAAGCTGATGACAAGTACTGACAGATTTAGCTTAACAATGGTTTGACGGCGATTCTGGAATTGCTTTTCCAAAAGACCATACAACACCCACCGCGGCACGGAGCGTCCCCAATAGAGAGGCTTGTGGGTTTGAAATGCCAATATGTTGAAGAGCAGCACACCCAAGCCCATGGGTACGGAGATGAGGTAAAGCAAAACAATCTCGCTGTGAAGCTGTCCCCATTTGTTCCAGTGCGCCCACGCTGTGATGTGTGGGGCAAGCTCGATACAGATTGCGTAAGCTTGCTGTTTGGAAAGGATGGACTCACCGAAGAGAAGAATCACGGTGGGTGTGGCGATAGCAAATACCGCAATTCTCTCGACTGTGACTTTACTAAGTAGCCAGACCACCCACATCTTTGGCATGCCTTGCATGATTTGTAACCCGCTAGGCTTTGGGCAGGTACTTTTTTACAGCGCGGTCTGAGTAGACC
>DASUDK010000036.1:0-2618 GCA_036275655.1 Limnobacter sp. | reverse complement strand
CATTCTGGCTGAATTGGCCGACGTTGAAATGCACGCCATCCAAACCAGCGGCAACTGCATTCGCAACACCACCAGCGACCCGTTTGCTGGCATTGCCAAAGACGAAATCGTTGATCCACGCCCGTTTTGTGAACTGATTCGTCAGTGGAGCACTTTCCACCCTGAGTTTGCGCACCTGCCTCGCAAATTCAAAATTGCCGTCAACGGCGCGGCAGAAGACCGAGCCGCCGTTCAAGTGCACGACATTGGTGTGAACCTCAGCCGCAACGCCGCTGGTGAAGTGGTTGCGCAAGTGCTGGCTGGTGGTGGCTTGGGCCGCACCCCGGTGATTGGCTCAGTGATCAAAAACAATCTGCCATGGCAAGAGTTGTTGACCTACATCGAGGCGGTGATGCGCGTGTACAACCGCTATGGTCGCCGCGACAACCTGTACAAGGCCCGCATCAAGATTTTGGTGCGCGCCATTGGTCCAGAAGAATTTGCCAAGCAGGTTGAAGAAGAATGGCAACACATCAAGGGCGGCGTGTCGGTGATTCCCCAACAAGAATTTGATAGGGTGTCTGCGTTTTTTACGGCCCCCGCCTACCAACAGTTCAGCGCCGAGCAACTGGCCACCATCGCCGAACAAAACCGCGGCCTGCGCGCCAAGCACGTGGGATTTGACCGCTGGCTGACTCGCAACGCGCGCGAGCACCGCCAACCTGGTTACGTGGCCATCAGCATTTCTCTGAAGCGCCCCGGCATTGCCCCAGGCGACGCCACATCGGCCGAGATGCACCTCATCGCCGATTTGGCAGAGCAGTATTCTTTTGGCGAGTTGCGTGTCACGCACGAACAAAACTTCGTGCTGTCGGATGTGGCCGAGCAAGATCTGTTTGAACTGTGGAGCACCCTGAAAGAAAACAACCTTGCCATGCCGAACATCGGTTTGGTGAGCGACATGATCGCCTGCCCTGGCGGTGATTTTTGCTCGCTGGCCAACGCCAAATCCATTCCAATCGCTTTGGGCATCCAAGAGGCGGTGGACAACCTGGATTACCAATTCGACTTGGGTGACCTGAGCCTGAACATCTCCGGATGTATCAACTCTTGCGGTCACCACCACATCGGCAACATCGGCATTTTGGGTGTCGATAAAAACGGCGAAGAGTGGTACCAGGTCACCTTGGGTGGCCGCCAGGGCAACAACGCGTCGATTGGCAAAGTGATTGGCAAATCCTTCTACGCCGAAGACGTGCCAGGCGTGGTCGTGAAGCTGCTGGAAGTGTATGTGCGCGAACGCCATGAAGACGAACTTTTCATTGACACATTGGACCGCATTGGCGCCGAGCCCTTCAAAGACCATGTGTATGCCAACAAGGAGGCTGCGTGATGAGTACCTTGGTAGCCAACGCCATGACCCGCATCATTACAAAACCATTGAACGGTGACGCGTCGATTGTTGCCGACGATTTTTTGCTCGTTGAACCTGGCACGGCAGACGCACCAGCGGCAATACCGTCCGAGGGCAAAGTGCTGGTGCACCTGTCGGTTTGGGAGGCGCGCAAGGCTGAACTGACGCAGCGCGCACAAGCCGGTGAGCTGGGTGTTTACCTCAACCCGGAAGACAACCCCGAGCTGCTCCAAGGCGATGTGAATGTGCTCAAACTGATTGCATTTCACTTTCCGGTGTTCAAGTTTGGTCAGGGTTACTCCGGCGCTTACCTTCTGCGCGCGCGTTATGGTTTTAAGGGCGACATTCGCGCCTTTGGAGACATCTGGCGCGATCAATTTTTCTTTTTGGCGCGTTGCGGCTTCACGCAATTCAGCATCAAAGAGGGCAAATCGCTGGAAGACGCGTTGAACGCTTTTGCAGATTTCACCATCCCCTACCAAACCAGTGCGGATGGTTCACTGCCGGTGTTCAACCGCAGGGCCGCAGCCGCAGGGGCATGAGCATGAGCAACGGTGCACAAAGCCGCTTCCACAGTGTTGAAACAGCGCCCGACAACAGCGCTGTGACCGAGCAGGTCATTGCCGTGTTTCGAGGGCCTCATCAACCAGCCACTGACATCGCCGCCAAGGTGGACGCACTGGAAACCTTGCTCACTCAGGCTGCGCAGGAATTTGACAGCATTGCTTTGGCCAGTAGCCTGGCCGCTGAAGACAATGTGCTGTTCGATGCCATCGCCCGCCTAAAACTGAAGATTCGCGTATTCAGCCTGAACACGGGCCGATTGCACCAGCAAACCCTGGATGTGGCGCCAGCCTTGCAGGCCAAGTATGGGCACACCGTGCAGTGGTTTGAACCCAAGGCCGATGCAGTTGACGCGTATGTGAACAACAAAGGCCGGGATGCATTTTACGAAAGCACGGCACTGCGCAAAGAATGCTGCGGTATTCGCAAGGTGGAGCCCTTGGCCCGCGCCTTGCAAGGCACCAAAGCGTGGATCACCGGCCAGCGCCAGGCGCAAGCAGCCACGCGAGCCACCTTGCCTGTGCGGGAATTTGACGCCGACCGAGGCATTGAAAAATTCAACCCGCTCGCCGACTGGAGTGAGGCCGATGTGTGGACCTATGTTCGCCAATTTGATGTGCCGGTGAACAAGCTGCACTTTGAAGGTTTTCCTTCCATTGGC
>DASUDK010000035.1:0-2729 GCA_036275655.1 Limnobacter sp. | reverse complement strand
GTGTGTTGACCCAACTGGAATGATTCACGATGAATTTCGAACACTTTCTTCTTCCTTTTAGTAATCCCGATGAGACAATTCTCAGCGCGGGAGCCCGTGAGTTAAAACACAAATGCCCACAACCGGGGTTGCAGGCATTTGCGTCAAATCAACGGTTTGTGGCGGTTGCCAATTACTTACGCAGCCCCAGCTTGCCGATCAGATTGCGATACGCGTCTGCGTCGGTGCGCTTGAGATAGTCAAGCAGCTTGCGACGACGGGACACCATGCGCAGCAGACCGCGGCGGGAGTGATGGTCTTTGGCGTTGACCTTAAAATGGTCGGTCAGGGAGTTGATTCGGGCTGTCAACAATGCCACTTGTACCTCGGGAGACCCAGTGTCGCCCTTGGCGCGTTGATATTCAGCAAGAATTGCTGCTTTGTTAATTTCAGACATGATAAGTACTCCACTTGCGCGAGCCTGCAGCCCTGAAATTGACCGCGACTCCGTGAAAAAAGCTGCTTTTGCCCATTTCGCAACAAAAAGCAGCCACCTGAACTCTCTATTGTAGGGCAAATCCCAAAAAAATCAAACCTGTGGGTTGAGTTTTTCGTGTTTACTCTGCAATTTGTTGAGCGCAGAGAGGTAGGCCTTGGCAGAGGCCACCACAATGTCGGGGTCTGCACCCACCCCATTGACGATGCGACCACCTTTTTGGAGTCGCATGGTGACTTCCCCTTGCGACTCCGTGGTGCCGGAGGTGATGCCATTGACCGAAAACAACAAGAGCTCTGCCCCACTGCTCACCTGCGCCTCAATGGCTTTCACCGTGGCATCCACAGGTCCATTGCCCTCACTCTCCGAGATAATCTCGCGTCCTTCCGCAGAGAACACCACCCGCGCTTTTGGGCGCTCGCCTGTCTCGGAGTGTTGAGACAAGGACACGAAGCGATAAAACTCTGCTTCGCCTGCGTTCTCGCCAGAGACAAGGGCGTGGATGTCTTCATCGAAAATCTCGGCTTTGCGATCGGCCAAATCCTTGAAACGTTGGAACACATCATTCAACTGTGCCTCGGACTCCATTTCAATGCCCAAGGCCTCAAGACGCTGCTTGAAGGCGTTGCGGCCAGACAATTTGCCCAACACAATTTTGTTCGCACTCCAACCCACATCTTCCGCGGTCATGATCTCGTAGGTTTGACGCGCTTTGAGCACACCATCCTGATGAATGCCAGAGGCATGGGCAAATGCATTGGCGCCCACAATCGCCTTGTTCGGCTGTACAACAAAACCGGTGATGTTGCTCACCAAACGACTTGCAGAGACGATCTGCGTGGTGTCGATGTTCACATCGAGGTCAAAAAAGTCACGGCGGGTTTTGACTGCCATCACGATTTCCTCTAGGGAACAGTTGCCTGCGCGTTCGCCCAAACCATTGATGGTGCATTCCACCTGACGCGCCCCCCCAATGGCGACACCCGCCAAGGAATTGGCCACCGCCATGCCAAGATCGTTGTGGCAGTGCACAGACCACACCGCTTTGTCGCTGTTGGGCGTAAGCGTGCGCAAATCGCGCATGAACTCGCCGTACAGTGAAGGCACGGCGTAGCCCACGGTGTCTGGAATGTTGATGGTTTTTGCACCCGCTTTAATGACCGCCTCACACACCTGCGCCAAAAAAGGAAGCTCGGAACGATAGCCGTCTTCCGCGGAAAACTCCACATCATCGGTGTACTGCAAAGCCAACTTGACAGCCTTCACAGCCTGCTCCAGCACTTGGTCTGGCGTCATGCGCAACTTCACCTCCATGTGCAAGGGCGATGTGGCGATGAATGTGTGCACACGGCGACGCTCAGCTGGAGCCAAAGCTTCACCAGCCCGGGAAATGTCACGCTCGTTCGCGCGTGCAAGCGAACACACGGTGGAGTCCTTGACCACACTGGCGATCGCTTTGATGGCTTCAAAATCGCCGTTGCTGGATGCTGCAAAACCCGCCTCAATCACATCCACCTTGAGCTTCTCAAGCTGCTTGGCAATGCGGATTTTTTCTTCGCGGGTCATGGAAGCGCCGGGACTTTGCTCCCCGTCGCGCAAGGTGGTGTCAAATATGATGAGGCGGTCTGACATGGTGATCTCCTGAATATCCCATAAGGATACAACAGAGAGGCCGACAGCCACAGGCCGAGCCTCCTTACTGGCCCGAGGCCAAGCCTACTTACTGGCCCGAGGCCGAGCCTACTTACTGGCCCGAGGCCGAGCCTACTTACTGGCCCGAGGCCGAGCTACTTTTCTGGTCACAGGCCGAGCTACTTTTCTGGTCACAGGCCGAGCTACTTTTCTGGCCACAGGCCGAGCAGAGGCTTGTTTCTCGCTGAAAACCTGTTGATCCCTTGCTGGGCCTGAACGACCTGGGTCCGCCCCGACAAAACTGCGCGGTCGGGCTCGGCCCCTGCCACGCACCTGTGGTGCGTTGTCACCGGTCCTTTGCGGCACGCAAGGGCAGGTTTTCTGGATGCTCGCACCAAGCCCTCTGCACCGGCCTGGGCCCAGGGCTGCTGCGTGCTTCGCCATGCACCTGCGCAGCCTGGCTTGCGCCCAGAAGCCACCGGAAGCCAATGCCCCTGCAGCGACCTTCAGGACAATCTGCCCGACCGTGCCGTGCATGAACGGTGACCCAACGGGGCAGAGGCCCAGCCCGACCTCTTTTTTCGAGGGTGGGCCTCAGTTCAGGCCAGGCTCAGGGAGGGAA
>DASUDK010000034.1:0-2659 GCA_036275655.1 Limnobacter sp. | reverse complement strand
GTGGCGTGCAGGGCAAACACAGGCAGAATCATGAACATGCCGAACATGCGCAACGCATAAATGCTGGCCAGCCAGCCGGCTGCCCGGCGCTCGGCGGGCAACATGGCAAACGGATTGTTTGTGCTGGAAGAACTGCGCATGACCCGACAGGTGAGTAGGCAAGCTTGGCCGCATGGGGCCAATACAAATGCGTGGAAACCGGAAACCGTCTATAGTATCAGGTTGGCCGCAGTTAACCGAAGTAGCACCGCATGAACTCCATACGCATTCGTGGCGCACGCACGCACAACCTGAAAAACATCTCTTTGGACCTGCCACGGGACAGCCTGGTGGTGCTCACGGGCTTGTCGGGCTCGGGCAAGTCCAGCCTCGCTTTTGACACCCTGTACGCCGAGGGGCAGCGACGCTACGTAGAAAGCCTGTCTGCCTATGCCCGCCAGTTTTTGCAGTTGATGGAAAAACCGGATGTGGATTTGATCGAAGGGCTTTCGCCAGCCATCTCGATAGAGCAAAAAGCCACCAGCCACAATCCCCGCTCCACCGTGGGCACGGTCACCGAAATTCACGACTATTTGCGCCTGCTCTTTGCCCGCGCTGGCACGCCCCGCTGCCCAGAACACGACGAAGAACTGAGCGTGCAAACCGTGAGCCAAATGGTGGACACCGTGCTGGGCTGGCCCGAAGAGAGCAAAGTGATGGTGCTGGCCCCAGTGCTGAACCAGCGCAAGGGGGAACACAGCGACCTGTTGAACGACCTGCGCGCCCAAGGCTTTGTGCGGGTGCGTTTGAAAAAAGGCCCACAAGACGCCGCAGAAATTCTTGAACTGGACAAGCTCCCGCCCCTGGACAAACACCACAAACACAACCTGGACGTGGTGGTTGACCGCTTGAAAGTGCGGGCAGACGCACGGCAGCGCCTGGCCGAAAGCTTTGAGACGGCGCTGCGCTTGAGCGACGGCAAGGCCGTGGCTGTGAACATGGACACCGGCGTGGAAACAGTGTTCTCCAGCCGTTTTGCCTGCCCGGTGTGCGATTACAGCCTCACCGAGCTGGAGCCGCGTTTGTTCTCTTTCAACAACCCGGCCGGGGCTTGCCCCGTGTGCGATGGCTTGGGCCATGAAAGCTTTTTTGACCCGCACAAAGTGGTGGCACACCCCGAGGTGTCTCTGGCCGCTGGGGCCATCAGCGGATGGGACAGGCGCAACGCGCTGTATCACCAGATGATGCAAAGCCTGGCAGCGCATTATGGCTTTGACCTGGAAACGCCCTGGAAAGATTTGCCCGACGATGTACAACAGGTGGTGCTGTATGGCTCTGGCAAAGAAGAAATCACCTTCACCTACCTCAGCGAACGCAGCAAGCCTGTGGCCAAAACCCATGCATTTGAAGGCATCGCCAACAACCTCGCCCGGCGGCACCGGGACACCGACTCGCAGGCCGTGCGCGAGGAGTTGGGCAAAATGCTGTCGGTTCGCCCCTGCCAAGCCTGTGGCGGATCGCGCCTAAAAACCGGCGCAAGGCATGTGTTTGTGGGCGATGGGGTGCAACGCAAGGCCCTGCACCACATCACCGAGCTGCCCATTCAAAAGGCGCTGGATTATTTCACCGACTTGCTGATGCAAGGCGCCAAGGGGCAAATTGCTGAAAAAATCGTCAGCGAGATCAAGGCTAGGCTGCAGTTCTTGAATGACGTGGGGTTGAACTACCTCACCCTGAACCGCAGTGCAGACACCCTGAGCGGTGGGGAAAGCCAGCGGATTCGGCTAGCCAGCCAAATCGGCTCTGGCTTGACTGGCGTGATGTATGTGCTGGACGAGCCCTCGATTGGCCTGCACCAGCGCGACAACGATCGCCTAATTCAAACCTTGCTGCGGCTCAAACAGTTGGGCAACACCGTGTTGGTGGTGGAGCACGACGAAGACGCCATTCGCTGCGCCGATTATGTGGTGGACATGGGCCCAGGCGCTGGAGAACATGGCGGGCAGGTGGTGGCGCAAGGCACACCCTCAGAAATTTTGGCCAGCCCGGAATCCCTCACTGGGCAGTACTTGAGTGGCAAACGTCGCATTGACCGCCTAAGCCCAATGCGCAAGCCTGACCCGGCCCGCATGCTGACAGTGCACAATGCCACGGGCAACAACCTGAAAGATGTCACCGCCAGCATTCCCGTGGGGCTGTTTGTGTGTGTCACCGGGGTGTCTGGGTCTGGCAAGTCCACATTGATCAACGACACCTTGCTGGCCGAGGCAGCGCGGCAACTGAACCGAGCCCACAGCGAGGCCGCCCCGCACAGCCACATCAGCGGGCTGGAGCATTTTGACAAAGTGATTGCAGTGGACCAGAGCCCCATCGGCCGCACCCCCCGCAGCAACCCAGCCACCTACACGGGTTTGTTCACACCCATCCGCGAATTGTTTGCAGGCGTGCCTGCTGCGCGCGAGCGTGGCTACGATGTGGGGCGTTTCTCGTTCAATGTGAAAGGCGGACGGTGTGAAGCCTGCCAGGGCGACGGCGTGGTGAAAGTGGAGATGCATTTTTTGCCAGACCTGTATGTGCCTTGCGATGTGTGCCATGGCAAACGCTACAACCGCGAAACCCTGGAGATTTTGTACCGTGGCAAAAACATCGCCGAGGTGCTGGATCTCACCGTGGAACAGGC
>DASUDK010000033.1:0-10872 GCA_036275655.1 Limnobacter sp. | reverse complement strand
TTGCTTTGGTGGAGGTAAGCGGGATCGAACCGCTGACCTCTTGCATGCCATGCAAGCGCTCTCCCAGCTGAGCTATACCCCCGTAAGCAGAGACCAAGATTATGTAGCATTTTAATTTGTTTGTCAACACTCTGACGCAGTTCAACAAATTTGCTTCTTGGTTTTGCCACTGTTGCCTCAGCAACTTGAGCAGCCCGAATTATACACACAAATGTCGGTTACACTGCAAGAGATTTTAAACATTTTGATGCTTGTGAAACATGAAATTTTGTAGTGGATGCGCAACCCCTTTGGAGATAAAAATTCCACAGGGCGACAATCGGGAGAGGCACTGCTGCCCTGGCTGCGGCGCAATTCATTACATCAATCCCAAAATTGTTGTTGGCACAGTGCCCACTTACAAAAACAAGGTGTTGCTGTGCAAACGAGCCATAGAACCACGCCATGGATTTTGGACTTTGCCGGCGGGTTTCATGGAGCTGAAAGAAACAACACACGAAGGTGCGCTTCGCGAGACTTGGGAGGAAGCGGGCGCCCGAGTGAAGTTGGGTCCCCTATTCACCATGTTTGATGTGATACGTGCCGAACAGGTGCACCTGTTTTTTAGGGCCGAACTCACCGAGCCCACCTTTGCCGCGGGAGAAGAAAGTCTCGATGTTCGACTTTTTGCTGAGGAGGAAATTCCCTGGGATGAGCTCGCATTCAAAACTGTGACCAAAACACTGCAATTGTTTTTTGCAGATCGCAGTCGTGGGCAATACACGCTGCACACTGGCGATGTGTTCGGTCACACAGACTGGTCTGTCGATGATTTTTTGCCCGCATCGAGCGGCAATCTGCAGGGATGAGCAAGGTCACCATCCCATGGTTAAGCAGCCCCTTTGAATTTCCCGACACCAAAGAGGCCCTGCGCCATCCCGCTGGTTTGCTTGCAGCCAGCCAAGAGATATCGGCCCAGTGGCTCTTGGAGAGCTACCCTCGGGGCATCTTCCCTTGGTATTCCCAGGGCGAACCAGTGCTGTGGTGGAGCACCGAGCCACGCGCTGTTTTGTATCTTTCTGCATTCAGGTTACATGCGTCGCTGAAAAAGACCATACGAAAATTATCGAGGGACCCCACCCACCGCATCACCCTGAACCACGCATTTGAAGCCGTGATGCGCGGCTGCGCCGAACCGCGTGCTGGACAAGACGGCACCTGGATTACTGAGGAGATCATTGCGGCATATTGCGAGTTGCATCGCCTTGGCCATGCACACTCGGTTGAGCATTGGCACCATCACCGTTTGATAGGCGGCCTGTATTGCGTCTCTTTCGGCCGGATGGTGTACGGGGAAAGCATGTTTGCGAGGCAAACCGACGCATCGAAGGTGGCTTTTGCGCATTGGGTGTATTGGCTTAAAGCGCAGAATGTGCACATAATGGATTGTCAGCAGGCCACAAGTCATTTAATGTCTTTTGGTGCACAAACCGTGCCCAGGAACACCTTTGAACAAGAGATGACCCAGGCCGTTTTGCAACCCAGCATCGACTGGGCCCCTTGTGAATTGATGTGGACGCATGACTCGACCTAAGGAACTTCCTTTTTCCACACTGCAGTTTTATTCCACTGCACCCTACCCTTGCAGCTACCTGGAGCACAGGCTGGCCAGGTCTCAGGTGGCCACGCCCAGCCACCTCATCAACGCAGACGTCTACAGCGAGCTGGTCCGGATGGGATTCCGCCGCAGCGGTTTGTTCACTTACAAGCCGCTGTGTGATGGCTGCAAAGCTTGCAAGCCGCTTCGCCTGGAGGTGTCTCAGTTCGCCGCCAATCGGAGCCAGCGTCGCATCAGCAAAGCGTTTGGTGCCTTGCGCCCAAGTGTCCAGCGACTGCATTTCAATGCGGAGCACTACGCCCTCTACCTCAAGTACCAATCCGCCCGCCACCATGGTGGCGGTATGGACGAAGACAGCCGTGAGCAATACTCACAGTTCCTGCTTCAAACCCGCGTCAATTCGAGGTTGGTGGAGTTTCGCAATGCAGAGCAACAACTGGTCATGGTGTCCATCATTGATATTTTGACAGACGGGCTGTCCTCGGTTTACACCTTCTTTGATCCCGACATCAGAGGCGGTTTGGGTGTATACGGGGTACTGTGGCAAATACAGCAGTGCCAAGACCTTGCTTTGCCCTATCTTTACCTGGGTTATTGGATAGAGGAAAGCGAGAAAATGGCATACAAGGCACGCTTTTCGGCCGCCGAAGTGCTTCAAGAGGGGCAATGGATGCCGATTGAGCACTACCACCACCAGCAGGCAGACCCTCAGTAACGCTGCATTGCCCAAAAGCTGGCCCAGCGCAGCGGTACAATGCATGGCAACGTTCCCCACTTTTTTTGACCATGTTGCTGCCCTACCCCATCGTTCGCCCTGCGCTTTTTTCAATGTCGCCAGAACAGGCGCACCATGTGACTTTTGGCACCTTGCAAAGGTTGCGCAAACTCGGTGTGCTCAAAGGATTGCTGGGTCAGGCCGTGTCGGATCCCATCCGCGTCATGGGCATTGAGTTTCCAAACCGTGTTGGCCTGGCCGCAGGGCTTGACAAAGATGCGGCCTACCTGGATGAACTGGCGTTGCTCGGATTTGGCTTCTTAGAGGTTGGGACAGTGACCCCAAAGGCGCAACCCGGCAACCCCACGCCCCGGCTGTTCCGATTGCCCAAGGCAGAAGCACTGATCAACCGCATGGGCTTTAACAACCACGGTGTTGAGAATTTGATCCGCAATGTGAAGGCGAGCAAGTTTGCTGGCGTGCTGGGTATCAATATTGGCAAAAATGCGGCCACACCGGTTGAAAATGCCAACGATGATTATTTGACCGCCTTGGAAGCGGTGTACCCCTACGCCACCTACATCACCGTCAATATTTCATCGCCAAACACCAAAAATCTTCGCGATTTGCAGGGCGGGGATCAATTGGATCAATTGCTGGCCGCCCTCAAAGACAAACAAAAAGCACTGGCCGATGAACATGGGCTTTACAAGCCAATGGCGCTCAAGATCGCCCCTGACCTGGACGATGCGCAAGTAGATGCCATCGCTCAACGGCTCACTCACTATGGCTTTGATGGTGTGATTGCGACCAACACAACCATCGACAAATCCAGCGTGGCCCACCTGCCACATGGTGAGGAACAGGGTGGTTTGAGTGGCGCGCCTGTCCTTGAAAAATCAACCCACGTGATTGCGCGCTTGTATGCCGAACTTGGCGACGACATACCCATCATTGGTGTGGGCGGCATCTCCAGCGGGGCGCATGCGGTTGAAAAAATACGGGCTGGCGCAAAATTGGTGCAAATGTACACCGGCCTGATTTACAAAGGCCCTGCGCTCGTGACCGAATGCGCTGCCACCATTGAGCTGAACTGCAGCCGCAAGACCTTCAAACGACGCAGGTCTTGAAATCCTTAAACGTTGTTCAACCCTGTTTTCGGCGTTTATAAAGCGCCGAGAAGGTTTCTCCACTGGGCGTGGGAAAATCACGTTGAGCAGTCCAGCCGGATGCACCTGGCAAATGGTGGATGCCGCCTTTGCGCTTGCCCCACCACGACAATATTGCAACACCGGTTTTTGACACCAGGCGGTACAAGGCTGGGCGGGTTGCCACCAAGGCCCACACCTTGAATGCGAGTCGTTCTTTCCA
Source organism: Limnobacter sp. (assembly GCA_036275655.1). Lineage (GTDB taxonomy): Bacteria > Pseudomonadota > Gammaproteobacteria > Burkholderiales > Burkholderiaceae_B > Limnobacter. The sequence goes on along the minus strand of DASUDK010000033.1, from coordinate 7,189 downwards.
GGGGCGCAGGCCACGTGCAAATTGCTGTTCCCGCAGTTTACGCAACAAATCAGGCAGAGGAATTTTAACCGGGCACACCACGTGGCATTCGCCACACAGGGTTGCCGCTTGGGGAAGATCCGGCGCGTTTTCTAGTCCGACATAGCTTGGGGTGAGCACCGACCCCATGGGGCCAGGGTACACCCAGCCATAAGCATGGCCACCAATTTTTTGATAAACCGGGCAGTGGTTCATGCAAGCGCCGCATTTGATACAGCGCAGCATCTCCTGAAACTCGCCCCCCAACAGACCACTTCGGCCACCATCGACAAGCACAAAATACATGTGCTCCGGACCATCCAGGTCCCCAGATCGCTTTGGCCCGGTGAGCAGAGACACATAATTGGAAATGCTTTGCCCTGTTGCCGACCTTGGCAACAAACGAATCAAGGTCGCGAAATCTTCAAGCGTGGGCACCACTTTTTCAATACCAGTGATGGCCACATGCACACGCGGATTGATGGTGCACATGCCCTCATTGCCCTCGTTGGTCACCAGGGCCACCGATCCTGTTTCAGCAATCGCAAAGTTGCCGCCGGTCACGCCCATGTCGGCAGCCAAAAACTCAGGACGCAAAATTTCTCGTGCTTCACGGGTCATTTCAGCAATGTCGGTTTTGCGAGGCAGGCTGTGCACTTTCTCAAACAAATCTGCGATTTGCTCTTTGTCCTTGTGGACCACGGGCGCAATGATGTGGCTTGGCGGCTCATTGTTGTTGATTTGTAGAATGTACTCGCCCAAATCGGTCTCACGCACCTTGATCTGTGCTGCTTCCAGGGCTTTGTTCAAAGCCATTTCTTCGGTGACCATGGATTTGGATTTGATCACCGATTTCACGCTGTGTTTGCGTGCAATATTTACAACCAACTGGGAGGCCTCCGCAGGCGTTCTGGCATACAAAACTGTTGCGCCGGCCTTGGTGGCGTTTGCTTCAAAAATTTCAAGCCAGACGTCCAGGTGCTCAATACTCCGATTGCGTATGGCAACGGCCGCGGAGCGGGTGCCTTCAAAGTCCTCCAGTTCTGTGATGCTATTGGCTCGCGCGCTCACAAACTTCCCGGACAATCTTTTGAGGTTTTCCTGCAGCCGCGCGTCGCTTAACTTCTCAATGGACTTTCGCTCAAAGAACATGCTTTGCACTTGCATGACCTGACTCCCTTTAAACCTGTCCAGGCTTTCGGCCTGTCAACAACTCCGCAACATGCAGCACCTGTGTGCTTTCGCCCATGCGGCGCAATCTGCCCTCGATATTGAGCATGCAGCCCAAATCGCCCAACACCACCGCCTGTGCGCCAGTGGCTTGGATTTGCTCGCATTTGTCGGTGCAAATGGCTGCAGACACATCACCATACTTCAGCGCAAAGGTGCCACCAAATCCACAGCACTGGCGGCTGTCTTTCATTTCGGTCAGTTGAACATTGCCCATGGCCTGTATCAAATCGCGTGGCTGCCTTTGTACGCCGAGCTCTCGAAGCCCACTGCATGCGTCATGGTAGGTCACATGGTTCACACAGGCTTGGTCGGCCAAAGTCAGATTGTCCACGCCCAGCACATTGACCAAAAAGTCGGTCAATTCAAAGGTGCGCTGTGCAAGCTTGGCTGCGCGCAGCTTCAAGTCAGGATCGTTTTTGAACACCTCGGTGTAATGCACGCGCACCATGCCGGCGCAAGAACCCGAGGGAGCAACCACGTAGTCAAACTGTTCAAATTCTGCCAGCCACTTCAAGGCCAATTTTCGCGTGTCTGCCAAGTCGCCTGAATTCCAAGCTGGTTGCCCACAACAGGTTTGCGCCTGGGGCACAAGCACTTCACAACCCGCCGCCTCCAACAATTCGAGTGCAGAAAAACCGATGGAGGGACGCATGGCATCCACCAGACATGTGACAAACAAACCGACGCGCAAAGCCAAATTCTCCCCAATGTGAAGCCTAGGTTTAAACCGTTCTGAGTGTAAGCAGCACCTGGCTTTGCGGCCAGTAGTGATTACCATAAGAAATGACGCATTTCACGATATGGTTTACACTTGCCACATGATGAGAAGGAAAACACGCCATGAGTGACGAGTCCGTTGGACGCACCAGCATCCAGGTGATAGAGCGAATGATGCAATTGCTGGACGCCTTGGCCGATCACCAAGACCCAGTGGCATTGAAGGACCTGGCGCGCGACACCAAGCTGCATCCATCCACGGCACACCGAATCCTCAACGACCTGGTGGCGTGCCGTTTGGTGGACCGCACTGACCCTGGCCTTTACCGGCTCGGCATGCGCCTGCTGGAATTGGGGAACCTGGTGAAAGCGCGCCTGAACGTGAGAGAGGCCGCGCTGGACTTGATGCGAAAGCTGCACCGACTCACCGGTCAAACCGTGAACCTGTCGGTGCGCCAAGGCGACGAAATTGTGTATGTGGACCGCGCCTACAGCGAAAGGTCTGGCATGCAAGTGGTGAGGGCCATCGGCGGCAGAGCACCATTGCACCTCACGTCGACTGGCAAGCTGTTTTTGGCCAGCGATACCCCAGAAAACCTAAAAGCCTATGCTGACCGAAGCACCTTGCGCGGCACCACCATCAACAGCATCACCTCCCTGGACAAATTGGAGAAGGAATTGATCCAGGTGCGCACAGATGGCTTTGCCCGTGACAACGAAGAGCTCGAGATGGGGGTTCGATGCATGGCTGCCGGCATCTTCGATGATTCGTCCAAGTTGATCGCTGGACTATCCATTTCGGCGCCCGCCGATCGAATTCAGGAAGATTGGCTTCAGGAGTTAATCCACACGGCCCAACGGATCAGTGCGTCTTTGGGCTGGCAGGGGCGAATCACCCCCCCGAGCGGACGGTTTAGACTTTAACTCAGTTGCGGCTACTCACCACATACTGACGGATTCGCTCCGCGTCGGCCATCCTCGCCTGCGAGCCCAAGGCGTCCAGCAAGACGATGATCAGGTTTCGATCACCGACCCGCGCCTTCATCACCAGACAACGGCCAGCTTCATTAATAAAGCCTGTCTTTTGCAGATCGATGTCCCATTCTTTTTTCTTGATCAGTCGATTGGTGTTGCGAAAGCTCAAAACACCTTTGTCAGATTGCACAGAAAATTGTGGGTCGGTCGAAAATTGGCGAATCATGGGGAATTTTTGAACGTGCAAAACCATGCGGGCCAAATCGTTGGCGCTGGATTTGTTTTGCTCGGATAAACCCGTTGTTTCTGTGAAGGTGGTGCTGTACATGCCAAGCTCACGTGCACGGCGATTCATCTGGGCAACGCATGCTGCCAAGCCTCCTGGGTAGTGGCGTCCCAAGGCGGAGGCTGCGCGGTTTTCAGAGGCCATCAATGCGAGATGAATAAGCTCTTTGCGGGTGAACTGATTGCCTGGGCGCAACCGAGAGCGGGTGTTTTTGTAATAGTCGATGTCTTCCTGGGTGATCGAAATAACCTCGTTGAGGTCCAACCCTGCCTCCAGGGTGACCACCACGGTCATGAGTTTGGTAATGGAAGCAATTGGCAGCACCACGTGGGGATTTTTCGCATAAAGAACTTCAAGAGAGTCTGCGTCTGCAACCAGCGCCACCGAGCTGTTAAGAGACAGGGGGTCATGTGCCTCGTTTAACCCTGCCCGTTTGCCATTGGACGGGTTTTCAGCGTGTGCGGGCAAATGAACCCAGGAAACCACCGCGAGAAGAGCCACGGCAAAAAGACGGCGACGAATCATGAATTTGTTTTTTTAAGTGTGATGTATTTGTTTGGATTTTACGCAGAAACCTTGCCCCATGCCAATGCACCTCATCGAGTGATATCAACTATTTCCGCCCCGCAATTGAGAGTTTTGATTAAATCATCCGAATTTGCATCGGGACCTCAGTTGCTCAGCGTAAGCTGCCATTCTCCCAACAACACCGCATTGAAGGTCTGTGAGGTGGTCTAAATCGCGAAAATAACCACCCGCCATGGTGGCCACCACCGGCGTTTGCATCGATAACGCCCAATCCAACACCATGCGATCGCGCGCTTCGATGCCCCAATCTGACAAGGCAAGTTTGCCCAAGCGGTCTCCCTGATGCGCATCCAAGCCAGGCACATACAGCACCAAATCGGCCTCAAAGCGTGATTGGGCAACGCGCAAAGCGCCCTCCAACGCCTGCAAATATGCCTCGTCCCCAGTGCCGCTGGGCAATGACACGTCCAAATCGCTGTGCATTTTGGTGAAGGGAAAATTCTGTTCCCCGTGCAGAGAAACGGTGAATATGGACGAATCCCCTGCGGTGATTTGCGCAGTGCCATCGCCCTGATGCACATCCAAATCGACCACCAGCACTTTGGGCAGCCGCCCCGCCCTCCCGCCCTGGGCCAGGGAATCTGTTTGATAGACGCGCGCAGCCACCACCAGGTCGTTGAAGACACAAAACCCAGACCCACCCGCGTGCATGGCATGGTGAGTACCGCCTGCCAGGTTCACAGAGGCGCCATGCTGCAGCGCACTGCGCACAGTCGCCACAGTGGCCCCCACTGACCGTCGGGACCGCTCTACCATGCGCTCGGACCAAGGGAAACCGATGGCCTTTTGTTCATCTGCAGCAAGCTCGCCACGGATCACCCTTGCTATGTAGCGCGGGCAATGCGCCAGCGCCAATTGACCGTCTGTCGCGGCAGGCGGCACTTGCAAGTCGACGTGAGGCAAGGCCAACTGAACTTTGTCTCTAAGCATTTTGTACTTTTGCATCGGGAAACGATGCCCGGCCGGCAGGGGGAGTACAAATTCATCGGTGTAGAAGGCTTGCATGATTGGCGAATGTTACAGAACGGAGATGTGTTTATTGCAATGCAACATTTTTGTTGACACCGGGGATTTTTTTGCTAGAATGCATTTTGTGCACTGCATCAAACCAGTGCCTGTTTCGGTGGATCCCAGTTGATGGCCACCACGACCATACACCAATCGCGGTACACACTGACGGAGCAAATTATGTTGATGACCCCCGAACAATTGTTTGAAATTCAAAAAGCCAACCTGGAAAAAATGCTGGGTTTGAGCCAAAAATCCTTCAGCAACGTTGAAAAAGCCGTTGAACTGAATCTTAACGCGGCCAAAGCCGCCCTGGAAGACGGTGTTGAGGCTGTCAAAGCCCTGTCCTCCGCCAAAGACATTCAAGACTTTGTGGCGGTTTCCACTTCTGTGGCACAACCTTTGTCTGAAAAAGCCGTTGCATACAGCAAGGATGTGTATGCGCTGTCATCCAGCATCGTGTCTGAAGCCGCCAAGCTGGTTGAAGAGCAAGTGGCTGACAGCAACAAAAAGTTTGCTGAGTTTTTTGACACTGCCAGCAAAAACGCGCCAGCCGGCAGCGAAGGCGCAGTGGCCTTGTTGAAGTCTGCCATGACCGCCGCAAACACCGCTTACGAAAGCGTAAGCAAGGCAACCAAGCAAGCGGTTGAAATGGCTGAAGCCAATGTAGAAGCCGCGACCAAAGCCACTTTGAAAGCCACCAGCGCAGCTGCGCCCAAGGCTCGCAAAGCTGCTTGATTTTGATTTCATCGTGACGGGCCTTCTACTGGGGGTCTGTCACTGTTGTACAGATGTCTCCTCGTTCCTCCTGGAACGACTTCGGTCGTGAACCTCTAAATTTCATGACTCAGGCTCACCGCTTGGTGAGCCTTTTTTTTATGGCAAGAGCTCAATGGGGCAGTTCATGCTCTCCAAGGTTTTAACCAGGGCATCAAAAGCCTGAGACACCGTCTCTTTCAACTCCACCCCACCCCTTGCTTTTACCCCCAATTCAATGTGGCGAGCCAGTTTGTCGTCACCCACACTGGGCAAGCTGTACAGACGACATGCCGGAAATTGCGCTTCAAGGGCTTCCATGACCGGTGTAATCCGGGCTTCTGGCGTTTTAAACAGCAGCAAAGCGCGCTTGTATTCAAGGGCCACGTGGTGGAACTGGGGGTACACCGTGTCTAGCACCCATTCAATCATGGGCCAGGCCATCACCGGAAATCCCGGAACAAAATGGTGCTGGCCCACTGTAAACCCGGCGATTCGGTTGTATGGGTTGGGGATCAATTCCACATCCGCAGGAAAGTCAGCCATCCTCAACCTGTATTCATCCAGGGGTTGCCCACTTTCTTTGCAACGCTGGGCAATCAATTCAACAGCCCCGGCATGCCGTACAATAGGCCTCCCCAATGCCTCGGCTGCAGCCTGGCGGGTGTGGTCATCGGGCGTTCCACCAATGCCGCCACAGCTAAACACAATGTGGTTGCTGGCCATAGAGCGCCGCAGGGTGTCCACCAACATGGATCGATCATCGCCCACCATATTCACCCAACTCAAACACAAGCCGCGCGCCGCAAGGCGCTCAATCACTGCGGGCACGTGTTTGTCTTGCCGCAAGCCCGAAAGAATTTCGTCGCCCACCACAATGAGTCCAATTTTTGGAATCTGCATACTGCCCCTCAATTGAATTTTTTATTTCAGTTTTCTTGCACAGCAACCACGGTGTCCCCACGCAATTGCTCCAAGCTGCCCAAATAATGCCGGCTAAAAGCGAGGGCAGACATCACTGGCATGATGAGCAAAATAGGAGGAATAAAACTCAAGAACGCACACACCAAGCCGATTAACCATGCGGAGGTCGAATCCCGCTTCTGGATGGCTTTGATCTCGACACGCGTGGCATGGCCAGAGAGCGCATCAAACCGCATCACTGCCATGAGCAAATACGCGGTGAGCAACACGGGCAATACAAACGCAATGCCCGGAATGAGCCACAAAGGCAATGTAAAAATCCAGGCAAGCAAAAATACACTCACGGCTTTGAGCGTGACCCACAAGCTGTGCATGATGTTGGCATCGCCGCGTTTGGCGAGACCTTGGAATTCGCGCTCAGTGAGGTAGTTCACCACGGGTGGCGTGACATACAGGCCGGCCAACAACACGGCCGATGTGGCGACCAGCGGCCACAACAAGCCAAACACAGCCAAAGGCACAAGAATCACTTTCAACCAGCCGAGCATCGCTGCATCCGAGGTGGCGGCCTCCATTGAAAAATCCAGCCCGAGCCAAGACAAAAGCCACATGGCCGCATTCACCAAAGGATCGACAGACAACCAAATCACAACCAACCAGAACACGGCGGCCAATGCCACCGAG
>DASUDK010000032.1:0-32255 GCA_036275655.1 Limnobacter sp. | reverse complement strand
CTTGACACCCAGTCGCTTGGCTTCTGAGTCACGTCCGTTGCGCGTAGAGCCGCCGCCTTTCTTACTTGCCATGGTTCAATTCTCCTATCAAGCGTTGATGGCTTGGATCTGGATTTGAGTGTAGTTCTGGCGATGGCCTTGACGCTTTTGGTAGTGCTTGCGACGACGCATCTTGAAGATCTTCACTTTGTCGTGACGACCGTGTGCCAAAACAACTGCCTTGACCGAAGCCCCTTGAACCAGTGGTGTGCCCACTTTCACAGTGTCACCGCTACCAACGGCAAGCACTTCGTCCAGAGAGATTTCTTGGCCAATGTCAGCAGGTATCTGTTCTACTTTGAGTTTTTCGCCAGCAGCAACCTTGTATTGCTTGCCGCCGGTTTTTATGACCGCGTACATAGTTGACCTCGTGTTCAATATAAAAATCCGAAAAACATTTCGGATAGCCCGCCATTATGTAGCAAAAACCCTGCGATGTCAAAGTGTTGTGGGTTTTTCGGCGCAACAATCCACACCCAAACCCGACAAACTGGCCGCAGGCGGGCCAGCCACAGGTCTTTTGTCAAAATCCCTCAAGTACAATAGGCGCAGTCTATGAGCAACCCCATTGTGATCCCAGAGAGATGTCCCAATCCGTCCCCAGCGTGAAGACTGTGTTGACCCCGATCGCAAGCGACATGCAGGCGCTCGACCAGGTGATCCGTCAAAGCCTGCACTCCGAGGTCAGCCTGATCAATCAAATCAGCGAATACATCATTGCGGCGGGCGGCAAACGCCTCCGCCCTGCCTTGGTGTTGCTCACGGCAAGGGCACTGGGCGCCACACCCGAACAACTGCAAAAAGCCACCGAACTGGCGGCGATTGTGGAGTTTATTCACACCGCAACGCTGCTTCACGACGATGTGGTGGACGAATCCAGCATGCGCCGGGGTCGCCTCACAGCAAACGCTGAATATGGCAACGCCGCGGCGGTGCTGGTGGGAGACTTTCTGTACTCCCGCTCTTTCCAGATGATGGTGAAAATTGGCCTGATGGAGGTGATGGACGTGCTCTCTGAAGCCACCAACACCATTGCCGAAGGCGAAGTGCTGCAATTGCTGAATTGCAAAGACCCCAATGTGACCGAAGACCGTTACATGCAGGTCATCGATTTCAAAACCGCAAAATTGTTTGAGGCCTCTTGCAAGTTGGCCGCCATCGTGACTGGGCAGCCCAAGGAAGCAGTCGCCAACCTGGGCCGTTTTGGGGCGGAGGTTGGCAGCGCTTTCCAACTCATCGATGATGTGCTGGATTACGCTGGGGACAGCCAGGCGCTTGGCAAAAACGTGGGCGACGATCTTCGGGAAGGCAAACCCACACTGCCACTGATCCACGCCATGCAACACGCCAGTCCAGATGTCCAAAGCCTTATTCGGGATGCCATCGCCCAGGGCGGCACCCAAGAAGTGGCCCCCATCTTGCAGGCAATCGCCAGCACAGGCTCTTTGAATTACACCACGGCGCGCGCCACAGCCCTGGCCCAAGCGGCACAAGCCAGGCTGGGAAGCCTGCCAGAATCAAACTTCAAGAAGGCATTGATCGATCTTTGCATGGTCGCCGTGCATCGATCGGCCTGAAGCAAAACAACCCTGGCAACATCCGCCTAGGTGATTGAGCAGTACATGGTTTATGTGCAAAGTGGAGTCATGTTGCACACCACAACCTAATTGCAGGGGTAGCGCTTTATGAGCATCAGCAGTGCCATTTTAAAAAGCTCAGGCCTGGTACGGGCCCTCACCGCCAAAGGGCTGCTTGACGCGGGCCGTTTGGAAAGCCTCACCGATGAGGACCTCCAGGCGCGCTCCGTTGCAGACTGGTTGGTGAGCAACAACGTGGTGTCGGCAGAGGCCCTCGCCAGTTGCGTGGCAAGTCACTTTGGCTACCCTTTGTTTGATCTCTCGCAATTCGACGCGCAAAGCACCTTGGACATGGAGCCCGAGCTTGTGCAAGCGGGCCGCGGCCTGGAGGCGGTGGTGTTGGGTAGACGCCCCAACAGCATTGCCGTGGGCATGGCCGACCCCATGGATTTGAGCACCATTCAGCAACTTAAATTTCGCACACAACTGCAGGTCGATCCGGTTGTTGTGGAGTACGACAAGCTCATTCAACGTTTGGATCAACACGAGTCAAAACAGGCCATTGATGAGGGTTTGTTGACCGAGGTACAAACAGACACCCAAGCGGAACAACCCGAAGACTCTGCCCCCGATGTGGATGACGCACCAATCGTGCGGTTTGTCCAACGCCTGCTGAATGAGGCACTCAAAAAAGGCGCCTCCGACGTGCACTTCGAGCCCTATGAAAAAGCCTACCGGGTTAGATTCCGCATTGACGGCGTGTTGCAGGAGGCCTCGCAACCCCCGCTCACAGCCAAAGCCAAAATTGCTGCTCGCATCAAGGTGATGAGCCGACTCAACACCACCGAAACACGCATTCCTCAGGACGGGCGAATCCGCCTGACACTGGGGTCCGATGAACGCAAGGTGGACTTCCGGGTGAGCACGCTTCCAACCCTGTTTGGGGAAAAAATTGTGATGCGACTGCTGGACTCCAGTCGCTCTCTGATGAAACTCGAGCAACTCGGATTTGACGCAGTACAAAAGCAAGCCGTGGAGGCGGCACTGGCCAAACCGCACGGAATGATCTTGGTGACGGGCCCCACGGGCAGCGGCAAGACGGTGTCCTTGTACACATTCTTGCAAATGCTCAACGATGAATCCATCAACATCAGCACTGTCGAAGACCCCGCCGAAATCAACCTGAACGGCATCAACCAGGTCAACATCAACGAGCGGATTGGACTGACCTTTGCCAAAGCGCTCCGCGCGTTGCTGCGGCAAGACCCCGATGTGATCATGGTGGGAGAAATCCGCGACCTGGAAACCGCGGACATTTCGATCAAAGCTTCACAGACCGGCCACAAGGTGTTGTCCACACTGCACACCAACGACGCCGTGTCCACCATCATCCGTTTAAAAAACATGGGTGTTGAAACCTACAACATCGCCTCGTCTTTGAACCTCATCATCGCCCAGCGCCTGGTTCGCAAGTTGTGCAATTGCAAAGCCCCTCACCCGCTGGGTGCCCGGGCGCTTTTGCAGGCCGGGATGATCAAAGAACTCCCCCAAGAGGACTGGACCCCCTTCTGCGCGGTTGGCTGCGACACCTGCAATGGCACAGGATATACAGGACGCACAGGGATTTATGAAGTGCTACCCGTGACCGAACGCATGCAGGAACTGATCATCGAAGGTGCATCTGCACCCGAGATGGAGAGACAGGCACGCGCCGAGGGCGTGGGCAGCATGATGGACTCGGGCCTGAACAAAATCAGGCTGGGCATCACCAGCATCGAAGAAATCCTAGGCGCCACCAAGACCGATTGATCTTGTTAGCGAGTAGACCATGGCCGCCAATTTGAAGGACAAGCCCCTTCCGAGCAAGGACATCCTGTTTTTTTGGACCGAGCCCGCAAGGGGCAGAGGCAAACAACCACGCAGCGGGGAAATTCGGGCCAAATCCCAGGACCACGCCCGCTACCAGTTGAGCAGGCAAGGCATCAAGCCCAAATCCATCAAGAAGGCCCGAGAATTCACCGCGGGGCGCGTGAAATTAGCGCACGTGGCTGCTTTTGTTCGGCAATTGGCGGTGATGATCCAATCTGGGGTTCCACTGGCCCAAAGCCTGGGCCTGATTGCCGGGGGCATGAGCGGGCAATCCAAGCAAGCGCTGCTGCGCGTTGTCCGCACCATCCGGGCCGATGTGGAAAGCGGGCTAAAGCTCAGCGACGCCATGCGCAAGCACCCACAGTGCTTTGACACCCTGTTTTGCAACACACTCTCTGCGGGTGAGGATTCAGGCGAGTTGGACTTGGCCTTGCGACGACTGGCCACCCACATCGAAAAAACCCTGCGCATTCGTCAACGCATCCGCAAAGCGATGGTGTACCCCAGCATTGTGGTGGTGGTGGCGCTGGCGGTCTCGGTGGGCATGCTGCTGTTTGTGTTACCCGCATTTAAATCGGTGTATGCGCAATTCAAGGCCGAGTTGCCGGCACTCACCCAGATGTTGCTGCACACCTCCGATTTTTTGCAAAACAATGGGCCGGTGTTGCTGGGCGGATCACTGCTGCTGATGTATGCCTTGGTCAAGGCCTACAAAAAGAACAAACAAGCCCAACACGCCATGGACGCCTTCTTTTTGCGTTTGCCTCTGTTTGGGGATTTGATGAAAACAGCCATTTTTGCGCGCTGGACCAGAACCTTCGCCACACTCAGCGCCTCGGGTGTGCCGATTGTGTCGGCCCTGGAATCGGTTGCGGGCGTGGCGAACGCAGCACGCTATGAAGAGGCCACCCTGGAGATTCGGCAGACGGTTGCCTCGGGCGGACGCGTCTCTGACAGCATGGAGCAAACCAAGATTTTTCCAGCCGAGTCCATCCAAATGATTCGAATAGGTGAAGAGTCTGGACGGATGGACGACATGCTGGACAAACTGGCCGACCAGTACGAGACCCGGCTGGACGACATGGTGGATAACCTATCGACCGTGATGGAACCCCTGATCATGTGTATCATCGGGGGGCTTGTGGGTGTCTTGATTGTCGGTATGTACATGCCCATTTTCCAACTCGGGGGCATTCTTTGATTGGTTTAAATTCGCTGGACATCGCCCAATGGCTAGCCTTGAGCGCCGTGCTGGGTGTTTGCGTGGGCTCTTTCCTGAACGTGGTGGCGCATCGCCTGCCCATCATGATGGAGCGGGCCTGGGATGCCGAGCTGGCCGAGATCCAGGAAAGAGAACCCGAGGAGCACCCCAGGTTCAACCTGCTGTGGCCCCCCTCCCACTGCACCGCATGCAAAAAACGCCTGCATTGGTGGCACAACATCCCGGTGATCTCTTTCATTTTGCTGCGGGGCCGCTGTGCCTTCTGTAACAGCACAGTGTCTTTTCGCTACCCCTTGATTGAGCTTGCATGCTCGGCGCTGTTTGTGGGTGTGGCATGGCTCAACCCGCCCGGCTGGATTGCGTTGGGCTTGATGGGATTTGTTTCGGCCTTGCTGGTGCTGGCGGTGATCGACCTGGACACCTATTTGCTGCCAGACGACATCACCCTGCCCTTGCTTTGGGCAGGCCTGCTGTTCAATTTGGCCACAGGGCACGTGGCGCTGCCAAACGCCGTGTTGGGTGCAGCACTTGGCTATGTGGTGCTGTGGCTCATCTACAAAGGCTTCAAACTCTTCACTGGCAAGGAGGGCATGGGATATGGCGACTTCAAACTGCTAGCGGCCATGGGCGCCTGGCTCGGTGTTGCATCGCTTTTTGACATTGTTTTGCTGGCATCCATTTCGGGCGTGTTTTTTGGCTTGGCCATTCAAACCATCCGGGGCAAGAAAAAGAACGAGGCCTTCCCTTTCGGGCCTTGTTTGGTGTTTGGTGGCTTGGCGCACATGGCTGGCCTGCAGTTGGCGAACTGGATTTGAACATGCAGTCAACCGCAGCACAGCCTTGGGTGGTTGGATTGACAGGGGGCATCGGGTCTGGAAAAACAGCCGTCTCCAATCGCCTGGCGATGCTTGGTGCCACCATCATTGACACCGATCAAATTGCCCATGCGCTCACAGGGCCCGGCGGCGCGGCCATGCCCGACATCGAGGCCGCCTTTGGTGCCCAAGTGATTGCCCCAAATGGCGCGCTTGATCGCGCAAAAATGCGTGATTTGGTGTTTGATGACCCCGCACAACGCAGCAAACTCGAGGGCATTCTGCACCCCAAAATCCGATCCAGCGTGATGGATCAATTGCAAATGGGCGCCCCCCTGTATTTTGTGTTGGTGGTGCCATTGCTGGTAGAAAAAGGCGGCTGGCTGGACATGCTCCACGAAGTGGTGGTGGTGGATTGCGATCCTCACATTCAGCTTGAGCGCGTGGTCGCCCGCAACGGCTGGCCTGCGGCCCAAGTGCAAGCGGTGATGCAGGCACAAGCGACTCGGTCACAACGTTTGGCGCATGCAACGCATGTGCTCGAAAACAATGGGTCCCTAGCCGATCTGATTCCGAAAATCGACTTTTTGCACAAAAAGTTGATAAAAAATGCACAAAAGTGAGCTGTGTATTTGCAAGAAAACCACAGCTGGTCCACAATCACGGCAAGACCACTCATTTCGATTGCGAATTCTCAGGTGACTCACGAAACACAAGGAACACAGGCCAGCGGCACACAAGAGCTGCTCACCACCTACGAGTTTCCGCTCAATGAGAGAATTCGCACGCTGCTTCGCCTCGAAGATTTGTTCGCGAAATTTGAGTTTTTTTTCAACCAGGACCACCGGCTGGATCACCACACCGCTCTGCTCACCCTCTTTGAAATCATCGAAGTGGGCTCGCGCGCAGACTTAAAAAGTGATCTGCTTCAAGAACTGGACCGCCAGCGTGCATCGCTGGTGCAGTTCCGGGGGCACCCCAGCGTCGACCGCCAAACGCTTGAAGAAACCCTCACCAACATCGACTCCGCCAGCACGCAGCTCAACAACTGCAACGGCCGCTTGGGCTATCACCTCCGGGACAATGAATTCCTGATGATTATTCGCAGCCGCTGCACCATTCCTGGTGGCGTTTGCGAGTTTGATTTGCCAGGCTACCACCGCTGGCAGAGCCGGTCAGCCTCAGCGCGCCGGGCCGACATTGACACTTGGTTTGAGCCCATGAAGCCTTTGGCCAAAGCCATTCGACTGGTGCTGCAAATTTTGCGTCACAGTGGTGAAGTGGCCACGGCGGTTGCCGAGCAAGGCAACTTTACACAGCAGATGAGTGGCAAAACATATCAGTTGCTTCGAATTGACCTGGCCAGGGACCTTGAAGTGGTGCCAGAATTCAGCGCAAACAAGTACATGCTGTGGATTCGCTTCAATGTGCCAAACGCCAATGGCGTGAGCAAAAACAACCCGCACACCGATCCCGTGGAGTTCAGGATTCGCTTGTGCAATCTATGAGTTGCCCACGAATCATCGCCAAACCGTGCGCACCACTGCGCATCGCAATCAAGCGGTCCTGAGGTCTTAGGCCACCCACTGCAAACACGGGCAAGCGCGCCTGTTCTGCCAGGGCCTTGAAAGCAACCCAACCCATGCCAGGCTGCCCGGGATGAGACGCGGTGGCTTGCACAGCGCCCAACACGGCGTAATTCAACCCGCAGGCGTGGGCCGCATGCAAACCGGTCAGGCCATGCACCGAGGCCCCAACGCAGCGATCCCGCCATGCCAATTGTTCAAAGGCCATCAAATGGCGCTCGCTCAAGTGCACACCGTGAGGCTCCAGTTCAGCGTTGGCAAGCACGGTCTGTAAGTTCACCAGGGTGTCTGAATTGATCAGCAGGGTTTGTTGATGGCGCTCGCACAGCGCCACGCAGTGACGGAAGGCGTGCCGCAAATCCTCGCCCAACAGGGTCTTTTCTCGAAATTGAATGTAGAGCGAACCAGGCTCCGCACGTTCGAGGCGTTGAGCCAATTGCTGCTCAAAAGCTGTCGATGAGGCGGCGTAGTGGGTGATCCACATGGTTTGGGGCTGCGCCAATTTGGGCAGCAAGGGCGCCGTGGCTGGCAAGATGGGGCTCAACCCCTCCGGTGCCAGGCTCGCCCAAGTGAAGCCTTGACCCTCCAGCGCTTGGGGCTCACCGCTGTGGTGCCAAACCCGGTAAAAGTGCAGACGCACATCGGCGTGTTCGTAATCATGCTCAATCACAAACCAGGGGCCACCGTCGAGTGCAGTGATGTTCAGTTCCTCGCGCAGCTCGCGCACCAAGGCCTGCCAAACCGACTCCCCAGCCTCCACTTTGCCACCCGGAAACTCCCAGTAACCCGCGTAGGGCTTGCCTTGGGGTCGACACCCCCAAAGCACCTCGCCATGCGGGTTAAACACCACAGCAACGGCCACATCAACACGGGGTTTGTTGTGCATCATGGCTAAGGCTTGAGTGCGTGAGAGCCAGCCCAGTGTTTTGCAAACTGATAGGCCAGGCGACCACTGCGGCTACCACGCTCTATCGTCCAGCGCAGGGCGAGGTGACGGGCTTCTTCGCTGTAGCTTTGGCCAAAATGATTCAACCAAACTTCTACGGCGGCCAAATACTCGTCCTGCGAAAACGCGTGAAAAGACACCCACACACCAAACCGGTCGGACAGTGACACTTTCTCCTCGATGCCTTCCGCAGGTCGAATCTCGCCCGTGTCCAGGTGTTGGGTCTGAAGATTGTCTTTCATCATTTGCGGAAGCAAATGGCGGCGATTGGAGGTGGCGTAAATCAAGACGTTGTCTGATGTGCCGGCAATCGATCCATCGAGCACGCTCTTCAACGCCTTGTAACCGGCTTCGCCTTCCTCAAACGACAAATCATCACAAAACACAATGAATCGCTCTGGGCGGTTGCTGACCAAGTCGACCACGTCCTGCAAAAACAGCAAATCTGTTTTGTCCACCTCGATGAGGCGCAAACCTTGGGGCGAATAGCGGGTCAACATGGCGCGCACCAAGCTGGACTTGCCTGTGCCGCGTGCCCCGGTGAGCAGCACATTGTTGGCCGGCAAACCTTTGACAAACTGGTGGGTGTTTTGGTCCACCTTGGCCAATTGTGGCGCAATGTTTTTCAACACAGCGGCGTCCAAAGACTCCACCGTCTTTACCGGCTCCAGCCTCAATTGGCCAGCGCGGTGGTGCAACCTGAACGCGCTAGAGGCCCCCCAGTTGGTGGGAGGCTTCATCACCCCTTGTTCTAGGGCCTGGGCAATTCTGGACAGCTGCTCAAGAATCGCCTTGGTGTCGTTGTGCTGGGTGCTCATGCCTGAATGCCTGGCAATCAGCTGCGGTAATCTGCATTGATCGACACATACTCGTGCGAGAAATCCGTGGTCCACACGGTGGTCGACGCCGTGCCCCGGCCAAGCAACACGCGCACCGTGATTTCGCTTTGGTTCATCACAGCTTGACCTTGTTCTTCACGATAATCTGGATGACGACCGCCATTTTTGGCCACGTACACATCGCCCAAATACAACTGGATTTTGGTCTGATCCAGGTCGTCAATGCCGGCATACCCCACCGCGGCCAAAATGCGGCCCAAATTGGGATCGGACGCAAAAAACGCCGTTTTAACCAGGGGCGAATGTCCAATGGCATAGGCCACTTTCAGGGCCTCGTCCTCGCTGCCTGCGGTTTCAACCTGAACTGTTATGAATTTGGTTGCGCCCTCGCCATCCCGCACAATGGCCTGCGCCAGTGCAATCGATTCCGCCTTGAGCGCGTCGAACACCGCCTGCGCTTCCGGCTCGTGGCCAGTTTGAATATTCACTGCCTTGCTTTGGCCTGTGGCCATGATCACAAAGCTGTCATTGGTGGAGGTGTCCCCATCGATGGTGATGCGGTTGAATGAGGCGTCTGCACAGGCCTTGGTCCAGCGGTTCAGCACTTCAGGGGCAATGCGCGCATCGGTGCACAAAAAACCGAGCATGGTGGCCATGTTGGGGCGAATCATGCCTGCCCCTTTGGACACGCCACTGAGGGTGATTTCGCCCTGACCCACGGTCAATTTGCGACTGCTTGCCTTGGGCAAGGTGTCGGTGGTCATGATCGCAGTGGCGGCATCCAGCCAACTGGCTTTGCCCAACCCGGCAACGGCCTGGTCAATGCCCAGCAACAAGCGGTCCATGGGCAGGTTTTCTAGAATGACCCCCGTGGAAAACACCAACACCTGCTCTGGCTCCAGATTGAGCAACTCGGCGACTTTGGCTGTGGTGGCGCGGGCATCGGCCAAGCCACGCTCGCCTGTGCCTGCGTTGGCGCAACCTGTGTTCACCACAAGCGCGCGGATGCCTTTGCCGGCCTTCAAATGCGCCTGGCACACCTGGACTGGTGCGGCACAAAAGCGGTTTTTGGTAAACACACCGGCCACGCTGGCCCCTTCGGCCACACGCACCACCAGCACGTCTTTGCGGTTGGGCTTGCGAATTTGGGCCATGGCATAACCGATTTCCACGCCAGGCACGGGGTGGAGTGATTCGGGGGCTGGCACGTTCAAATTGACAGGCATGGATACGCTCTCCGGTAATTCAAATGATCAGGCAATTTTGCCGTGGCATTGCTTGTATTTTTTGCCAGAACCACATGGGCAGGGGTCATTGCGCCCCACCTTGTCACTCACCCGTCGCGGTGCATTGGCCGGGGCAGCGGCAACCGCTTGGGGCTGCTCGGGCTCGGCTTGCTCGCCACTGGCATCTGGATGTTGGTACTGCAGGTTTTCCAGGTGGGCGGCTTTTTCTTCAAGTTGATGCTCGGCCTGCTGCACTTGCTCTGCCGATTGCACGCGCACGGTGAGTAGCACCTTGGCCACTTCATCGCGGACACGATTCAACAAAGCGCCAAACAACTCAAACGCCTCGCGTTTGTATTCTTGCTTGGGGTTTTTTTGTGCGTAACCGCGCAAATGAATGCCCTGGCGCAAATAGTCCAGCGCCGCCAAATGCTCCCGCCAGTGGGTGTCCACACTCTGGAGCAGCAAAGTTTTCTCGAATTTGGCAAACGATTCTGTGCCAACCAGGGTCACTTTGGCGTTGTACACCTCGTCGGCCATGCCAAGAATGCGCTTGAGAAAATCTTCGTCGCTGCTGTTGGGCTCTTGCTCAAGCCATTGGCGAACGGGCGCTTCCAGGTGATAGTCACGCAGCAGTGCGTTTTCCAAACCTTCGAGGTCCCACTGTTCTTCAACCGACTCCTCGGGCACAAATTCGCGGAACAGATTTTCCAGCGCACCGTGGCGCAGGTTGTTCACCGTGTCGCTGATCTGCTCCGATTCGAGAATTTCATTGCGCTGTGAGTAAATGATTTTGCGTTGCTCGTTGGCCACGTCATCGTATTCAAGCAACTGTTTGCGGATGTCGAAGTTGCGACCCTCTACTTTGCGCTGTGCCGATTCAATGGAGCGGGACACGATGCCCGCCTCAATGGCCTCGCCCTCTGGAAGCTTGAGTCGCTCCATGATGGCGCGCACACGGTCGCCGGCAAAAATACGCAGCAACTGGTCTTCCATGGACAAATAAAAGCGAGAGGAACCCGCGTCGCCCTGGCGACCTGCACGGCCGCGCAATTGGTTGTCGATGCGACGGCTTTCGTGACGCTCACAACCAATGATGTGCAAGCCGCCCGAGGTCAGCACCGCCTCGTTGCGCACCTTCCATTCTGCGCGGGCTTTGTCTTTGGCCGCTTGCTTTGCTTGCTCATCCAGGCCTTCATCGGTCTCGATGGCGGCCAACTCACGCTCCAGGTTACCGCCCAGCACAATGTCTGTGCCGCGGCCAGCCATGTTGGTGGCGATGGTGATGGCCTTGGGACGCCCAGCCTGTGCAACAATCTCGGCCTCTCGCTCGTGCTGCTTGGCATTGAGCACATTGTGTGGCAGGTTCTCTTTTTGCAAAAAGCTGGCGATCAACTCCGAATTTTCGATGGAGGTGGTGCCCACCAACACGGGCTGGCCGCGCTCATAGCAGTCCTTGATGTCTTGGAGGATCGCGTTGTATTTCTCGCGCGCGCTCTTGTAGATTTTGTCTTGCGCGTCTTTGCGCTGGATGGGACGGTGTGTTGGAATGATCACGGTTTCCAGCCCATAAATGGACTGGAATTCAAAAGCCTCGGTGTCGGCAGTGCCCGTCATGCCAGACAGCTTTTTGTACATCCTGAAGTAGTTCTGGAAGGTGATCGAGGCAAGCGTTTGGTTTTCTGCTTGAATGCGCGCACCCTCTTTGGCCTCCACCGCTTGGTGCAAACCGTCGGACCAACGGCGGCCGGGCATCAAGCGCCCGGTGAACTCGTCCACGATGATGACTTCGCCATTTTGAACCACGTAATGCTGGTCTTTGTGGAACAGGTTGTGCGCACGCAATGCGGCCATCACGTGGTGCATCAGGGAAATGTTGGCGGCGTCGTACAGGCTTGCGCCCTCTGCAAGCAAACCCATCTGCGTGAGGATCTGCTCGGCTTTTTCGTGACCAGCTTCGCTCAACTGTATTTGGTGACCCTTTTCATCCACATAAAAATCACCGGGCACCTCAGGCTCACCAGGGCGTTGTTCCTCTGCCATGCGGGTGAGCATTTTTGGCAATCCGTCAAGTTTCCGGTACAGCTCGGTGTGGTCGTCTGCTTGCCCAGAAATGATGAGTGGCGTGCGGGCTTCGTCAATCAAAATGGAGTCCACTTCGTCGACGATGGCGTAATTCAAGCCACGCTGTACACGCTCGCCCACGCTGTAGACCATGTTGTCGCGCAGGTAATCAAAACCAAACTCGTTGTTGGTGCCGTACGTGATGTCTGCGGCGTACGCGGCCTGCTTTTGGTCGTGCGGCATACGGGACAGGTTACAGCCAACACTCAAGCCCAAAAAGCCATACAGCTTGCCCATCCAAGCTGCATCGCGAGAGGCCAGGTAATCGTTGACCGTGATCACGTGTACACCGTGACCCGCCAAGGCGTTGAGATATGCGGGCAAGGTGGCGACCAGCGTTTTTCCTTCACCGGTACGCATCTCGGAGATTTTGCCTTCGTGCAGTGCCATGCCACCGATCAGCTGAACATCGAAGTGCCGCATACCAAACACACGCACGCTGGCCTCCCGAACCACGGCGAATGCTTCTGGCAAAAGATCGTCCAGCGAGGCGCCCGATGCGAGGCGCTGCTTAAATTCTTCGGTTTTGGCTTTCAGGGCATCGTCCGACAGGCCCTTCATGCTGTCTTCTAGCGCGTTGATGCGCGCAACAGTCTTGCGGTAGGTTTTTAACAGTCGATCATTGCGGCTGCCAAAAAGCTTCTTGAGTGTGTCTGTGATCATAGTGTCGGCTGAATCGACCCGTGGCGGGCCTGCTACTCGACCGCCCAAAACGCCTGGGCGGTTCCAAAATCAGCCTAAGAGTTTAGCACGGCGCGCTTAGTCGAGCGTGGCGGTGGTGTTTTCCGAGAGTAAGCCATTCAGCGCAGCCACGGTGGACGGACCCGGACGAGGCATGCCGTGTTTTTCTAGAAACTTGGTGGGGTCTTGGGCCACGCCATCGACTCGTACTTCAAAGTGAAGGTGGGGCCCGGTGGAGCGGCCTGTGTTTCCAACCAAGGCGATTTTTTGCCCCAATCGCACGATGTCGCCAGTTTTTACCAACAACTTGGAGGCATGCGCGTATCGGGTGGTGGTGTTGTTGTTGTGCTCAATTTCGATCATGTTGCCATAACCCGGATGCCACTTGGCATCCACCACAACACCAGCCGCGGCGGCCAGTATCGGGGTTCCAACAGGTGCAATGAAATCGATGCCTTCGTGCACGGAACGGCGCCCGGTGAATGGGTCAATGCGCGTTCCAAAATTGCTGACTGCGATGGTGTCAAGAAGCGGGGATTCGTTGGGGATGCTTTGGAACCGCACTCGAGCGGTTTGGAGGTCGGCGTCGATGATGCTGAAGACATCTGCCTGGCGCTCAATTTGGGATGAAATGTCTCGGATGGCAGATTTGACTTCACGGAAATTCAGGGACTTTTCATCTTTTTGTTGAATGCCCCCCTGGCCCACCTGCTCGGTGGAGGTCAACTTGGTGTCTAGCCCATTGGACTTCAGTAGCCTCACGCTGATGGCATCCAGACGGGCCAACTGTGCTCGCATTTCTGCCAATCGAATGGCCATGGCGTCCAAAGGACTGCCTGTTTCTGTCTGGGCGTGGTGCTTGGCCAGCTGCCGGCTGTATACAATGTCTTGAATAACAGGAATGTCTTCGCCAAAATGGGCGGCAAGAAACAAGCCGATGCTGACACAGGCGGCTGCAAGCGCAACAATCAGGCCACCCATCAACGCAAGGTGCCCTTTTTTGATGCTCAGTACACTGGTGCGAGAAAAAGGACCTCGCATAAGAATCAACTGCATGTGTGTAACCTCCTCAATCCGCGTAGCGAACCGAATTCACCCGTTTATCACGGGTTTTAGTGAGACCACCTGGTGAAACCCAAACGATCTGCATTATCTCCGTTGGCCAGCCTGATGCGAGAACCGCATACAAGCTCGCTAATTGCTCAAGCGCGTGAATCCAAACGACTTGAGAACATCATCCAAGGCTGGCCAGCTCTGCGTGGCGTTACGTTCAGCATTGGACCGATCAAACAGGACAAACTAAAAATTTTCGTGTCCACCCCGGCCGCATTGACACGGCTAAGGCAATCCCTACCCAGTTTGGTCGAACACCTTCAGCGTTCGGGTGTGAATGTTAACCACATTCAGTTACAAATACAAACAAACCCTCTGGTGTCTGATCAACTGGCACTGCGGCCCAAGCGCGCCATTTTAACGGAGGCGGCCAAACGGGCTTGGTTGGATTTGGAAACCCGGCTGGGAGACTCCCCAGTGAAGGATGCGACCCGGGCTCTCAATCGCCATCACAAATTCAAGTAGTTTCTCAATTTATCCCAAAACCACTGGATTTTGTTAGGTTTAATATTATTTCACAATTGCCGAACTAGGCAACCGCCCAATCTGCGCGAAATACTGTAGGGGTTTCTCTTACGCTCTCAAAACTCACCACCTCATAAGCGGATTCGTCTTGAATAAGCGCGCGGATCAACTGGTTGTTCAAACCGTGGCCAGATCGAAACGCTTGGTATTCGCCAATGATGGGGTGACCAATCACGTACAAGTCGCCAATCGCGTCCAGCACTTTGTGCTTCACAAACTCGTCGTCGTAGCGCAATCCATCTGCATTCAAGATGCGATATTCGTCCATCACGATGGCGTTGTCTAGATTCCCCCCAAGGGCCAAACCCAAATTGCGTAGTGTTTCAACATCCTGGGTGAAACCAAATGTGCGAGCGCGCGCAATGTCTTTGGTGAACGAGGTGCTAGAAAAATCAATCTCCAGCATTTGCCCTGTTTTGTCGATGGCCGGGTGACCAAAATCGATCTCAAATTTTAATCGGAAACCGTTGTAAGGCCTCAAGCTGGCGTATTTCAGCGCATTGCCCTCACCTTCGCGAACTTCGATGGCCTTCTTGACCCGAATGAATTTTTTCAGTGCCGATTGTTCAACCAAGCCCGCTTGCTGAATAAGGAACACAAATGAGATTGCGCTGCCATCCATGATGGGCACCTCGACAGCGTCCAGATCGATGTAGGCGTTGTCCACACCCAAACCACACAGGGCAGACATGAGGTGCTCGATGGTGGAAACTTTGGCGCCTTCCCGCTCCAGGGTTGAAGCCATGCGGGTATCGCCAATTGCAAGTGCGTTGACCGGAAAGTCCACGGGGCTTGGCAAGTCGACACGCCGAAACACGATCCCGGTGTCCGGAGGCGCTGGGCGCAAGGTCATCGTCACCCGCTTGCCAGAATGCAAGCCGATGCCGGTGGCACTTAATACTTGTTTAAGGGTTCGTTGTTTCACGCCATGTTTCCTTGAACTGTAGCGGAAGTGTAACCACCCGCATCAGTCAACCCAAGACATTTTGTGGAGCACAAGCTCAAATTACCCATAATTGACAGTAAATGTGGCGTATTTACACATCAATTGACCTCATTTACTGTCATCTTCTATTAAACCAACTGCTGAAGCAATACTTCGGCGGAGCTGTGCTCGAAGGTGCCCGGGGGATCCAGGTTGATGCTCTTCACCACACCGTCCTCCACCAACATCGAGTAGCGGTTGGAGCGAATGCCAAGCCCTCTGGAGGACAAATCCAGCTCCATGCCGATTTTCTTGGTGAATTCGGCCACGCCATCGGCCATCATGCGCACTTTGCCGTCGGCCCCCAGGGATCGGCCCCAGGCGCCCATCACAAATGCGTCGTTCACAGACACGCACCAAATTTGGTCCACGCCTTTGGCCTTGAAAGCATCCACGTGGTTGATAAAACCGGGCAGGTGCTTGGCTGAACATGTGGGCGTGTAGGCACCGGGCAAAGCCAGGATGGCGATTTTTTTGCCAGCTGCCTCAGTGGCTGCATCAAATTTGTTGGGGCCCAAGGAGCAGCCGCCGGTTTCTTCGTGAAAAAACTCATACAGCGCTGCGCTGGGCAGTTTGTCGCCAACCTGAATTGTCATTGCTTTCTCCGCTAAAACTCAATACACACAACAGCACAAGCGGCCCCCGTGGTCGGCGGCGTCTGCGGTCTTCGGCAAAACCGCAAACCGACACCGCACCCACACACGGGGTGTTGATAGGACATGTGCTGACCGATTTTGCTCGGACAGCATACCGCTTGTGCTTTTTACTTCACAAGCGGGGTTTAATCGGCTTGACGGCGCAAAAATGCTGGAATATCAAACCGGTCCATGCCGCTGTCCTGCAAAGCCTGCACTCGCGATGCAGCGTTGTCGCGTGGATTGCGGAAGACCGCCGGGATTGCATAGTCCGTCTCACCCTGCTGTCCGCCAACTGCGTCGTAGGTGCCTGTGCGAGCCTGCTGCACATATTGCTCATTTTGCACCAGCGTGGGTTTGGCTGTCTTGCGCCCCAGGCCGGTGGCCACCACGGTGACGCGCAGGTCATCGCCCATGGTTTCGTCATAGGCCGTACCAAAAATCACGGTCGCATCTTCGGCGGCATAGGCGCGGATGATGTTCATCACCTCTTTGGTTTCTTTCAACTTGAGGTTTTTGCTGGCAGTGATGTTCACCAGCACGCCGCGGGCACCCGACAGGTCCACACCTTCGAGCAGGGGCGATGCAATCGCCTGCTCAGCGGCTTCACGCGCACGGTCGGGGCCGTTGGCTGTGGCCGTGCCCATCATGGCTTTGCCCACTTCGGACATGATGGTTTTCACGTCTTCGAAGTCAACGTTCACGTTGCCTTCCACATTGATGATTTCCGCAATACCGGCGCAAGCGTTGTGCAACACGTCGTCTGCAGCAATGAAGCAATCTTCCTGTGTGGCATCGTCTCCCACCACTTCAAGCAGTTTCTCGTTGAGCACGATGATGAGGGAGTTCACTTTGGCGGACAACTTCTCCAGCCCCTCTTCAGCAGCCTTGGAACGCTTGGTGCCTTCAAATTCGAAGGGTTTTGTCACCACCGCCACGGTGAGGATGCCCAGCTCTTGAGCCACCTCTGCAACCACTGGTGCAGCGCCTGTGCCGGTGCCACCACCCATGCCAGCTGTGATGAACACCATGTGCGCGCCGCGCAAGGCATCGCGAATGCGATCGCGGTCTTCTTCTGCTGCTTGACGACCAGCCTCTGGCTTGGCACCCGCACCCAAACCAGTTTTGCCGAGTTGAATCAGCACGTGGGCTTTGGTTTTGGCCAGCGCCTGTGCATCGGTGTTGGCGCAAATGAACTCTACATTTTGTACGCCCTGGGAAATCATGTGGGCCACCGCGTTGCCGCCTGCACCACCAACCCCTACCACTTTGATGACAGTCCCTTGGGTTTCTGTCTCGAGAATTTCAAATGACATGGTGTTTGCCTCCTATCTAGCAAAAGTTAACGTCGCCGAAAATTAAAAAACATCAATTAAAAATTACCTAAAAACCACTCTTTCATTTTTTGCAAAGTCTGCTTGAGCCCGCCCCCCTGGGACGATACCCTGCGCCCGCGCAGTTGCTGTGCCCGGGCTTCGTGCAACAGCCCCATGGCTGTGGCAAATCGCGGGGTGCGAACCATGTCCGCAAGGCCGCCGGCGTAATCAGGCACACCAATGCGTACGGGCTTCATGAAAATGTCCTCTCCAAGTTCTGCAATGCCTGGCATCAAACTGGTGCCGCCCGTGAGCACCACGCCCGAGGACAACAATTCTTCATAGCCAGATTCGCGCAGCACCTGCTGAACCATCAAAAACAGCTCCTCGACACGTGGCTCAATGACCGCAGCCAGGGCTTGCTTGGACAATGTGCGGGGATCTCGCTCGCCGATGCCCGGCACATCAATTTTGGCGTGAGGGTCGGCCAACACCTGCTTGGCCACGCCATGGCGCAGCTTGATTTCTTCGGCATCGGGCGTTGGGGTACGCAGGGCCATGGCGATGTCGTTCGTGATTTGATCACCCGCAATTGGGATGACTGCGGTGTGACGAATGGCGCCACCGGTGAACACAGCAATGTCGGTGGTGCCGCCGCCGATGTCGATCAGCACCACACCCAATTCTTTTTCATCTTCGGTGAGCACTGCCATGCTGGAGGCCAATGGCTGAAGCATCAGATCTTGCACTTCCAGCCCGCAGCGCCGCACGCATTTCACGATGTTTTGAGCGGCAGACACAGCGCCAGTCACAATGTGGACACGCGTCTCAAGACGCACGCCGCTCATGCCCAGTGGCTCGCGCACATCCTCCTGGCCGTCCACAATAAACTCCTGGGGCAGCACGTGGAGAATTTGCTGATCTGTGGGGATATTCACAGCTTTGGCGGTTTCAATCACGCGGGCCACATCCGCTTGCGTCACCTCACGCTCTTTGATGGCGACCATGCCAGAGGAGTTGAAGCTGCGAATGTGGCTGCCTGCGATGCCAGTCAGCACGGTTTTGATTTTGCAGTCGGCCATCAGCTCTGCCTCTTCCAGCGCCGCTTGAATGGACTGGACGGTGGCCTCGATATTCACAACCACGCCCTTTTTCAATCCGCGGGATTCGTGCTGTGCCACGCCGATGACTTCAAAACGTCCGTCGGAAAGAAGTTCTGCAACCATCGCCACCACCTTGGCGGTGCCGATGTCCAGACCGACGATTAAATCTTTTGGCTCTTTGTTCATGGTGCCCAATTCTGTTTCGCTCTTCAGTTCAATTTCACGCCGTTGCTGCCTTGTGTTTTGGCAGCAGCCAGTCGTTCGCCCTTTACTGCAACACCCCGCGGATACCTCAAATCAATTCCATCGATTGAAGTCATCACCTGGCTTTGTATTTTTGGATAGACCGCCAGCAATCTGTCCAATTTTTGTTCAATGCTGAAGTTCTCCAGCTCTCGCCCAAGCTCAATATTCAAGCCGCTGTCGGTTTGAATCGTCCAAGCGTAGCGATCTGATAACTCCACCTTCATGGGCCACATGGCCATGCCTTTCAAACGCTCAATCAGCTTGATGTACATCTTGGAGACCAGCAGTTCGCTGCCCGGTGGGCCACTGAGCACAGCCAGCTCCTTTTCATCAGCCACTTCCGCGAGGTTGGCCGAAAACACTTCGCCGTAGGTGTTAACCAGGCGTGTTTCACCCCACAAAGCAAGTGGTGTGTGGCCTTGCACATTCACCTTCAATCCATTGGGCCAGGTGCGCTGCACAACAGCTTTGCGAACCCATGGCTGAGCCTCCACGAGCTGCCTCACTTTTTGCAGATCTGCCGAGAAAAAACTGCCTTCGATTTTGGGGATCACATTGGCCTTGAAACCCACCAAGTTGACACGCTCAACATCACCAGTCAGTTCCACACGTTTCAGCTCAAACATGGGTCGATTAATCAGCCACTGGACGCATGCGTAGCCCAACAGCACCACCGACAAGGCCAAAAAAAACCCCGCCAGAATGCCCATCAGCTTGTCATCGTTCCAGATGGCAGACCACATCAGTTGTTCACCCCCAAACCTGCGCCGGTTGCTTTGAGCGACGCGGACGCTGCAATTTTTAAAACCAGTTCGTCATAAGACACACCGCTGGCCCGTGCACTCATGGGCACCAAAGAGTGGTCGGTCATGCCAGGCGAGGTGTTCATTTCTAATAACCAGGGCGTGCCCTGGGCATCCACCAGCACATCGGCACGCCCCCAACCTGCGCAGCCCAGGGCCTGGTAAGCACTGACGCAAAGCGCCTGTACCTTTGCCTCAAAACTGGGCTCCAGCCCACTGGGGCAAAAATACTGGGTCTGATTGCCGATGTATTTGTTGTGATAGTCATAATTGCCGTCGGGGGCTTGAATCCGAATCACAGGCAATGCATGGGCCTGGTCCCCTTCCCCCAATACCGGCACGGTCAGCTCTTGCCCAGCAATAAATTTTTCAGCAAGTACATTGGGGTCGTATTTGTAGGCCAGTGCAAACGCCTCGGGGAGTTGCTCGACCGACTTCACTTTGGTCAGCCCAAGGGTGGAGCCCTCTTGCGCAGGTTTTACAATCAAAGGCAGGCCAAGGCGTTGGGCCACTGCGTGTGGATCAAATCCAGGCTCCAGTCGCACGTAGTCGGGCGTGTTCAGACCTTGGCTGATCCACACGGCTTTGGTGTGGATTTTGTCCATGGCCAACGCGGATGCAGCAACACCACTGCCGGTGTATGGAATACCCAACCACTCCAGTGCACCTTGAATGGTGCCATCTTCGCCAAAACGGCCATGGAGGGAAATCACCGCACGATCAAATCCACCTTGAGCGAGCTCCACCAAACCATGTTCGGCGGGATCAAATCCGTGTGCGTCCACGCCCTGACGCTGAAGTGCAGCCAACACCATGCTGCCTGATTTCAGTGACACTTCGCGCTCAGCGGATTTTCCACCATAGAGCACCACCACTTTGCCCAAGGTCTTGGGGTTTATTGTTGGCGTGCTCATGATTGCCCCCCTTGCGTGTGTGCGGCCAAACGCCCGGGCAATGCGCCAATGGACCCAGCGCCCATGGTGATCACCAAATCACCATCACGCGCCACATTCAAAATCGTGCTTTCCATCTCATCCATGTTTTCTACAAAAATTGGTTCGGTGCGCCCCGCAACCCGCACCGCGCGCGCCAATGTTCGCCCATCGGCCGCAACAATAGGGGATTCACCGGCTGAATAAACCTCCGACAAAATCACCAGGTCTGGCGTGCCAAGCACTTTGACAAAATCCTCGAAGCAGTCCCTTGTCCGGGTGTATCGATGTGGCTGAAACGCAAGCACCAAGCGCTTGTCAGGGTATGCACCACGCGCGGCCGCGAGTGTAGCAGCCATTTCCACAGGGTGATGACCATAGTCATCAACCACCAAGAAATGGCCTCCCTCTTTGGCTGGCACTTCGCCATAGTGCTGGAAGCGGCGACCCACGCCATTGAACTTTTCAAGCGCGGAGACGATGGCCTCATCGGACACGCCAATCTCGGTGGCCACGGCGATGGCTGCCAGTGAGTTTCGTACGTTGTGATCGCCGGGCAAGTTGAGGGTGATGTGCAAATCCGGTTCGTCCTCGCGAATCACCTTG
Organism: Limnobacter sp.; assembly: GCA_036275655.1. GTDB lineage: Bacteria > Pseudomonadota > Gammaproteobacteria > Burkholderiales > Burkholderiaceae_B > Limnobacter. Next base: position 11,067 of record DASUDK010000032.1, on the reverse strand, counting down.
AACTTCATCTGACCGGCGCAGGCTTGCACGTCCACGGCACGAATTTGAGCCTGTTCAGACAGGCCATACGTGACCACTGTTTTGGACACAAACGGCATGATCTCACGCACACATGGATCGTCCACGCACACAGCCGCCACACCATAAAATGGAAGACGCTGGGTGAACTCCACAAAGGCCTGCTTCAGACGCGCAAAATCGTGGCCATAGGTTTCCATGTGATCGGCGTCAATGTTGGTGATTACGGCAATCACCGGCATGAGGTTCAGGAAGGAAGCGTCTGACTCGTCAGCCTCGACCACCATGAACTCCCCCGTGCCCAGCTTGGCGTTGGCCCCGGCAGAGTTCAACCGTCCACCGATCACAAAGGTCGGGTCCAAATGGCCCTCGGCCAAAATGCTGGCGACCAAGCTGGTGGTGGTGGTTTTGCCGTGCGTTCCGGCCACTGCAATGCCCTGTTTCAAGCGCATGAGTTCGGCGAGCATCACGGCGCGGGGGACCACCGGCACGCGTGCTGCGCGCGCAGCAAGCACCTCTGGGTTGTTGCCACTGACCGCGGTGGAGGTGACCACTGCGTCTGCACCTGCAATATTGCCGCCCTGATGACCCACATGGACAGTGGCGCCCAATTTGGCCAGACGTTGGGTCACAGCTGAATCGGCCAAATCTGAGCCACTCACCTTGTAACCCAGGTTGATCAACACCTCAGCGATGCCGCTCATGCCTGAGCCACCGATGCCTACGAAGTGAACGTGTTTAACTTTGTGTTTCATGCGCTTGCAACCTGTTCAATATGCATCACCACCTCTGCGGTGGCCTGCGGCTTGGCCATGGCCCTGGCCCGCTTGGCCATCTCCAGACAGGCAGACCGGTTCAAACCTTGCAACCAGCTCACCAACCAATCCACTGTCAGTTCTTTTTGCTGGCAAACCCAAGCGGCCTGCTCTCTGGCCAAAAAGGCCGCATTGTGGGTTTGGTGATCGTCCACCGCATGTGGGAAGGGAACAAACAAAGCGGCCACGCCCACCGCGGCAACCTCGGCCACGGTCATGGCGCCGGCGCGGCAAACCAGGACGTCTGCTTCTGCCATGGCTTGGGCCACATCCTCGATGAATGGCACGGCGTGGGCCTGCACACCCGCCGCGGTGTAGTTTTGTATCAGCTGCGCCAAATTTTTTTCGCCCGCTTGATGAATCACCGTGGGCCGACCTTGCACTGGTAACTGGGCCAAGGCTTTGGGGATCACCTCGTTCAGGGCCTGAGCCCCCAAACTGCCACCGAGCACGAGCATCTTCAGCGGCCCTTCTCGTTTGATGAACCGAGTCTCTGGCGCGTGTTGCGCAACCATGGCATCTCGAACTGGATTGCCCACCCAACGTGCGCCAGGCAGGGCCTCCGGAAAAGCCACCAAATTGCGATTGGCCAACTTTGCCAACACTTTGTTGGTTAATCCAGCAATCGAATTCTGTTCATGCACCACCATGGGAATGTTGAGCAAACTGGCCATCATGCCCATGGGAAAGGCCACATAGCCTCCCATGCCCAAGACCACGTTGGGTTTGAGTCGTCGCAGTATTTGCACAGAGGTCCAGAAAGCCCGCAGCAGCAGCAGGGGCATCAACAACTGGGCAAACAATCCCTTGCCGCGGAAGCCTGCAAAAACCAGGGTGTTCAGCGGCACGCCTTGCGCCGGGACCAGCCTGCCCTCCATGGCATGAGGATTGCCAGCCCACTCCACATGCCAGCCTTTGACTTTGAGGGCCTGTGCAATGCTCAAGCCTGGGAAGATGTGCCCGCCTGTGCCACCGGCAACAATCAGTGCTATTTTTGGAGAAGCGATCATGTCGTTCCTCCGCGCATCATGGTCCGGTTTTCAAAGTCAATGCGCAGCACCAGGGCCAGTGCGATGCAGTTGGCCAAAATGGCCGACCCACCATAACTCATGAGTGGCAATGTGAGGCCTTTGGTGGGCAGAACGCCCAAATTCACACCCATGTTGATAAAGCATTGCACAGCCAGCCACACACCCACACCCTTGGCCAACAAGCCAGAGAATGTGCGCTCCAGGGCAATGGCTTGTGTGCCAATCGCAAAGCACCGCTTGATGATGTAAACAAACAGGAGAATGACCACGGTCACCCCGACAAAACCAAGCTCTTCCCCGATCACGGCCAGCAGGAAGTCGGTGTGTGCCTCAGGCAGGTAGTGGAGTTTTTCAACACTGCCGCCCAAGCCAACACCAAGCACTTCACCGCGTCCAAATGCAATCAGGGAGTGCGACAATTGATAAGCCTTGTTCAAGGCATTGTCGCCTTCCCAAGGATCCAAATATGCCAGGAGACGGGCGCGCCGATAATCGCTGAATGCAATCAAGGCGGCGAATGCGGTGCTCAACAGGAGTAACACACCAAAAAACACCCGCGCGTTGATTCCACCCAAAAACAGGATGGCAAACACCACCGTGACAATCACGATGAATGCCCCCATGTCAGGCTCCAACAAAAGCAACATGCCGACCAGGAACATGGCCATGACCATGGGCAAGAGCACTTTGCCAATGCGCTGCATGTACGCTTGCTTGCGCACGGTGTAATCGGCCGCGTAAATAATCGCACACACTTTCATCAGTTCTGAGGGTTGGATATTTAGCACGTACAAAGACAACCATCGGCGCGCGCCATTGACCTCTTTGCCAACCCCAGGAATCAGCACCAGCACAAGCAGCGCAATACAGCACAAAAAGACCAAGGGTGCCAACTCTTGCCAGGTTTTCATTGGAATCTGAAAGGCACAGAATGCCACCGCAAAGGCGACCACGATTGAAAAGGCGTGTCGCACCAGGAAATGCGTGGGTTGGTAACTCGCATACTTCGATGAGTCTGGCAAGGCCACTGTGGCCGAATACACCATCACCAATCCCAAAAAAAGCAAAGCAAGCGTGCACCACACCAAACCTTGGTCGAGATTGTCACCAACCGACTGGCTGCGCTTGACGCCATACATGCTGGTGGACATGCCACCGCCCACCGCGGTGGCAGGAATCAGGCTTTTTACTGGCATGGCCGGTGGGCGCTTTTTTAACCATTGACTCAGCATGGTTGCCCCCGGTCAGCAGCCAAGTCGCGCACCGCACTCACAAACACATCGGCGCGGTGAACATAGTTTTTGAACATGTCCAGGCTTGCGCATGCAGGGCTTAGCAACACCACGTCGCCCGCCTGGCTTAGGGCATGGGCAGCACCCACCGCGCTTTCAAGCGATGCGCAACGTTGTAGACGCACGCCGCTGGATGCCAGCGCGTTTGCAATTTGCTCTGCATCCTTTCCAATCAGCAAAACAGCTTTGCAATGGTTGGCGACAGGCCCCTGCAATGGCGTAAAGTCTTGGCCTTTGCCGTCGCCACCTGCTATCAAAATGGTGGGCCGGGCCAAGCCATTGAGTGCAGCAACCGTCGCGCCCACGTTGGTGCCTTTGCTGTCGTCAAAGTAATCTACACCATCGACTTGAAGCACATGCTGTACCCGATGTGGCTCCCCTTGATAATTGCGCAGGCCATGCAGCAACTTGGCCATCGGCAAGCCAACGCCAACGCACAACGCCAAGGCGGCCAAGGCGTTGGCTGCATTGTGCAACCCAACCACTTGCAATGCATCGGTCGGCATCAAGAGTTTTTGATGCACCTCGAGTGCCTCGTTTTTCTTGCGCCGACCACTGGGCAAAGACTCCTCATCGGCTTGGGTTTGAGCAAGCCAGAGCATGCCGCCTTCTCGGATCAAACCAAACTCATCCAACCCGGAAGGTGCGCTCAATCCGAAACTGACTCGACGCGCCAGTGCTGGGAGAGTCGCAGCGTGCACAACAGGATCGTCACGATTCAAGACACACACCGCACCCTCGGTGAAAATCCGGAACTTGTCCTGCGCATACTCTTCCATGCTGGCGTGCCAGTCGAGGTGATCTTGCGATAGGTTCAACACCGTGGATGCGTCCAGCTTTAGACGTTTGGTCCAATGCAACTGGAAACTAGACAATTCAAGCACCCAAATCTCGGGAAGCTCACTGGACTGCAGGGCAAGCCTCAAGGCCTCCAGTGCCGCCGGGCTGATGTTGCCCGCCGCCAAAGTGCGCTTGCCCGCAAACTCAGCCAGACATGCCACCATCCGCGTGGTGGTGGTTTTTCCGTTGGTGCCCGTCACCCCCACCACCTTGGGACGATAATTCTGGTGTTCTGCCAACCATGTCAGTGCATCTGCAAACAGATCAAGCTCAGAATCCACCGGCGTGCCATGATCCTGAGCCATGTTCACAACCGCTTGCATGAGTGGGTGGCTGGGCGGCAGGCCTGGTGACACGACCACTTGGGTGAAGGTCCATGCCAAGTTTTCCAAACCACCCACACAACGCACCGCAGGCCAATCGGTGCGCAAATCATTCAAACCGGGGGGCTGCTCGCGGGTATCAATCACAGTCACGCTGGCACCTTGTGAAAGCGCCCAGCGTGCGCAAGCCAGCCCGGACTCGCCCAGCCCCACCTGCAACACCGATTGTCCCTTCATGCTTTCAAACACAGCGTCTTGCCTTTCAATGTGCGCTTAGCGCAATTTCAATGTGCTCAAACCAATCAACACGAGGATCATGGTGATGATCCAGAAGCGAACCACCACCTGCGTTTCTTTCCAACCACTGAGTTCGTAGTGGTGATGCAGAGGCGCCATTCGAAACACCCGTTTTCCGCCGCTGTACTTGAAGTACAACACCTGGATCATCACCGAGAGCGTTTCAGCCACAAACACACCACCCATGATGAACAACACCACCTCCTGACGCACAATCACGGCCACAGTCCCGAGCGCGCCTCCCAGAGCCAGCGCACCCACGTCGCCCATGAACACCTGCGCGGGGTAAGCATTGAACCAAAGGAAAGCCAAACCAGCACCGGCGATTGCGGCCAGAAAGACTGCGAGCTCACCAGCCCCAGGGATGTAAGGCAACAAAAGATACTTGGAGTACACCGCATTGCCGGCCACGTAAGCAAAAATGGCCAGTGCTGAGGCCACCATCACCGTGGGCATGATGGCCAATCCATCCAAGCCGTCGGTGAGGTTGACTGCGTTGCTGGTGCCCACAATCACAAAATAGGTGAGTGCAATAAAGCCCCACACGCCCAACGGGTAGCTGATGGACTTGAAGAATGGAACAATCAAATCGGCGTTGTTGGGCAAGTGCATGGAAAAACCGCTTTCAACCCAATCGGTGAAAATCTGGAAAACTTCTTGACCACTTTGAGCGGACACGGCAAAGGCCAGATAAAACGCGGCCAACAAACCGACCACGCTTTGCCAAAAATATTTCCATTTGGCAGGCAGGCCCTTGGGATTGCGGTAAACCACTTTGCGGTAGTCATCCACCCATCCAATCCAACCAAAGCCGAAGGTCACAATCATCACCACCCACACAAACCGATTGCTCAAGTCTGCCCAAAGCAGGGTTGAAATTCCGATGCCAATCAAGACCAATGCACCGCCCATGGTGGGTGTGCCCGCTTTGGCCAAATGGGTTTGCGGCCCATCGTCACGCACGGATTGACCAATTTTGTATTGCGTGAGCTTGCGAATCACCATGGGCCCAGCCACCAAGCCGACCAGCAGCGCGGTGCCACACGCCAGCACTGCGCGCAAGGTGAGGTAATTAAATACGCCAAAAGCGCGGATGTCCTGTGCAAGCCAATTGGCCAGTTCAAGAAGCATGCTGACCCTCCGTCTTTGAGGATTGAGCCATCATCAGGGCATCAACCACCCGCTCCATTTTCATGAATCGGGAGCCTTTGACCAGCACAGACCAACTGCCTTGCTGCAATGTTTTCATGGTGAATTCGATCAGATTTTCAAGATTATTAAAATGAGTAGCGCCACTGCCAAAGCCGCTCACGCTATGGACCGTGGCATCCCCGAGGGCAAATAAATATTTCACACCAACTTGCTTCGCATACATACCAACCTCCCGGTGGTACGCATCGGACTGGTCACCCACCTCGCCCATGTCACCCAAAATCATCAACGTGTTGCCGGGCAAATCAACCAACACATCACTGGCTGCATTCACGGAATCTGGATTGGCGTTGTACGCGTCATTGACCAACAACAAATTGGGGGTGTTGCACACCACCTGCAAGCGACCATTGACCGCACGAAAATCTTTCAAACCCTGGCAAATTGCGTGGGCAGAGCAGCCAGCGCTGAAGGCCGCTGCGGCTGCAGCGGATGCGTTGTTGGCGTTGTGTTGCCCCAAAAAACTCGTTTGCAAAGGGTGTTCGGCTCCAGGCATTCGCAGCGTTGACTTGGCCTGATGGTCACTGCGTTTTGGCATCACCAAATCAAAGTCTGCTCCAGCACCAAAACGCAGCATGTTGTCGGCCGTGCACTGGGCCACCCACAAATCGTCAAACTCGGTGTGCGCAGGAATCACCGCAGTGCCCGCCGCAGGCAGATGACAGAACACACTGCCATTTTCCTGAGCCACTGCGCGCACAGACTTCATGAACTCCTGATGCTCACGCTGGGCGTTTGTGAGCAAAGCAACGCGAGGCTTCACCAGACCCGCCAAATAGTCGATTTCTCCAGGGTGATTCATCCCCATTTCGATGACCGCCATTTGATGTTGCTTACGCAACTTCAACAGGGTTTGTGGAACACCGATGTCGTTGTTCAAGTTGCCGGCAGTCACCAACACATGCTCGGTACCACAGTGGGCCTTGCACATGGCACCGAGCATCTCTTTGGTGGTGGTTTTCCCGTTGCTACCAACCACCGCCAACACGGGAATGTCAAACTGCATGCGCCATGCATGCGCCAATGCCCCAAAGGCCAGGCGGGTATCTTGCACAACCCATTGTGGCAGGTCAGTGGGCAGTGGCCGGTCAACCACCAGACCACATGCGCCGCTGGCTTTTACTTGCGCTGCAAAGTCATGCGCATCAAAACGCTCACCAACCAGACACACAAACAAATCGCCCTGGGCGACTTGACGACTGTCCGTTTGTACCAAGCGTATGGCTTGTTCGCCCTGTGGCGCGGGTTGTACCAGCAGCTTGCTCAGTGCAGCGGATATGGAGGCAAATGGCCAGTTCAGCTCAAGCATGGGCCCCCCTCCTGTTCAAAGCGGCTCGGGCAACCAGCACATCCGAATGCGGCTTCACTTCTTGGCCAATCGTTTGAGTGGTCTCATGGCCCTTGCCTGCCAGTAGAACAACATCGCGCTCGTCTGCTTCACGCAGCGCATGTTCAATCGCGTTTCTGCGGTCTTCTTCTGAGCGCACCTTGTGCAAATCGATCGGGGAAACGCCTGCCAGAATTTCATTCAATATGGCTATGGGCGATTCACTGCGTGGATTGTCGGAGGTGAGGATCACCACGTCGGCCAGCTGCGCTGCCAATCCGCCCATCACAGGGCGCTTCGTGCGATCACGGTCACCTCCGCAACCAAACACGGCCCACAATTTGCCACCTTGCGCAGCGGCAACAGGGCGCAACGCTTTCAGCACTTTCTCTAGGGCATCGGGCGTGTGAGCGTAATCCACCACCACACAGGGGGCATGGCTCACCGTCTCCATTCGCCCAGGTGCTGCAGAAACGGCCGTGCACACACGTTGAATCTCATGGTTTGCATAGCCCATGCTTTGCAGCACGCCGACCACCAATCCGAGGTTTTCTGCGTTGAACTCGCCTACAACCGGTGCATTGACCTGCCAAGCTTGGGTGCCACACTGAAGCGTCACCTCCAAGCCACCGTTGGCGTGCCGACAGCCCTGCAACTTAAGCGTGCTGCCCGCACGATTGCCCACACCCAGGCAAGGCACATGGCGTGCGGCTAGCACCGATGCAAATTGTTGCCCCAGGGAATCGTCTGTGTTGACGACTGCACCGCGAAGGGTGGGCCAGGATGCAAGAATCAATTTGGATTGACCATACGCTTCCATGGTGCCGTGGTAATCGAGGTGATCCTGAGAGAAGTTGGTGAATACCGCCCAATCAATGCTGACACCCGCCAAGCGACGTTGCTCAAGGCCAATCGACGATGCCTCCAGGCACACGGTGTCAAAGCCATCGCGCTTGAGTTCATACAAGGTGTGATGCACACCCACAACATCCGGCGTGGTCAATCCACTGTGGGGCTTCAGGTCATCTGGCTTGCCATAACCCAAGGTCCCAAGCACTGCGGCTCGACGACCCAAGGCATTCAGCCCTTGGGCCAACCATCGGGTCACGGTGGTTTTGCCGTTGGTGCCCGTGACAGCAACAACCGTTAGACCATCCGAAGGAGACTCATAATACGTTTGCGCAAGCTCAGCCAAAGAGGTCTTGAGATTTAGAACGGGCAACACACTGGCACTCTGGTACACGCGACTGTCGTCGTATTCCACCAAGACCAACCCACATCGCTGCTCACGAATCAGATCATCAGCCAAACTGCGTGGATCAAAACGCTCGCCTGGCACTGCAAGGAAGACATCACGTGGACCGGATAGGCGACGGTGATCGGTCACCAAACCGGAACAATCGGCATAAAAACCGCGTTCATGCAATTCTGCAATCACTTCGGTCACGGAGTGGAGGTAGGCGCTGATCATAAGCGGCTCCCCGACGGGGCCTCAACGTACTTGCGCAACTGCTCCGCAGGTTGTACGGCATCGGGTTGAACATTCAGGCGCGTCAGGACGCTCTTGGTGATCACCGAGAACACCGGTGCAGCCACCAAGCCGCCGTAATGTGCACCTCGCTTGGGCTCGTCCACCATGATGGCCACAATCACGCGGGGATTGGACACGGGCGCCAAACCCACATACGAAGACACGTACTTGTTCACATACCGCCCACCCTCTTGCTTATGCGCAGTGCCAGTTTTACCAGCCACGCGATAGCCTTGCACTTGGGCTTTGGGTGCGGTTCCTTCTGGGCCTGAAGCGAGTTCAAGCATGTGCAACATGTCTTGCGCCACACGCTCACTGATCACACGGTGAGAAGGCGGGGGGTTGTTCGGATCAAATTTCAGCAAGGAGGCAGGTACAAAGACCCCCTGGTTGGCAAAGATGGTGTAAGCCTGCGCCAGTTGGATCAATGAGACAGAAATACCGTGCCCATAAGACATGGTGGCCTGCTCAATTGGGCGCCACTTGTTCCAGGGACGAACGCGCCCAGCCACAGCACCGGGAAAAGAAATCGATGGCGTTTGACCAAACCCGACCTGATTGAAAAAGCTCCACAAATCCTTGGGCGCAAGGTCCAACACAATTTTAGACGTTCCCACATTGCTGGACTTCTGGATAATTTCTGTCACAGAGGCAACACCCAACTCTTTGGTGTCGGTGATGGTCGCTGGTCCAATCGTCATGCGACCTTTGCCCGTGTCGATCCGTGTGTTTGGCTTGACTTTGCCTTGCTCCATCGCCAGCGCCACACCAAACGGTTTGAGCGTTGAGCCTGGCTCAAACATGTCGGTAAAAACCCTGTTGCGCAGCTTCTCCCCGTGCAGGTTGCCGCGGTTGTTGGGGTCGTAAGTGGGAATGTTCGCCATGGCCAAAAGTTCGCCGGTTTTGGCATCCAACACCACAGCGGCGGCCGCTTTGGCGTTGTGAAACTCCACGGCCTTTTTGAGCTCTGACAAAACGATGTACTGGACATCCGCATCCACCGAGAGCACCAAGTCTTGTCCATTGACTGGCGGGCGAAGCTCCCGCACGTCTTCAATCACATTGCCCAGCCGATCGCGAATCACATTTCGCTCACCGTCTTCGCCAGTGAGACGCTGGTTAAACGCCAGCTCAACACCTTCCTGCCCCTTGTCCTCAATGCTGGTAAAACCCACCAGGTGCGCCATGGTCTCGCCTTGCGGGTAGTAACGCTTGCTCTCTGTCACAAAACCCAAACCAGGAATCTTCAAGGCTTTGGCCTTTGCGGCCACATCCGAATCAACCTGACGATCGAGGTACACAAAGGCACGCTTGCTGTCTCCACGGACCTGCTTGATCACGCGATCGGGCTTTAAACCCAGAATGGCGGCCAGTTTGCGCAAGTCCTCGTCTTTTGCTTCCACCATGCGGCGGCCGTCGTACCAAACTGCCTGCGCTGGCACACTTTGCGCCAACACCACACGATTGCGGTCCAACAAAGTGCCTCGCACGGCTTGCAGTGGCAAAGTGCGCTCAATTCGCTTGGCACCCTGCTCCTGTAGAAAATCGTTAGAAATGATTTGCAAATACGCTGCGCGCGCGATCAGTCCACCAAAAGCCAAAAAAATGCACACCAAAACAAAACGCGATCGCCAAGCGGGCAATCGCATTTCCAGCAATTCCGAACCCCCAAAACGGACCGCCTTACTCACGTTGAAAGCCTCCGTCCAATGGCATGAACACCACCGTGCCCGGCGCAGGCGGACTCATGCCGAGTTTTTCCCGCGCCACTTGATCAACGCGCTCGCCTTTGGCCAAAGCCACTTGCTGCAACTGCAGGCGCTGAAAATCCACTTCAATTTGCCGCTCCGCCTGCTGCTCCTGCCCCAGGGCAACAAACAAAGACCGAGACTCATGCTGCAACTCAACCACCTCGGTGGCACACAGCAACACCAATGCCAACAAAAGGATATTCAATCTACCCATTTGCCACCTCCGCCACCTTTTCAGCCACACGCAAAACAGATGAACGGGCACGCGGATTGCGCTCACATTCAGCGGCATCGGGTTTGATTCGGGCAATTTTTCGCATCAATGGCGTGGGATCTGGCAAAGGCAATTTGCGCAAGCGAATGTCTTGCGTGGCCTTGGGATTGGCCAAACGCTCAATGAACTGTTTGGCAATGCGGTCTTCCAGCGAATGAAAACTGATGACCGCAAGACGCCCACCGACCTTTAACCGCTCAAAAGCGGATTTCAGACCCTGTTCGAGCTGCGCAAGCTCCTGGTTGACGTGAATCCGTAAAGCTTGAAAGGTGCGCGTTGCAGGGTCTTGGCCCGGCTCCCGCGTGCGTACTGCCCCTGCCACGATCTGGGCAAGGTCGAGGGTTGTAGTGATCGGC